>NZ_JBNNVS010000036.1:0-57529 GCF_050280665.1 Pseudomonas sp. NPDC089547 | reverse complement strand
GCCAGCTCCCACAGGGACTGCGCAAAACTTGAGATCTGCGCGGCACCTGTGGGAGCTGGCTTGCCGGCGATGGGCTGCACAGCAGCCCCAATGTGCCTTATAGGTTTAACCGACTGGCAGTAGGGCACGCCCGCTCCCACAGAAATCGCGCCTACTTTCAAAATCACATTGGCTTCAGCGGCGGTAGTAGCGGTGGTCGTCGTGGTGGCGCTGGTGCATGGCCCGCTCATGGCGGCGCTCCCAGTCCCGGCGTTTTTCCCAATCCCGGCGCCGCTCCCAATCCCGCCGTGCCTGCTCACGCCGCCACTGCTCACGGCGCCAGTCGCTTCTGTGGTCATGCCAGCGGTCGTCATCGTGCGCGAGCAGCGTGGCTGGCTGTGCCGCGGCCACGCTGGCTACCCTCGACCAGGGGTTGCCGGCAGGCTGCAAGGGTGACTGAACGGCCGGTGCCGCCACCGCCGGTGCTTTCATTTGTGTTGCCGATGCCGAGCCCACCGCCGCGAACGAGAACAGGCCGAGCAGCACCAACCTTGCGACATGTATTTTCATGAGCGAAGCCAACCTCTGATAACAATTGAGCCATCTGGCCAGCAGGTGTGGAGCGAGCGTTGTCTCGCGTTCCGCGACCTTTCTGTGCCTCACACATAGACAGGCAATCAGGAAAAAGTTCGCTACAGCAACAACTTGTAGAACTTTTTGAGGGCCGAGCTGGTTGACGCCGTTGAGCGTGCGCTGCGAGGTAGGAGGGGGGAGTTGCTGGGGGCCATGCACTGTGTTGCCATCTTCGCGGCGCAAGCCGCGGGGGTGCGAAAGGGCTGCAAAGCAGCCCCTCAGCGGTCTATCAGTGGCTCACTGCCTGAAAGCTGCCTTTACGGCTGGCTTCATACGCGGCTTTCTCCATCGGCTTGGCCTCTGGGTTGCCCAGGTCTTCCATCGCCAGGCGGTGGGTTTCCGGGGCGATGTAGGCCGCCAGGGCGCACACGCAGGTGATGAAGAACGCCAGGCCACCCACCACCAGCGGGATGTTATCCGAGCCAGGCGGGGCAACCAGGGCGAACAGCGCCGGCAGCATGGCGGTCAGCATGGTGCCGATGTTTTGCGCGATGGCCATGGCCGAAACGCGGTAGCGGGTGTGGAACAGCTCTGGGTAGAAGCTTGGGAAAACCGCGTTGTAGCCTTGGTAAACCATGCCCCACATGACGATCGAAGCGGCGAACGCCAGTGGCACGTTCTGGATGCTGATTGCATACAGGTAGACGAAGGCCAGCAGGCCAGAGCCCAGGCAGCCGGCGATCATGGTCGGGCGACGGCCGATCTTGTCCGACAGGTTACCGACAAACGGAATCACCAGCACTGCGACGATGTTGCCGACCACTGGAATCCACAGGTACACACTCTTGTCGAAGCCGATGCCATAGGCCGGCTGCACCGCATAGGCTGCACCGAAGATGGTGGCCACCACCGGGATCACGTTCATCAGGGCCATGAACATCACCAGCACCATGTGCTTCCAGCTGTGGCGGAACGCTTCGCTGATCGGCGACTTGGCCACTTTGTCCTGCTTTTCTTCCTTCACGAATGCCGGGGTTTCGTGCACTTCCTTACGAATGATGAAGCCGGCAATCAGCACGATGGCGCTCATCAGGAACGGAATGCGCCAGCCCCATTCGGTGAAGGCTTCGCTAGGCATGAAGTAAGCCAGTGGCAGGAACACGGCCGCCGCCAGCACCTGACCGGCCTGCACGCCTTGCAGGGTAAAGCTGGCGTAATAGCCTCTGCGACCGAAAGGTGCGTGCTCCATGATCATTGAGCTGGCACCCGAGATTTCCCCCGCCACGGCAAAGCCCTGGATCAGGCGCAACACCACCAGCAAGGCCGGGGCGAGGTAACCGATGTCGTGGTAGGTGGGCAGCAGGCCGACGGCCATGGTCGACAGGCCCATCAGGAACATGCACAGCAGCAGGACGTTCTTGCGCCCGCGGGTGTCACCCCAGTGACCCAGCACGAAGGCGCCAACCGGACGCGCCAGGTAGCCCACACCGTAGGTGGCCAACGAGGCAATAATGGCCATTTTCGGATCGGTATTGGGGAAGAAGATCTGCGGGAAAATCAGCGCAGCGGCCTGGGCGTAGATGAAGAAGTCGTAGTACTCGAGTGCCGAGCCTATCCATCCACTGGCGGTCGCTTTTTTGGCTTGCGAGCTGGAGTGAGCCATTGTTGTCTCCGTTGTTATTGTTGTTTGCGCAGGTTCCGCCAGGGGTTATGCCAAGGCAGGAGGCAGAGGTCGGTGTGCCTGCGTCTGGGTCTCATGTTGACCCTGGGGCAGCGGTCTAGCAATTCGCTAAATTGGGTTTTGTGCGATAATCGAACGCAAAACTAACCATTCCGTACAAATATATTGAAGCGACGACTGTACCTGCGAATAATCGATCGTGCCATAAACTGTGACAGTGGTTTTTTCCTGACTGGCACCGTAATTTTCCAACAACAAGGAACTCCCGCCATGCAGCGTTCGATCGCCACCGTGTCCTTGAGCGGCACCCTGCCGGAAAAGCTCGAAGCCATCGCCGCCGCCGGTTTCGACGGCGTCGAGATCTTCGAAAACGACCTGCTCTATTACGCTGGCAGCCCACGCCAGGTGCGCCAGATGTGCGCCGACCTGGGGATAGCCATTACCCTGTTCCAGCCGTTTCGCGACTTTGAAGGCTGCCGCCGCGACCGCCTGCAGAAAAACCTCGATCGCGCCGAGCGTAAGTTCGACCTGATGCAGGAGCTGGGCACCGACCTGGTGCTGGTGTGCAGCAACGTACAGGCGGATGCCCTGGGCGATGAACAGTTGCTGGTCGACGACCTGCGCCTGCTGGGCGAACATGCCGGCAAGCGTGGCCTGCGCATTGGCTACGAAGCCCTGGCCTGGGGCCGCCACGTCAACACCTACCAGCAAGTCTGGAACCTGGTGCGCCAGGCTGACCACCCGGCGCTCGGGGTGATTCTTGACAGCTTCCACACCTTGTCGCTCAAAGGCGACCCAAGCGCGATCCGCGACATTCCCGGCGACAAGATCTTCTTCGTACAGATGGCCGACGCGCCGATCCTGGCCATGGACGTACTGGAGTGGAGCCGCCACTTCCGTTGCTTCCCGGGGCAGGGCGAAATGGACATGGCCGGCTTCCTGGCGCCAATCCTGGCCACCGGCTACCGCGGGCCGCTGTCGCTGGAAATTTTCAACGATGGTTTCCGCGCCGCGCCACCTCGGCAGAATGCCGCCGACGGCCTGCGTTCGCTGCTGTACCTCGAAGAGCAGACCCGCCTGCGCCTGGAACAGGAGAACACGCCGATCGAGCCCGGTGTTCTGTTTACGCCACCCGCGGCCAGCACCTATGGCGGCGTGGAATTCCTTGAGTTTGCGGTCGACGAAGCCGTCGGCGCGCGCCTGGGTAGTTGGCTGAAGCGCCTGGGCTTTGCCGAAGCCGGCAAGCACCGCAGCAAGGACGTACAGCTGCTGCGCCAGGGCGATATCAACATTGTGCTGAACGCCGAACCGTATTCTTTTGGCCACAACTTCTTCGAGGCCCACGGCCCGTCGCTGTGCGCCACTGCGCTGCGGGTCAAGGACCAGCAGGCCGCCCTGAAGCGTGCAACGGCCTACCGTGGCCAGCCGTTCCGCGGCCTGGTCGGCCCCAACGAATGTGAAGTACCGGCGGTACGTGCCCCGGATGGCAGCCTGCTGTACCTGGTAGAGCAGGGCACCGCCGGCCAGACCCTTTACGACACCGATTTCAGCCTGGACAAGAACGCCACCGCCACCGGCGGCCTGCGTCGCATCGACCACATGGCCCTGGCGTTGCCGGCCGAGTCGCTGGACAGCTGGGTGCTGTTCTACAAGAGCCTGTTCGACTTCGCCGCCGACGACGAAGTGGTGCTGCCCGACCCGTATGGCCTGGTCAAGAGCCGCGCCCTGCGTAGCCAGTGCGGCACCTTGCGCCTGCCATTGAACATTTCGGAAAACCGCAACACCGCCATCGCCCATGCGTTGTCCAGCTACCGCGGTTCGGGGGTGCATCATATCGCCTTCGATTGTGACGACATCTTCCGTGAAGTAGCACGGGCGAAGCTGGCTGGGGTGCCGCTGCTGGAAATCCCGCTCAACTACTATGACGACCTGGCAGCGCGCTTCGATTTCGACGACGAGTTCCTCAGCGAGCTGGCGTATTACAACGTGTTGTACGACCGCGATGCGCAAGGTGGCGAGCTGTTCCACGTGTACACCGAACCGTTCGAGGAGCGCTTCTTCTTCGAGATCATCCAGCGCAAGGGTGGCTATGCGGGTTATGGTGCGGCCAACGTGGCGGTGCGCCTGGCGGCCATGGCCAAGGCCCGCAGCGGCGCGGCGCGCAAGCCGGTGCTCTAAGCCCGACGCGGACAGTGTAGGAGCGGCCTTGTGTCGCGATGGGCCGCAAGGCGGCCCCATGTTCTTTGTTGCGGCCTCCATTTCTGGGGCCGCTTTGCGGCCCATCGCGACGCAAGGCCGCTCCTACACCGACCGTGTATGCCTCAGGGGCGCTCAGCCACCATCAATAGTGACTGTGGCACCGCACTTTGCGGGTGCTGCGGTTCCTGCAAACCGACCAGCCGCCACCCTGCCATGTCCAGCGCATTCAGCCAGCTGGCCAAGGTGCGGAAATACCAGGGCATCGGCTGCCAATCCCCGTCAAACCCGGCAAATGATTCCTGCCGCCAGCCATCCTGATAATCCCCGTCGGCCACGCTCCATGGGTGCAGTGTCTGGATCACCAGTGCGCCACCCGGCACCAGCAGATCATTCATCGCCGCCAACAGCGGAATAATCTCCTGATGCAATAGCGCGAAGTTGGCGCAGACCAGGTCATAACCCTTGCCCACATACACCTGCGCATCGGCCAGCTGCGCATAACTGGCCAGGTGCACCTCGGCCGAGCCCGCAGCGCGCGCGGCATCCACCAGCATCCGGTCACCATCAACGCCCACAGCTTCGATACCGCGGTCGTCCAGCGCACGCAGCAACCAGCCCTCGCCACAGCCCAGGTCCAGTACCCGCCCGGGCTGGCGGCCAAGGATGGTAAGCAGGATGGCCTGGTCGGTGACCTGGCGACGGCTCTCGATGCTGCCGCTGCGCACGGCGTCAATCCAGGCTTGGGCATTGTGCTGCCAGCTGTCGAGCAGGGTGCTTTCAAGGTCAGACATGGTGGTGTCCCGGTGGTTGAACTTGCGTTGTGATGAAACGCTACCTTGATGTTGAAAAGGGCCCGCGCAGAGGGCAAGGGGTAGGGTTACCCGGTCGCAGTGCGTTTTCGTTTGACCCGGTACATATCCCCATCGGCATGACGCAGCAGCATGTCGGCATCGTGGCCGTCCTCAGGGAAGCGGGCCACGCCAATGCTGCAGGATGGCGCGTCGATGCCTGGCAATTCGGCGCCGAGCGGTTCGGCCATGGCTGCCAGGATGTTCGCCACGTGTTCGCTAATGGCCTCTGGCGACGGGCAATCGGCCAGCAGCACGGTGAACTCGTCACCGCCCATGCGCGCCACCGTGTCGGTGGCGCTTACGCAGCCTTCGAGGCGCCGCGCCAGCGTGCACAGCACCCGGTCACCCACGGCATGCCCGTGCACATCGTTGATCTGCTTGAAGTCGTTGATATCCAGGAACAGCAACGCCAGTGTGCGATCGTGCCGCCGAGCGGCGGCCAGGGCAGTGTCCAGCCGTTCATTGAACATGGCGCGGTTGGCGAGCCGGGTCAGCGGGTCATGATGGGCCAGAAACCGCAGTTCATCTTCGGCCTGGCGCAAGGCGGTCACATCCCGCGCCACACCGATACGCGCTTGAGCCTCTTCGGACCAGCTGGCTGCCCACAGGATGTGCACGATACCGCCATCCTTGCGCACATAGCGGTTACGGAAATCGTAATGGGGCTGGCCGTTCATCACCCGCACAATGGACGCGCGCGTGGCCGCCAGGTCGTCAGGGTGCATGTAGTCGGTGATCAGTGTGCCGATCAATTCAGCGGGCTTGTAACCCAGCAGCGCCTCGCAGGCATCGCTGACAAAGGCGATCTGGTTGTCCCTGTCGACCACGAACACGGTGTCCAGCATCAGGTGGATCAACCTGGGGTACAACGCTTGAAGGTCTACGGGCATGGGGCAGGGCGTCCACGGCAGGGTGTCCGATCATAGCGCGAAGAAATGCGTCGCAGCTATGGGGCCAGATCCTTGCGCGGTCGTGTAGGAGCGGCCTTGTGTCGCGATGGGCTGCGAAGCAGCCCCAGTGTTTCAGCACAGCTGCATAAATTGCCGGGGCTGCTTCGCAGCCCATCGCGACACAAGGCCGCTCCTACAGGTCCGCGCATGCCTTGACGGCAAAGTCAGGCACACAAAAGCAACGTCAGTTGGTCACCAATAGCTCAGGCCCGAGGTAATCATTGATCTGTTCGATATCATCATCCCCCAGGCTGCCCACCGACGAGGCCAGGCGCAGCCGCGCCATCAGGTAGTTGAGCTTGGCCTCGAACAGGTCGTGGCGGGCGTCATACAGCAGCTCTTCGGCATTGAGTACATCCGAGTTGGTGCTGGTACCGCCCTCCTTGAAACCCTTGCGGGTCGAAAGCAGCGAGCGCTCGTTGGAGGCCACGGCCTTTTCCAGTGCATGAACGCGCAAGGCGCCACTCTGCACGCCGCGGTATTCGCGGGTGGTGTCGGAAATCACCTCTTGGCGCGTGGCGTCCAGTTCGTCCAGGGCCTTGGAACTGTTGGCGCTGGCCTGGCGGGTGAGGGCACTGGTGCTGCCACCGCTGTACAGCGGAATGTTCAGCTCCAGCCCGATCGAGCTGTAGTGGTTGCGCTGGTCAATCTCGGAAATCGACTGGCTGCTGCCGGCGGTATAGCCCGCCACGAAGTCTAGGGTAGGGTAGTGCCCGGCGCGGGCGCGTTTCACTTCTTCTTCGGCCAGCTCGTAGTTGTGCCGGCGCGCATGAATCAGCGGGCTGTCCGCCTGGGCTTTCACCAGCCAGTCCTGCAAGTTGCCCGGCATCAGGGGCGGAGTGGTGAAGCCCGGTTGCAAGGTGATCAGCGAGTCAGGGGTTTCACCGATGTATTCTTCCAGCTTGCGGCGGGCGTTGATCAGGTTGTCCTGAGCTTCGATCAGGTCTGCTTCGGCCAGGTCACGACGGGCTACCGACTCGTCGACGTCGGTGATGGTACCGGCGCCCAGCTCCTTGCGCCGCTTCGCCGACGCCAGTTGCTCGTCGAAGGCGTTCAGCTTGGCCTTGGCCAGGGTGATGGTTTCGCTGGCAAGCAGTACGTCGAAGTAGGCGTCGGCCAAGCGCACGGCTGCGTCCTGGCTCTTGGCATCGAACACCGCCACGCTGTAGTCGGCCCGTTGCTGGCCCTGGCGGTATTCGGCCATCTTCTGCTTGTTGAACAGCGGTTGGCGCAGGCGCACATTGGCGCCTTTGGAGTCGTAGTCCAGGTCTCGATCCTGGCCACTCTGGCGCTGGCTGCCATTGACCCTGTTGAAATAGGCCGAGGCATTGATCTGTGGCAGCAGGCCGGCCTCGCCGATGGCGCGGTTCTCGCTGCCGGCTTGTTTCTCATGCACGGCGGCCTGATAGATCGGGCCCTGGTACTGCAACAAATCCCAGGCTTGCTTCAGGTCCATGGCACTGGCCTGTACGGCAACCCCCAGCAGGCACAACATCAGGCACGGGCGTTTCATGTCATTGCTCCTTGAACGCGGCGTCGACGCGTTCGAGCATGGGTTTGAGCAGGTAGCTGAGCAGGTTGCGCTCGCCGGTCTTGATGGTGACGGTGGCGGGCATGCCGGGGCGGATGTGGTTGCTGCCCAGCAGGCTCATGCCGGCTGGCGTCACGTCAACCTGGGCCAGGTAGAACGGCTGCTTGCTTTCCTCGTCGAGCAGGCGGTCGGCGGAAATGGTCTTCACCCGCCCCGGAATGTTCGGCGTTTGCGCGTGGTTGAAGGCGGGGAAGGCGATGTCCACGTCCAGGCCAGGCACCATCTTGTCGATGGCCTGCACCGGGATCATTGCGTCTACCTGCAGTGGCTGGTCGAGCGGTACCACCTCCATGATCTTGGCACCTGGCTGGATGATGCCGCCGACCGTGGCAATGCTCAGGCCCTGGACCATGCCGTCGATCGGTGCGCGGATCACCGTGTGGGTCACTTCGTAGTCCAGTGCGCGCAAGCGGTCGGCCAAGGTGGTGTTTTCCTTGGCGGTGTCGGTCAATTGCGATTCCACTTCCTTCAGGTAGTCATGCTGGCGCTGCAATATGCGCAGCTTGATCTCGGTGGCCTGGCTACGTGCCCGGGCAATGTTGTTGAGGTTTTCCGCCTGGCCGGCCGACAGGTCGGCATTGCTGCGTTCCAGCTCCAGCAGGCGGTTGCGCGGTACATAGCCTTCGGCGGCCAGTACCCGGGTGCCTTGCAGTTCCTGGTTGAGGAAGCCGATCTGCGAGGCGCGGGCGCCGTATACCTGCTGCAGGCCCTTGAGCTGTACCGCCGAGGCGGTGAGGTTTTCCTCAAGGATGCTCAGTTCACCCGCAAGGCCGGCACGGCGGGTATCGAGCAAGCGCTGTTGCAGGTCCATGGCCGCCAGGAGCCGTGGGTCATTGGCGTAGTGCTGGAGCAGGGCAGGGTCGAAGGTGACCGTGTCGCGGCCGTCACGTTCGGCTTCCAGGCGGTTTTCCACGGTCTTGCTGACGATGTACTGGGCACTGAGCGCGCCTTGCTCGGCCACGGCGCGCAACGCGTCAAGGCGCACCACCTCCTGGCCTTTTTTAACCACATCGCCTTCGCGCACCAGGATCGCCTCGACCGTGCCGCCGGTCAGGTGCTGCACCGCCTTGCGGTTGCTGGTGACCTTGACCGTGCCGGTGGCCACCACGCCTGCGTCCAGTGGGGCCAGGCATGACCACAGCAGGAAGCCGCCAAAACCGGCAATCACCATCCATACGCCCCAGCGTACTGGCCGGGCCGCATCCAGGTCGATCAGGTTCCTGGCTTCGGCGGGGATCAATTCAGCGTGTTGAGTCATCTGCATGATCGGCTACTCCCTTACTTTGACCGAAGCCAGCGGTGCCGCACTGGCCGCTGGAATCACGCTGGCCTTGCGCAGCGCCGCAAACACTTCGTCGCGGCTGCCGAGCATGTGCACAGCGCCTTCGCGCAACATCAGTATCTTGTCGACTGCACACAGCACATTGGGCCGGTGGGAAATCAGGATCACCGTTGCGCCGCGCGCCTTCAGCTCGGCCAGTGCATCGACCAAGGCCTTTTCGCCGATGTCATCAAGGTTGGCGTTGGGCTCGTCCAGCACCACCAGGTTGGGCTCGCCATACAGGGCGCGGGCCAGGGCGATGCGTTGCTTCTGGCCGCCGGAAAGCGGGGTGCCGTCGGCCGCCAGGCGGGTGTCGTAGCCCTGCGGGAAGTGCAGGATCATGTCGTGTACGCCACTGCTGCGGGCGGCCCGAATCACTGCGTCGCTGTCCACTTCGGCAAAGCGCGCGATGTTTTCGGCGATGGTGCCCTCGAACAGTTCCACATCCTGCGGCAGGTAGCCCAGCCAAGGGCCCAGTTCGGCCTTGTTCCAGGTGAAGATGTCGGCCCCGTCCAGGCGCACCTTGCCAGCCTGGGCCGGCCATACCCCCACCAGCAGGCGGGCAAGGGTGGACTTGCCAGAAGCCGAAGGGCCGATGATGCCCAGGCTCTCACCCGGCACCAGGCTGAAGCTCACTCCGCGCACGATACTGGTGTTGCTGCCGGGGGCGCCGGCGATCACGTTTTCCACGGCCAGCATGCCCATTGGCCGTTGCAGCGACATGCTCGGTGGCCGTTGCGGGTAGTCCTGCAACAGGTCGTTGAGCCGGCCCCAGGCCAAGCGGCAGCCCAGCAGTTGCTTCCACGAGGCGATCACCTGTTCCACCGGGCCCAGAGCGCGGCCGGTGAGGATCGAGCAAGCGATCATCATGCCGGGGGTGATCTTGCCTTCGATCGCCAGCAGCGCGCCGGTACCCAGGATCAACGACTGCAAAGTGATGCGCACGAAGCGCCCGGTGCTACTGATAAGCGCCGCGCGGTCGGAGGCCAGGGTCTGCATCTGCAGGATGCGCAAATGGCCCTGGTACCAGCGCTTGCCGATTGACGGCAGCATGCCCATGGCCTCGATCACTTCGGCATTGCGCAGGTTGTTGTTGGCGTAGCTGGCCGACGACAGGGACGCCTGGTTGGCTTCGGCCAATGGCTTTTGCGTGGCCTTTTCGGTGAGGTAGGCCAGGCCCACCAGGATCATCGAGCCGATCATCGTGACCAGCCCGAGCCAAGGGTGGATCAGGTAGCAGACCACCAGGTAGATCGGCGTCCAGGGGGCATCGAAGAAGGCGAACAGGCCATTGCCGGTCAGAAACTGGCGCACCTGCGCCAGGTCCTGCAGGGCCTGGGCCGGGTTGCCGCCGGCACGGCTCAGGTTGCGCTCGAACGCGGCACTGAAAATGCGCCGGTTGAGGTCCATGTCCAGGCAGTTGCCCACGCGGATCAGCACGCGAGTACGGGTCATTTCCAGTGCCGACATCAGCAGGAACAACCCGACCACCAATAAGGTGAGCATGCCCAGTGTGGTGACGTTGCGGCTGACCAGGGCACGGTCATACACCTGCAGCATATAAATAGCTGGCGTCAACATCATGACGTTTATCACGCCGCTGAAGGCGGCCAAGGCGTAGAAACTGCGGCGCAGGCGAAAGAGCACATCTGCCAGCTCGGAGCGGGTGCGTGGTGGCTTAGGCATCGGAGGCCTCCCTTTATCACAAAGCGGGGAAGCCCTTGCGGCGCCCCGTACAACGGTAGTTGTGGCTTCTTGGTCGGCTCGCAGGCGGGTCGCTCTTATGGCGATATAGCCCAATACGCTGCGTTGCTCCCACATGCAGCAGCGTAGGTTGCAACGAAACATTCAGTAATATCATTTTGCTCTAAAAGCGCTTTGAACTTTTCATAAGTGCCAAGAAAACAGCGAGTTGCATCGCATTATCATCGGGTGACGATTTTTTTGACGGGATATTGACAAGCTTTTGCCCTGCGACTTTAGTCTGAAGTATTCGGGCCCTGTACACCCTGGGATCGATGCACGTGCGTTACACCTGTTGCGCACGGTTTACAGGCCCCCCGGAACGGTGGGTGCCGGCTTACCAACAAGAGGCCAGAGGCGCCAGCACATGATTGCTGCGCTACTGAGCCCGGTACACCCAACCAGATTCTGCGCAAGTCAACACTGACTGGGCGCGGGAAGGACCCTGTTGCCCTGTGTCATCTCCGGACAGACCGAGGGCAACTGCAATGGCCAATTTCAGCAAGTCGGACCTGGAATTCATCCTCAAGCAAATATTCATCGCTGAAGCGCACGCCGATGGCGCCAGCCTGATCGACCTGCTGCCCAACAGCCAGGTGCCATTCGGCCTGCGCACCGTGGACGGCAGCTACAACAACCTGGTGGCCGGCCAGAGCGAGTTCGGCGCTGCCGACAATTCGTTCTTGCGCCTGCTCGATGCCTCGTACCGCGCAAACTATGTAGGCACCGGCAACGTCGTCGACTCGCAACCGCGCACCATCAGCAACCTGATCGTCGACCAGACAGCCAACAACCCGGCAGCGGTCGAGGCCAACGGTGGTGCGGCCCCGGTGATAAGCCCCGGCATCGATGGCGTGTTCGGCACCGCTGACGACAAGCCCGTGTTCTTCATTCCCAACGTGTCGGCGGACGCCGGGCTGACTGCCGGCTTCAACGCCTGGATGACCTTCTTCGGCCAGTTCTTCGACCACGGCCTGGACCTGGTCAGCAAGAGCAGCACCGACATCGTGTTCATTCCGCTGCGCCCGGACGACCCCCTGTACGTGGCCGGCAGCCCGACCAACTTCATGGTGCTGTCACGCGCCGTACGCACCGCCGGTGCCGATGGCGTGGTGGGCACCGCAGACGATAGCCAGCCCAACACCACCTCGCCGTTCGTCGACCAGAGCCAGACCTACAGCTCGCACCCTTCGCACCAGGTGTTCCTGCGCGAATACACGGTCGATGCCGCAGGTGACCCGGTGGCTACCGGGCGGCTGATCACCAACCGGGATCTGGGTGCCGATGGCAAGTTCGGCACCGCCGACGATGGCAACAGCGAAAACGGCGGCATGGCCACCTGGGCGGTGGTCAAGGCCCAGGCCCGTGACCTGCTGGGCATCAACCTGACCGACGCCGATGTGCACAGCGTGCCGTTGCTGGCCACCGATGCCTACGGCAACTTCCTGCGCGGGCCCAACGGCATGCCACAGGTGGTGATGCGGGTGAACAATGGTGCTGACGGCATTGCCGGCACTGCCGATGACGTCACCCAGCTGGTTGAAGGCAACCGCGCCGCGCCGATCAGCCTGGCCAATGCGGTGAGCACCGGGCATGGCTTCCTTGACGACATCGCCCACAACGCCGCCCCCGTGGTAGTGGGGGGCGTGCTGCAAGCCGACGCCGACATTGCCGTTGGCAACGCGCAGCCTGTGGGCCCGGGCGGCAACAACCTGACCTACGACAACGAACTGCTCGACGCCCACTACATCGCCGGTGACGGCCGGGTGAACGAGAACATCGGCCTTACTGCCGTGCACCATGTGTTCCACTCCGAACACAACCGCCTGGTGCAGCAGACCAAGGATACCCTGCTCGCGGCAGGCGACCTGGCGTTCCTCAACGAGTGGCTGATTGACGACGTGACCGCCATCCCCACCACGCCTGCCGGCATTGCCGCGCTGGTATGGGATGGCGAGCGGCTGTTCCAGGCCGCCAAGTTCGGCACCGAAATGCAGTACCAGCACCTGGTGTTCGAAGAATTCGCCCGCACCATCCAGCCGCAGATCGACGAGTTCCTTGCCCCTAACGGCTACGACACATCGATCAACCCGGCCATCCTCGCCGAGTTCGCCCATGTGGTGTACCGCTTCGGCCACTCGATGCTGACCGAAACCGTCGACCGCTTCGACCCGGCGTTCAACCCCGTGTCTGCCGACCCCGACAACCCTGACCAGCAACTGGGCCTGATTGCCGCCTTCCTCAACCCGCTGGCGTTCGCTGGCAGCGGGGCCACTGCCGACGAAGCGGCCGGTGCGATCATCCGCGGCGTGACCCGCCAGGTGGGTAACGAGATCGACGAGTTCGTCACCGAGGCGCTGCGCAACAACCTGCTTGGCCTGCCGCTGGACCTGCCTGCGCTGAACATCGCCCGTGGCCGTGATACCGGTATCCCAAGCCTGAACGAGGCGCGCCGCGAGTTCTATGCCGCTACGGGCGACAGCCAGCTCAAGCCCTACATCAGCTGGGCCGACTTTGCCGACCACCTCAAGCACCCGGCCTCGCTGATCAACTTCATCGCCGCCTACGGCACTCACTCCACCATCACCAGCGCCACTACCGAAGCGGGCAAACGCGCCGCCGCAGTAGCGCTGGTGCTGGGCGGTAGCGGCTCGCCACTCGACCGCCTGGACTTCCTCAACGGTACCGGCGCCTATGCCAACGTGACGCTGGTAGGCAAGGACGGCATCGCCGGCACGGCCGATGACATCACCGGGGTTACCGTGACCGGGGTCGATGCCATCGACTTCTGGGTCGGCGGCCTGGCCGAGAAGAAAATGCCTTTTGGCGGCATGCTGGGTTCCAGCTTCAACTTCGTCTTCGAGACCCAGCTGGAATCGCTGCAGAACGGCGACCGCTTCTACTACTTGTCGCGCACGGCGGGCATGAACTTCGGTACGGAACTGGAGAACAACTCCTTTGCCAAGCTGATCATGGCCAACTCCGATGTCACCCACCTGTCCAACACCGTGTTCCTCACGCCCACCTTCACCCTTGAAGTGAACCAGGCCAACCAGTTCACCGGGTTGGGTGCCGACGGCAAGGCCGACCCCACGGGCGGCATCGAGATCAACGGTGTTGAAATCGTACCGCTGGTGATTCGCGACAACCCCGATACCGTCGGGCCTGACAGCAACTACCTGCATTACACCGGTGAAGACCATGTGGTGCTGGGCGGCACGGCTGGCAACGACATCATCATCTCTGGTGAGGGCGACGATACCGTCTATGGTGATGCCGGCGACGACGTGCTCGAAGGCGGTGCCGGCAACGATGCGGTGCTGGGCGGCGCAGGCGACGACATCATCACCGACTCGTTCGGCGACAACCGCCTGGAGGGTAACGCCGGTAACGACGTGATCGTCGCTGGCAGCATGGGGGTTGCCGGTAACCTGATCCTGGGCGGGGACGGCCAGGATTTCATCATCACCACCGAAGACATCAGTACCACCTTTGGTGGCCAGGGCGACGACTTCATCCTCGGCGCCAAGACCAACCTGCCACCGACCGGCAACGAGGGTGATGACTGGATCGAGAGGGGCACCCAGGACGGTGCGCCTGGCGACAATTTCGCGCCCTTGCTGGGTGACGAGGTCATTGGCAACGACATCTTCGTCGGTGGCGGCGGCTTTGACGAAATGATCGGCGAGGGCGGCGATGACATCTTTGTCGGCAGCGATGCCCAGGACAAGATGGACGGCATGTCCGGCTTCGACTGGATCACCAACAAGAACGACAAGGTCGGCGTCACCGTTGACCTGAGCCTGGCTGCACTGGCGCAGCCTCATGGGAATGCGCCAAACCAGAACGCCGGCGTGTTCAACCCGGTCGGCGCCTCGCCGGCCAGCATCCTCGACCGCTTTGCCGAGGTCGAAGGGGTGTCCGGCTCGAACTACGCCGATGTGCTCAAGGGCGATGACGTCGATGCGGTGACCATCCTCAACCATGGCGGCGCCACCGGCAGCGCCCTCACCAACGTGGCGTTGATCCGCGGGTTGCAGCAGTTTCTGGCCGATGCCGGGTTGCCGACCACGGGCTTTGCCACCGGCAACATCATGCTGGGTGGCAATGGCAGCGACCTGATCGAAGGCCGTGGCGGCGATGACCTGATCGACGGCGACAAATGGCTGAACGTGCGCATTGCGGTGTATGCCCCGGGCGACGTCAACCACACCGGGCCCGAGATCGCCAGCTTCGACAGCATGGTCGACATGATCCCGTTCATGCTCGACCGCACCTACAACCCAGGCCAGCTCAAAGCCGTGCGGGAGATTCTGCCCGGTACCTCGACTGGCGGGGCGGCCTTCGACACGGCTGTGTATTCGGGGGTGCAGAGCGAGTATGTGGTGACCCAGAACACCAAGGGCACTGCCGATGTGGCTGATGATGTGTGGACCGTGACCGATACCGTGGCTGGCCGCGACGGCGTCGATACCCTGCTGCACATCGAACGCTTGCAGTTCGCCGACAGCCAGCGTGTGCTGGTGACCGGTGTGAACGCGCAGCCCACCGGCAGCCCGACACTGCTCGATGGCAACGGCGGTGCGATCACCGTGGGCGACATGCTGACGGTGAGCGTGGCTGGCGTGCTCGACGCCGACAACATCAGTGCAACCAACCCGACAGGCTCGCTAGCCGACCGTTCGGTATCGTACTACTGGCAGTTCGAGGCCGATCCGGGCAGCGGCGTGTTCCAGGACATCATCCTGCTACCGGCCGGTGACCTGGCGTTCCAGAGCGCCGATGGCACCTCGTTCAAGGTGTCGCCAGACCTTGCCGGGCTGAGCCTGCGGGTCAAGGCCATCTACCAGGACGCCCATGGCACCACCGAAATCCTTTACTCCGCGCCAACCGCGGTTGTGGAGGCGGGCGCCCCCGTGGTACCGACGCCGGCCACCCCGGTGGTGGATGCCACGGCAGGGGGCGAGGGGCTGCACATGGTGCGCTCCGACCTCAACTTCATCCTGGCCCAGATCAAGATCGCCGAAGCCGATGCGGCCGGGCAGGATATCCTCTCGCTGATCCCCAACATTCGTTCGGCGCTGGGCCTGCGGGCGGTGGATGGCTCAAATAACAACCTGATGAACCTCAATGGCCAGAACAACACCCAGTTCGGTGCCGCCGACAACGTCTTCCCGCGTTTGACCGATCCGGTGTTCAACCCCGCACAAGGTGCCCCGGCCGGCTTCTTCGGCCCAGGCTCGCCGGCCATCCCAGGTTCATCGTACCAGCAGACCAGCGGCCCGGTGTTCGACTCGCAGCCGCGCACCATCAGTAACCTGATCGTCGACCAGACCTCCAACAACCCGGCGGCCTATGCCACGGCGTACGACCCGGGTGCAGATGGCGTGCTCAACTTCGGCGCCGTGGGCAACGACGATGTGCTCAAGGACGGCGTGCGTATCGTCGCCAGCCCCGGCATGGACGGCCAGTTCGGCACCAACGACGACCACGATGTGTATCTGTTCGAAAACACGGCAGCCGATGCCGGCCTGTCCGCGCCGTTCAACGCCTGGATGACCTTCTTCGGGCAGTTCTTCGACCATGGCCTGGACCTGGTCACCAAGGGTGGTTCGGGTACCATCTACATCCCGCTGCAACCCGATGACCCGCTCTACGTGGAAGGTGGTTTCACCAACTTCATGGTAGTGACCCGTGCCACCAACCTGCCAGGGCCGGATGGCATCCTCGGCAACGCCGACGACATCCACGAGCACACCAACACCACCACGCCGTTCGTGGACCAGAACCAGACCTACAGCTCGCACCCCTCGCACCAGGTATTCCTGCGTGCCTACGTCATGACCGATGATGGCCCCGTGGCCACAGGGCGCCTGATCACCAACCGTGACCTGGGCGCCGATGGCAAGTTCGGCACGGCCGACGATACCGAAATCGGCGGCATGGCGACCTGGAAGGTGGTCAAGGCCCAGGCCCGCGACATGCTGGGCATCAACCTGACCGACGCCGACGTCGACAACGTGCCTTTGCTGGCAACCGACGCCTACGGCAACTTCATCAAGGGGCCGAACGGTTACCCGATGGTGGTGATGAAGGGCCTGGACGGCATTGCCGGTACGGCCGATGACCAGCAGGTCGAAGGCAACCCGCTGGCGCCGCTCGACCTGACCAACGCCGTGCGCACAGGGCACCAGTTCCTCGCCGACATCGCGCACAATGCCGTGCCGGTGTTCAGCGGTGGTGTGCTGGCGCCGGATGCCGACAACGTGGCCGGCAACGCGGTGCCCGTCAACCCGCAGACCGGGGCCAACCTGGCCTACGACAACGAACTGCTGGACGCCCACTACATTGCCGGCGACGGCCGGGTCAACGAGAACATCGGCCTGACTGCCGTGCATGCGATCTTCCACTCCGAGCACAACCGGTTGGTGGCGCAGACCATGGACACCGTGCTCGACTCGCACGACCTGGCCTTCCTCAACGAATGGTTGCTCAACCCGGTCACCGCCTTGCCGGTCACCCCGGCCGAGATCGATGCCCTGGTATGGAACGGCGAGCGGTTGTTCCAGGCGGCCAAGTTCGGCACCGAGATGCAGTACCAGCACCTGGTGTTCGAGGAGTTCGCCCGTACCGTTCAACCGCGGGTCGACCTGTTCTTTGCCCCGACCCAGGTGTACGACGTGGACCTCGATGCGTCGATCGTGGCCGAGTTCGCCCACACCGTTTACCGCTTCGGCCACTCCATGCTGACCGAGACGGTCGACCGCTTCGACGTCGACTTCAATGTCATCAAGGACCCGGCCAGTGCGAACCCTGACCAGCAACTGGGGCTGATCGCAGCGTTCCTCAACCCGCTGGCCTATGCCGCCAGTGGCGTCACCCCCGAGGATGCCACCAGTGCCATCGTACGTGGCGTCACCCGCCAGGGCGGCAACGAAATCGACGAGTTCGTCACCGAGGCGCTGCGCAACAACCTGCTCGGCCTGCCACTGGACCTGCCGGCCATCAACATCGCCCGTGGCCGTGATGTCGGCATCCCTTCGCTGAACGCCGTGCGCCGCGACATCTTCGGGCAAACCGGTGATACCCAGCTCAAGCCGTACACCAGCTGGGTCGACCTGGTGCAACACCTGAAGCACCCCGAGTCGCTGATCAACTTCATTGCGGCCTACGGCACCCACAGCAGCATTACCGGTGCCACCACACTGCTGGAAAAACGCGCTGCGGCCATGGCCCTGGTGTTTGGCGGCGATGGCGCCCCGGCCGATCGCTTGGACTTCCTCAACAGCAGTGGGGCCTGGGCCAATGTGACCCTGCCGGGCAAGGATGGCGTGCCGGGCACTGCCGATGACCTGAAGGCAGTCACCATCACCGGTGTCGATGCCATCGACTTGTGGATCGGTGGCCTGGCCGAAGCCAAGACCCCGTTCGGCGGCATGCTCGGCAGCACCTTCAACTTCGTGTTCGAAAACCAGATGGAGAAACTGCAGGACGGTGACCGTTTCTACTACCTGGAGCGCACCTCTGGCCTGTCGATGAACGCCGAGCTGGAAAGCAACTCGTTCGCCAAGCTGATCATGGCCAACACCTCGGCCACCCACCTACCGGGCCTGGTGTTCTCCGACCCGGGCTTCTACCTGGAGCTGGACCAGAGCAAGCAATACAACGACGGCCTCGGCCATGCCGACCCGCTGGGCGAAAACGGCGAGCAGGTGGTGTTCCGCGACAGCCCGCTGACGGCCGGCCCGGACACCAACTACATCCGCTATGCCGGTGGCGAACACATCGTGCTGGGCGGCACCAGCGGTGACGATATCCTGGTGTCCGGCGAGGGTGACGACACTGTCTGGGGCGACGCTGGCAACGACCGCATCGAAGGTGGCGACGGCAACGACCAGCTGCGCGGTGGTGCCGGCGACGACATCATCAGCGACATGGGAGGCGACGACAACATCCAGGGCGGCGACGGCAACGACGTGCTGCACGGTGGTAATGGCGTCAACCTGATCATCGGCGGTTTCGGCAACGACTTCATCGTCACCGGTGAGGATGCCTCCGAAGCGATTGGTGGCCAGGGCAACGACTTTATCCTGGGCAGCAAGGCCAACGAACAGGACATGGGTAACGAAGGTGACGACTGGATCGAGAAGGGCACCTCGGACGGTGCACCTGGCGACAACTTCGACCCGCTCGGCAACGACCCGATCATCGGCAACGACGTTTATATCGGCGGCAACGAGAACGACAAGTTCAACGGTGAAGGCGGCGACGACATCATGGTCGGCAGCCTGGGCTTCGGCGACCGCTATATCGGTGGCTCCGGCTATGACTGGGCAACCTTCAAGGACCTGGCCCAGGGCGTATCCATCGACATGAGCGACCGCTTCTTCGATGTGCCGCCGGTACCGGGTTCGGGCGCTTCGGCGCTGGTGCGCTTCGACATCATGGAAGGCTTGTCGGGTTCGGCGCATGGCGACTTCCTGCGCGGTGACAACGAAGACGCCGCCAGCCTGCCTACTGCCGGCGCCACCGGCAGCGTGCTGACCAACATCAACCTGATCAACGGCCTGTCCAGCCTGCTGGCAGCAGGGGCGACGTTCTACGATGGCGGCAACATCATCCTTGGTGGCAGCGGCAGCGACCTGCTCGAAGGCCGTGGCGGCGACGACATCCTCGACGGTGACAAGTGGCTGAACGTGCGCATCAGCGTGCGCGCCAACCACGACGGCACCGGCCCGGAAATCGCCAGCTTCAACAGCATGGAGCCGATGGTGCCGTTCATGCTCAATGGCACCTACAACCCGGGCCAGCTGGTGATCGTGCGGGAAATCCTGAGCGGCACCGACAACTACGACACGGCGGTGTTCTCGGGGGTGGCCACCGACTACAGCGTGGTGGTTGATGGCAACTCGGTGATCGTCACCGACCTGGTGGCGGGGCGTGATGGTGTCGACCATCTCACCGGTATCGAGCGCCTGCAGTTCTCTGACCGTTCGCAGGCGTCTGGTGTGGGTACTGCCGTAAACGCAGGCCCCACCGGGCACCTGGCGATTCTCGACGCGGCCACCGGGCTGCGTGACGACACGCCGGTCAGCGGTCAGCTGCTGCGGGTAACGCCGCTGGCGGTACGTGATGCGGACAACCTCAGCGCGGCCAACCCTACCGGCGCAGTCAATGGCCCAGTCGCCTATTACTGGCAAGTCGAAACCCTGCCTGGCTCGGGCGTGTATGAAGACATCACCTTCGTTGCCGCAGGCGAAGTATCGCGGGCCATCGGTACAACGTACCGCGTAACGGACGATGTGGCCGGCCTGAGCATTCGCGTTCGCGCGGTGTACCAGGACGCCAAAGGCACGCTGGAAATCGTCGACTCGTCGCCGAACAGCGTGCCAAGCGCCGGGCCGACCGTGACCGGGCTGCTGGTGCAGAACCAGACGCTGACGGCCAGCACGGCCAGCATCGTCGATGCCGACGGCCTGAGCAACCCGCAGTTCACCTTCCAGTGGCAGTCCAACCGGGGGCTTGGTTGGGTCAACATTGCGGGGGCCATCAGCAGCACCTTTGTCCTGACCCAGGCGCAAGTGGGGCAGAACATGCGCGTGGTGGTGAGCTACGTGGATGACTTCGGCGTGCAGGAAAGCGTCGCCTCCGACATCCTCGATCCGGTGGCCAACGTCAATGATGCACCGACCGGTGCGCTGCTTATCAGCGACACCACGCCAGACATCGGGCAAACACTGACGGCGCTAACCGGCACTATTGCCGACGTGGACGGGCTTGGTGCGTTCAGCTTCCAGTGGCAGCAAGGTACTGGTGGCGTCTTCAGTGACATCATTGGCGCCACGGCAGCAACCTTCACCCCGGGCCTGGCCCAGGGCGGCCAGCAATTGCAGGTGATAGTGCGCTACACCGATGCCTTCGGCACCCTGGAGACACTCACCTCGGCGGCCACCGCTGCAGTACCAGGGGTGACGCTGGTGGGCACCAACGGTGCCGATATCCTGACCGGGAGCGCGGGCAATGACGTGATCTCGGGCCTGGACGGTGCCGACCAGCTGTTTGGCGGGCTTGGTAACGACATCCTCGATGGCGGGCTTGGTAACGATGTCCTCAATGGTGGACTTGGTGCGGATGCCATGACCGGCGGTGGGGGCAACGACACCTTCGTTGTCGACAACGTTGGCGATACGGTGAGCGAATCGCTTAACGGCGGTGTTGACCTAGTGCAAACAAGCCTGGCCAGCTACATCCTGGGCGCCAACGTCGAGAACCTGACCTATACCGGTGTGGGTAACTTCATAGGTGGCGGTAACTCGCTGGACAACATCATCACCGGCGGGGCTGGCAACGACTTGCTCAATGGTGGTGCAGGTGCCGACCGTCTGGTAGGTGGTCTCGGCAACGATACCTACGTGGTGGATAACGCTGGGGATCTGGTGATCGAAAATGCGGGGGCCGGTACGGATGACGTGCGTACCACGCTGGCCAGCTACATCTTGCGTTCCAACGTCGAAAACCTGACCTATACCGGCGGGGGGAACTTCATAGGTGGCGGCAACGCACTGGACAACATCATCTTCGGCGGCGCTGGCAACGATTTGCTTAATGGCGGTGAAGGTGCCGACCGCCTGGTGGGTGGCCTCGGCAACGATACCTTCGTGGTGGATAACGTTGGAGATCTGGTGTTCGAAAATGCGGGAGGCGGTACGGATGACGTGCGTACCACGTTGACCAACTATATCCTGCGTTCCAACGTGGAGAACCTGACCTATACCGGGGTGGGTAATTTCGTCGGTGGTGGTAACGCGCTGGACAACATCATCTTCGGCGGCGCTGGCAACGACCTACTGAATGGCGGTGAAGGTGCCGACCGCCTGGTGGGTGGCCTCGGCAACGATACCTTCGTGGTGGATAACGCTGGAGATCTGGTGTTCGAAAATGCGGGAGGCGGTACGGATGACGTGCGTACCACGTTGACCAACTATATCCTGCGTTCCAACGTGGAGAACCTGACCTATACCGGGGTGGGTAATTTCGTCGGTGGTGGTAACGCGCTGGACAACATCATCTTCGGCGGCGCTGGCAACGACTTGCTCAATGGCGGTGAAGGTGTCGATCGCTTGGTGGGGGGGCTCGGTAATGACACTTACGTGGTGGATAACGCTGGGGATCTGGTGTTCGAAAATGCGGGGGGCGGTACGGATAACGTACGTACTACACTGGCCAGCTACATTCTGCGTTCCAACGTCGAAAACCTGACTTATAACGGGGTGGGCAACTTCAGCGGTGGTGGTAACGCGCTGGACAACATCATCTTCGGTGGCGCTGGTAATGACTTGCTCAACGGCGGTGAAGGCGCCGACCGCCTGGTGGGTGGGCTTGGCAACGACACCTACGTGGTGGACAACGCTGGGGACCTGGTGTTTGAAGGTGCGGGGGGCGGTACGGATACCGTGCGTACCACGCTCGCCAGCTACACTCTGGGTGCCAACGTCGAAAGCCTGACCTATACCGGGGGAGGAAGCTTCAGCGGTGGCGGTAATACGCTGGACAACATCATCACCGCAGGCGCGGGTAACGACAGCCTCGATGGCGGCCTCGGCAACGACATCCTCAACGGTGGTGCAGGCAGCGATACGCTGTTCGGTGATGCTGGCAACGACATCCTGTCGGGTGGTAGCGGTAGCGACTTCCTCAACGGTGACGTTGGCGACGACATCGTCAACGGCGGTGCTGGGGATGACACGATGATGGCCACTGATGGCAATGATGTCTTCCAGTTCGCTGCCGGCTTCGGCAATGACCTGATCATCAACTTCGACAGCAACGCAACGGGCGGGCAGGACCGTTTGGATATCACCGCCTTCAACATCACCGCAGCCACCTTTGCCGCCAACGTGACCATTGCCGCTGATAGCGGGGACACGCTGGTCAGCATCGGCGCTGCCGACTCCATCCGCCTGGTAGGTGTGGCGGATGCAACCACCGTGACTGCAACGGACTTCATCCTGGCAGGGTGAGGGCCGGAAAGGTACCTGTAGGGATCGTGCATTCATGCAGTAACGCGCGGTCTCTGTGGGGGCGGGATCACCCGCGAATGCGATGTTGGATATGCCGACGCATTCGCGGGTGAACCCGCTCCCACAGAGGCGCAACGCACTTGTGCTTCAATGCCCCACCAACTCCTCCAGCAACCGCTGCTTGTACCCCTGTAACACCTGGCTATCCCGCTGGCGCGGGTGCGGCAGGTCAATACGCAGGTCTTCACGGATTCGCCCTGGGTTAGCGTCCATCACGATTACCCGGTCGCCCAGGTACAGCGCTTCCTCGATGTCATGGGTCACCATGATCACCGTGCAGCGCTCCTGCACCCAAATCCGTTGCAGCTCCTGCTGCAAGCGCACCCGGGTCAGCGCATCAAGCGCACCCAGCGGCTCGTCCAGCAACAGCACCTTGGGTTTGTTCACCAGCGCCCGGGCAATTGCCGCGCGCTGGGCCATGCCGCCGGAGAGCTGGTGCGGGTAGGCCTGCTCGTAGCCGTTCAGGCCTACCAGTTCGATGTGCTCGGCCACCAGCCGGTTTTTCTCGAGTGCAGGCAGTTCATGGTTTTTCAAGGCCAGGGCAATGTTCTGCTGCAAGGTCATCCACGGGAACAGGCGGTGGTCCTGGAACACGATGCCGCGCTCCAGGCCCGGCCCGCGCACGGGTTGGCCATCCAGCAGGATCTGCCCCTGGTAGTCCTGATCGAGCCCGACAACCAGCCGCAGCAGGGTGGATTTGCCACAGCCGCTGGCGCCAAGAATGCTGACGAATTCGCCGGGGCGGATGTCCAGGTCGATGCCTTCGAGCACCGGCACAGGCTTGCCCTTGAGCGGGTAGGCCTTGTTCAGGCCACGAATGGTCACCCCGCCAGTCGTGGCGATAGTGGGTAAGGAATGGGCGATGGCGTTCATGTTCAGGCCTTTCAAGGGTGGGTGCGCCAGCGCAGCAGGCGCCGGGTAAGCAGGGAGCACAGCCAGGACATCAGGTAACCACTCAGGCCGATGCACAGCACGCAGACCACGATGATTTCCATGCGCGCCGCGGCTTCGGCGTTCATCATCAGGCTGCCAAGGCCAGCCCCGGCAGACAGGAACAGCTCGCTGCCTACCGACGTTACCCAGGCAAACGCCAAGGCCTGCAACACCCCGGCGGCAATGCCCGGCAAGGCGGCGGGCAGCAGGATCAGCCACAGTTGCTGCCAACGACTGAGCATCAGCACCCGCGCCGCTTCGCGGTGCTGGCCCGCGACCTGGCGCAGGCTCTCGAAGGTGTTGAGCACCATCGGGTACAACGCTGCCAAACTGACAATCAGCAACTTGGCGCCTTCGCCGTTACCCAGCCATAAGGCGATCAACGGGATCCAGCCCAGCATCGGTACCTGGCGCAACGCATGGAACAGCGGCGCGATCAGGCGGTTGGCGGGGGTGGACAGGGCCATCAACGCACCCAGGCCCACACCGCCGACAATGCCGATGGCCAGGCCGCTACAGGTGCGTAGCAGGCTGGCCCACAAGTTGACCAGCAATTCGCCGCTACCCATCAGTTCGGCCAGCGCCGTACCCACCTGCGCCAGTGGCACGAAGGCATAGGCACCGGCTGCACCCTGGCGCGAGGCGTACTCCCAGGCCCCGAGCAGCAACAGTGGCAGCACCAGGCCACGCAAGTCAGGTCGTTTCATCACAGCCTCCTCAACGGCTTTGCCAGGCAGACAGGCGCCGTTCCACGCGGCGCAGGGTCCAATCCAGGGTGAAGCCGATCAGCCCGGTCAGCACCACGCCGACCATCACCACATCAATGCGCAGCATCTGCCGGCCCATCTCGATCATCTGCCCCAGGCCACTGTCGGCGGCCAGCAGCTCGCATGCCACCAGTACTACCCAGGCCCGGGTCAGGGCCACGCGTATGCCGGTGATGATCGCAGGCACAGCAGCGGGCAGGGCAATTTGGCCTACCAGCGTCGGCCAGCGCAGGCGGTACACCGCCGCTACTTCGAAATGGCTGCGCGGGATGGCGCGGATACCCTCGCAGGTGGCCAGGGCTACCGGGAAGAACGCAGTCTTGGCGACGATGACCACTTTGAAGGTTTCGTCCACGCCGAACAGCAGCACGAACATCGGGATCAGTGCGATGCTGGGCACCTGGCGCAGGGTGTGGAACAGCGGGGCGCAATAGGCCTCCACCGTTTTCGACAGGGCCAGCGCCGCACCAAAACCAAGGCCGGCCAGTGCGCCGCCGGTGAAGCCCAGGGCCAGTCGCGACAGGCTGCCTGCCAGGTGTTCCTGAAGTTCGCCGGTGGCCAGCAGATCGTTGAGGCTGTGCCACACCTCCAGGGGCGGGATCAGCAGGTTGGCGGGGAACAGCCCGGCATTGGCCGCCACGGCCCAGAGGGTGAGCAGGGCCAGGGGGGAGATGAACCAGGAAAGGGGGGAGAGCACGCGCATGGCTGGCCTTGGGAAAGCAGAGGGTATCGGGCTATCGCAAGAGCTGTGCCAGGCGGCGCAGGGCCGGGATACCGAGGCGGGAGAGAGAAGATGGTGCTGGGGCAGCAGTGGGCTGCTGCTAGAGCAGCAGCAAGTCAGCAGTGGCGTTCACAGGCCAGCGCTGTCTGTGTAGGAGCGGCCTTGTGTCGCGATGGGCCGCAAAGCGGCCCCGGCAATTGGTGCGGTGAATCTGCGATCCCGGGGCCGCTGCGCGGCCCATCGCGACACAAGGCCGCTCCTACACGGCCTTGACTGGCCGGGCATGGGTCAGAAGTCGTAACTCACGCTGGTGTAGTAGAACGCCCCCTGTGCCCCCTCCGGGCTGGTAATGGAGTACTTCGGCACGCCATACAGCTGCGCGCCCTCCAGCTTGTCCGGGTGGCTGTCGAACAGGTTGATCGCCCCCGCCGACAAGGTCAGGCCCAGGTCGAAGCGGTACGACACATCCAGGTCGGTCACCCACTGCGGGCTGAAGGTCTGGTCCAGCGTGGGGTTGGCGGCGTTGCGGTTCTTCCATTCGCCATAACGGCGCTGCGCCACGGTGACGCTCCAGCCGTCATACAGCCAGTTGGCGCTGAGGGTGAGCTTGTCTTCGGGCGTGCCATCCTCGATCAGCCCCTGGGTGTTGCGGCCGATGATCTGGTTGCCGGGAATGCTGCCCACATCGTCCAGCCCGGTAATGCGGGTGTTGTTGCGCGCGTAGCCACCGTTGAAGTCCACGCGGCCCCAGCGGCCCGCGTCCAGCTGGTAATGGCCGGCCAGTTCGAAACCGTCGGTGCGGGTGTCGGCAATGTTGGTGTAGAACGCCGCGCTCTGGATGTTGGCATAGGGCGTGCCAGCGAAGATCGGGCCCACTACCGCGGCCGGCAGTTGATCGGACAGGGTGATGCGGTTGTCGATGTCGATGCGGTAGGCATCGAGGGTGACCGAGGCATTGGGCAGTGGCCGCCACACCAGGCCTACCGAGAAGTTGGTCGATTCTTCAGGCTTCAGTGCCTTGCCGCCAAGCAACGCCGCTTCCGGGCTGTCGGCGCGCAGGGTACGTTGCTGCACCTCGACCCAGTTGCCACTGCCCGGCGGCTGTTCCACCACCTGCACGCTGAACGACGACAGCCCGCTCTGCACCAGCGATGGCGCACGATAGCCGGTGCTGGCGCTGGCCCGGGCGGCGATCTGCGGGGTGAAGTCGTAGCGCAGCGACAGCTTGCCGTTGGTGGTGTCGCCAAAGTCCGAATAGTGCTCGCTACGCACAGCCACGCCTGCCTGGAATTGTTCGGTCAGCTGGGCTTCGACATCGAAGTAGGCACCGATCACACGGCGGTCCAGTGACACGGCATCGACCTGGGTAATGCCCGAGTAGTAGCCAGGGATGCGACGGCCAGTAATGGGGTCGATCGTGTTGAACAGTGGGCCGTTGGACCAGCCGGCGGCGTCACCCTCGCTGAGGTCGTAGTTTTCCTGGCGCCAGGCCAGCCCGGCGGAAACGGTGAGCGGCTTGAACAGCCAGTCATTGGCAAAATCGCGGGTCCAGTCCAGGGTCAGGTTGGTCTGGTCGGCTTCGCGGCGGCCGGTGTAGATGGTCGAGGGGCTGGCGGCGCCCCAGCTCGGGTTGATGGCGTCGCGGTCGGTTGAGTCGACGCGGTTGTCACCGTAGTTCAATGCCAGATCGAAGTTGCCAAGGGTCTGGTCTTCGAAGCGCAGGCCGCCGGTAACGGCAAAGTCTTCCAGCCCGTAGCGGGTGACCGGCAAGCGGCCGTCCGGGTAGCGCGCCAGGGCCACGCTGCCGTAGTTGTTGCGCAGGGTGGTGGGCGGGTCGAAGAAGTTTTCGGCGTCGGTGTTCTTGTGCGCGTAGGTGGCAAAGCCGTAGGCGCTCAGGCCGTCGCTCAGGCCCATTTCGGCGTTGGCGGTGAAGTTGTACTGGTCCGAGACATTGCCTGAGCCCCAGCGCCAGTTGCGGTAGCGGTTGTTCTGCTCGCGCGCGGTGTCGATGCTGGTGGAACCGGGGTAGAAAATGCGGTTGTCGTCGCGGGTGTCGCTGGCCGGGTCCTGGCTGCCGGCGTCGAAGGCCAGGGTCAGGAAGCCGTCGTTGGGCAAGGCAAAGCCCTTCCAGCCGCTGAGCTTGCGTTGCAGGCCGTCGCCTTTCTTGTAGCCGCCGAAGCGGTAGCCGGCGTTACCGCCGTCGTCACGCTCCTTGAGTACGATGTTGATCACCCCGGCGATGGCGTCCGAGCCGTACTGGGCGGCGGCGCCGTCGCGCAGGATTTCCACGCGTTCGATGGCCGCCAGCGGGATCAGGCTGAGGTCCACGGCTGCCGCACCGCGGGCGTTCACCAGGCCCTGGCGGGTGACGTTGGCGCTGGTGTGGCGGCGCTTGCCGTTGACCAGCACCAGCACCTGGTCGGATGCCAGGCCGCGCAGCGAAGCGCCCTGGGCAATGGAGCCGGCGAAGGCGCCTTGCGGTGACTGCGGGAAGCTGAACGATGGCGACAGCGCGGTGAGTGCGGCGGACAGGTCGCTGGCGCCGGTTTCCTGAAGTTTTTCACCGCTCAGTACGTCGACCGGGGCGGCGCTTTGCAACGCGGTGACGTCGCTGCGGTGGGTGCCGACCACGACCACCGTGTCCAGGCGGTCGTTGGGTTCGGCGGCGAAGGCGGGCACGGCGAGGCCGGCGATGGCCAGGGCGATGACGCTGGCCAAGGGGGTGTGGTGGGGCATGAGGTAATCCTTATGGAGGCGTGGGGCCTTTGGGGCTGCTGCGCAGCCCATCGCGACGCAAGGCCGCTCCTACACAGGGAACGCGCCTCCTGTAGGAGCGGCCTTGTGTCGCGAAGGGCCGCGCAGCGGCCCCAATGGCCTGACGATCAGAACCGGCTGGTAACGCTGAGCCCGACGGTGCGCGGGTCGCCGTAGGTGATCACGTACTGCCCGGCGGTGCCGTTGGGCCGGCCGTGTACCTGGTAGCGGCGGTCTGTAAGGTTATTGACGAAGCCGGTCACGCTCAGCTTGTCGTCGTGGCTGAACCAGCTCAGGCGGGCGTTGGCCAGGGTGTAGTGAGGCTGACTGAGGGTGGCGTCGGCGCTGCTCTGGCGGTCGGCCAGGAAGTACTCCTTGTCACGGAAACTCACGTCGCCCCCTGCCACCAGCTTGCCGCCCACTTCCAGCGGGATGGTGTAGTCGGCACCCAGCGACACCACGTTGCGTGGAGAACGCACGAAGCTGTTGCCGCTGTAGTCGCCGGTCACCGCGCCGGTGGTGGGGTTGGTGTTCTTGAAGTCGGTGTACTCGGTGTCCAGGAACGACACCGCCGCACGCAGGTGCAGGCGATCGGTCGGCTGGCCTTCGATCTCCAGCTCCGCGCCCTTGACCTTGCCTTTGGCGCCGTTGGTCAGGGCGGTGGTGAGTACGCCGTTGTTTACCGTCAGCAGGTTTACCTGGATGTCGGAGTAGTCGTAGTAGAAGAGGTTGGCGTTGACGGTGAGGCGGCGGTCGAACCACTCCGACTTCAGCCCCAGCTCGTAGGCATCCAGCTCCTCCGGGTCGACCGTGGTCAGCTGCGCCAGGCTGGTCGACAGCCCGGTGTTGAAGCCGCCCGAGCGGAAGCCATGGGCGTAGCGGAAGAACACCCGCAGGTTGTCGTTGATGCGGTACTCGGGCGTCAGGTCGTAGGTCCAGGCTTCCCATGTCTTGTCTTCCTGGCGGTTGCCGTTGGTGCCCACGCCGCCCAGCGGGATCAGCGGGCCATTGGCGGTGGCGCGGGTCAGTTGCACCAGATCCAGGTCGATGTCCTTTTTCTCCTGGGTCCAGCGCAGGCCCCCGGTGACGCTGAAGGCATCGGTGAAGTCATAGGTCAGGTTGCCGAACAGCGCGTAGCTGTCGGTGCGGTGGTCGTAGCCCATATTGCGCAACGCCGTGGTACCCACCTGGTTCGAGCCGGTGCCGTTTGGCGTCGGCCCTGGGGTGACGATGCGTTGTGCCGAGCTGTCGAGGTCTTCATGGAAGTAGTGCGCACCCGCCAGCCAGTGCAGCGGGCGGTCTTCCGGCGAGGCCAGGCGCAGCTCTTGCGACCACTGGCGGTAGCTGTTGTCGGTGATCGACGCACCGTTGACCTCGTAGGGGGTGTAGTCGGCGTCGCTGGTGGACTTGTTGCGGATGTAGTCGTAGGCGCTGATCGAAGTCAGCGTGTAGTCGCCCAGGTACCAGTTGAAGGTCAGCGAGGCGCCGTCGTGGTCCAGGCGATAGTCCTCGTTGACGTTCAGCGAGATGTCACGGCCATGCGGGCGTTCGTAGCCCACGTTGTAGTAGCGGCCCACTGGCAGCGATCCATTGCTGCCGTCGCCCTTGAACTGGCGGCTGTGCAATTTGAGCAGAGCGTCCAGGTCGGGGTTGAGCTGGGCCAGGAACTGCAGCCGGATGGCTTTCTTGTTCACGTCGCCATAGGTGTTGCCGTCGAAGTCATTGTTCTGGAAACCATCACGCTCCTCGGAATACAACGCGACTCGCCCGGCCAGCTTTTCATCGACCAGCGCGCCGCCTACAGCGCCGGTGACAATACGCTCGTTCTTGCTGCCAAAGCCGACGGTGCCGTAGCCGTCGGTGTCGAAGGTCGGCTTCTTCGAGATCACGTTCACTGCGCCGGCCGTGGTGTTCTTGCCATACAGGGTGCCTTGCGGCCCACGCAGGATTTCGATGCGCTCCAGGTCGAACAGCGGCCCGCCACCGGCGACAGGGGCGTTGAGGTAGACGTCGTCCGCATAGATGCCTACCGGGAATACCGTTGCCGCGCCGGTGTCGCCGGTGCCCAGGCCGCGGATGTACCAACGCGGGCGACCGTCGCCGTCGGGGTTCTTGGCCGAGGCGTTGGGCACGAAGGTGGTGATATCGCCCATCGAGCGCACGCCATCGGCGGTGATGCTGGTGCCTTTGATGGCCGATACCGCCACTGGTACTTCCTGCAAGGTCTGCTCGCGGTGCTGGGCTGTCACGGTGACGGTTTCCAGGGCCGGTTCGTTTTTAGTGTCTTCGTTGGCGGCGATGGCCTGGCTGCCGGTGCCGGCCAGCAGCAGCGCGAGGCTGATCTGGCGGGCGAGTGGATTGAGCTGGTGCATGGTGGATCTCCCCGTATGTAAAGCAGTGTTGGGGAGAGCTAGAGCAGGGACTGTGCCATGTTGTTAAGTTATTGAATTCTATATATTTAATCGGAGTTTTGAGGGGGTGTTGCAGATTGGGCAGCAGTGGGTTGCTGGGCGGGTGCTGCTGGGGCAGCAGTCGTTGGGCTGAAATTCTTTGGGGCCGCTTTGCGGCCCTATCGCGACACAAGGCCGCTCCTACAATAGCCCTGCATACGCCGATCAATGTAGGAGCGGCCTTGCGTCGCGATGGGCTGCGCAGCAGCCCCAAAAATCTCAAACGGCTAACCGCGAAGTCGAACCGATCACACTCTCCAGCACGCGAAAATCTATCCACTCGCGCACATCAAAACGCCGCGGTATGAACCCCCACCTGAACAGGAACTCGGTAAAGTCTTGCAGCGCCTCGATCGAGCGGCTATCCAGCGTCGTGCGTAAGCGGCGGTGTGCATCGTCGCCATAGGCCGCCGCCACCCAGTACTCGCTGGTGTTCAGCTCACGCGCCAGAAAGCGCCGGGTTTCCTCGGGGTTGGCCCAGGCCCATTGCTCGGTGCGCAGCACCGTGTCGACCAGCGTACGGCTGGCATCGAAGTGGTTTTCCAGCAAGTGCCGGTCCACGGTCAGTGTGCGCGGGGTGCCGTTGTTGCTGCGGATCAGCGGGTCCGGGTGGCTGCCGGTGTCGACCACCACGCGCAGGCCGAACTCGTGGGCCAGGTGTACCGCATGCGCGCCCTTGAGGAAGATAGCGTCGATGTCGCCGCGCAGCAGGCCGATCAGCTCGTTGTTGCGGCGGCTGACGCGGCTGGTGTCCAGGCTGACTTCGGCGCCGTACAGGTGCTGCTTGGCATCGTCGCTGTAGGTGCCGCCATAGGGGTAGTCGACCAACTCGACATCGGCCACCGCCAGGCCTTCGAGTTTAAGGGCATTCTCCAGCCCGCGCAGGGCCTGGGCACGGGTGAAGTCGATCTGGACGTTGGCCCACTTGGGTATACCGAAGCGGCGGTTTTTCAGGTCGCGAATGCTGCGTACGCCGCTTTCTTCGGTGGTAAGGATCAACTGCACCTCGTCGCTCCACGACAGCCCCAGCACGCGGGTTTCGACGCCGCTGGCGTAGGCCCAGATCGCCGGGATGTTGCCGCCATGGCGCACCGAGTTCTGCAGGTGATGGTCGTAATGGGCCTCGCGCACCTCGCGTTCGCTGGACTCGCGTAGCGACTGGATATTGGTGCCGAACGGTGTAAAGGCCTCGGCCAGGCGCCCCGACTGCACGGCAATGCCGAGGCCGGTGGGCACCGGGCTGTGGGTGTACCAGAGGGTTTCCAGGGGCTTGGTCATGGGGTTACGGGTTTCCTTTCCATGGGAATGGGGGCCAGCAGCTGGTCCAGTGGTTGGCGGGTGATCCAGTCGCGTACATCGAAGCGGTGCGGGATGAAGCGCCAGCGTTTGAGGAAGTCGACAAAGTCCTGCAACGCATCGATGGCCTGTTCGTCCAAGCGCGTGCTCAGGCGCAGGTGGGCGTCTGCGCCATAGGCCACTTGCACCCAGTATTCACTGCTGTTGGTTTCCCGCGCCAGGTAGCGGCGGGTTTCGTCGGGGTGCTGGTGGGCCCAGCGTTCGGCGCGCAGCACCGAACCGAGCAGCGTTCGCACTACCTGCGGGTGCTGCGCCAGCAGGTGGCTGTCCACCGCCAGGGTGCGTGGTGTGCCGTTGTTGCTGCGGATGAGCGGGTCGGGGTGGCTGCCGGTGTCGATCACGGTGTGCAAGGCAAAAGCGTGGGCCAGTTGCACGGCACTGGCGCCTTTGAGAAAGATCGCGTCGACCTCGCCGCGCAGCAGGCCGGCCAGCTCCAGGTTGCGGCCTTCGCTCTGGGTGCTGGACACCGGTGTGCCGGCCACGTTGCGCACCGGGCGGTCGCTGAAGGTGCCGTCGTAGCGGTAGTTGACCAAGTCCATGTCGCCCACTTGCAACCCGTCGAGCTTGAGGGCATTTTCCAGCCCGCGCAGCGCCTGGGCGCGGGTGAAATCGATCTGTGCCGCGGCCCAGTCGGGCAGGCCAAAGCGGCGGCCCTTGAGGTCTTTTACGGTGTGGATGCCGCTGTCTGGCCGGGTCAGGATCAACTGCGCCTCATCTGCCCACGACAGGCCGATCACCCGGGTGTCACGGCCTTGGGCGCGGGCCCAGATGGCCGGGATGCTGCCGCCGTGGCGTACCGAATTGAGCAGGCTGTGGTCGAAGTGCGATTCGCGCACCGCCTGCTGGTCGGCTTCGCGTAGCGACTGCACCTGGGTGCCTAGGCTGGCCAGGTCGTCTTGCAGCCAGCCTTGCTGCACGGCAATGCCCAGGCCGGTGGGCACCGGACAGCGGGTGTACCACAGGGTATCGAGGGGTTGGCTCATGTTCTGGCTCCAGGTCAGGCACTGGCTTGCAAAGGGGTAGGGGTGGCGGCTTGCTGCACCAGCGGCAGCACTTCCTGGCCGATGCGCAGGGCTTCTTCCAGGTGCGGGTTGGCGGCAAGGATGAAGGTGCTGAAACCGGCATCGCGGTATTCGGCCAGGCGTTCGGCAATGTTCTGGTGGCTGCCCACCAGGCCCACGGTGGGGCCGGGTTTGGCCTTGGCGAAACCGGCCCACAGGTTGCGCGCCAGGACCAGTTCGTCGAAGCCCTGCAAGCCTTGGTGATAGGCCGCCTGGCGTGCACCGCCTACCGAGTCCGAACCGGTCACGAAACCCTTGGCGCTGGCGCTCGCCTTGCCTTCCAGCCTATCGAACTGTTGGCGCAGCTCACGCCAGGCTTGCTCTTCGGTTTCGCGGGCGAATAGGTCGACACGCAAGCCGAAACGCACGGTGCGGCCTTGCTTGTCGGCCAGCTCGCGCACGCGTTCGATGTGTGGCTTGAGCTTGTCGATCGGCTCGGCCCAGTTCAGGTACACATCGGCATGGCGTGCAGCCACGTCCAGCGCGGCATCGGAAAAGCCGGAGAAGTACACGCCCGGTTTGCGTTCGTGTTGCAGGCCTGGCGGCAGGCTGCCGTTTTCCAGGCGGTAGATATCGCCTTCGTAGGAGAACCTGTCCTGCGTCCACAGGCCCTGGATCACATCCAGGAATTCGCCGGTGCGCCTGTAGCGCAGGTCATGTTCCAGGAAGTCGCCATTGGCCCGCTGGCTGGCCGGGTTGCCGCCGGTGATGATGTTCCAGTCCAGCCGGCCACCGCTGAGGTTCTGCAGGATGGCCGCCTGCTGGGCGGCGTAGGCGGGCAGGGTCCAGGTGGCCTGGAACGCGATCAGAAAACGGATGCGCCGGGTTTCGCGGGCCAGTGCAGCGGCGGCGATCCACGGCTCCGGGCCGGTGGGCAGCAGTGCGCCTTCAAACCCGGCCAGTTCGGCGGCCTTGGCAACCTGGGCGATGTAGTCGATGTAGGTGAAGCCGTCGGCCTGGCCATCGGGCAGGCGGCCGGGGGCGATGTTGCCGGGGCGGTGCGCGGGGTTGCCGCGGTTATGGCGATCGGTGGACAGCTGCGGGCCGTCGGTGCCCAAGGGCAGGCGCCAGAAGAATTCGGTGGTCATGGGGGCTCCTGAAGGGTGTGCAAGTGGGGAGGTAGGTGCAACGGCTGTGCCATGCGTGGCGTAGGGCCTGTGGGCTGGGGTTTTCAGGGTGGGCTTTGGGTAGGGTGCTGCTGTGGCAGCAATCGGGCAGCAGTGGATGCTGGGGTAGCAGCAAGGGCGCAGATCAACCTGTAGGAGCGGCCTTGCGTCGCGATAGGGCCGCAAAGCGGCCCCGGCAATTTTCGCGGCGTGGCTGAACATGTGGGGCCGCTGCGCGCCCCATCGCGACACAAGGCCGCTCCTACAGGTACAGCGTTAATACACAGTTACGGGTGCAACCTCCCCGGCACTGCGCAGATACGCGTCGTACAGCGCCGCATAAGCCCCACCGCGCCCGATCAGTTCGGCATGCGCCCCTTGCTCCACCACCTGCCCATGCTTCACCACTGCAATCCGGTCGGCATCGCGAATGGTCGCCAGCCGATGCGCAATGATGATCGCCGTACGCCCCTGACACAGCCGGCGCAGCGCACGCTGGATGCGCCGCTCGGTATGCACGTCCACCGCCGAGGTGGCTTCGTCCAGCACCAGCACTGCCGGGTCGGCCAAATAGGCCCGCACCAGGCACACCAGTTGGCGCTGGCCATGGCTGAGGTGCGCGCCCAGCGGGCCGACTTCGGTGTGATAGCGCTGCGGCAGGCGCTCCAGCACCTCGTCGGCACCCAGTTCACGGGCGGCGGCTACCAGCTGTGCATCGCTGGCGCTGGGCGCGGCCAGGCGCAGGTTGTCGAGGATGCTGCCGCTGAACAGCACGTTGTCCTGCAGCACCACGCCCACGTTGCGCCGCAAGTCATGCTGGGCCAGCGCACGCAGGTCGATACCGTCCAGCTTTACAGCGCCTTGCTGCACTTCGTAGAAGCGGGTCAGCAACTGTACCAGCGTGCTTTTGCCGTGCCCCGAGGGGCCGACGATGGCCAATACTTCACCGGCACGAATATGCAGGTCGAGCCCGTCGATCACCGGCCGTGGGCTGTTTGGCGCATAGGCAAAGCCGACCGCTTCGAAGTCCACCTGGCCTCGCGCCCTGGCCAGGGTATGCGGTGTGGGCGGGTCAAGTACCTGCGCACGGGTGTCGAGCAACAGGAAGATGCGCTGGGCCGAGGCACTGCCGGTGGCGTAGCGTTCAAACAGGTCCGACAATTCCTGCAACGGGCCAAGGAACAGGAACACATAGAACAGGCTCTCGGCCACCTGGCCAACGCTCACCTTGCCCTCGGCCAGGCCATGGGCGCCGACCAGCAACAGCACGGCCATGCCGGCGGTGCTGAGCAGTGCGGTGAAAGGGGCGAACCAGCCAGCACGCAGGCTGCCGCGGATCAGCGCCTGGTTGAAGTCCTCCAGCAGGCGCCGGTAGCGTGCCTGGTTACGCTGTTCTTGCCCGCATTGCTGGATCAGCCGCACCCCGCTCACGCTTTCCACCAGGTGCGCGGTGAAGCGGCTGCGTTGCTCGGCCACTTTGGCCCAGTTGCGCTGCGACACCCGCTTGAAACGCCAGGTGGCCAGGGCCAGCAGGGGGACCGTGGCGGCCAGGCTGTAGAAAAAGCCGGGCTCTATGCGCCACAGCATTACCGCTGCCAGGCCGCAGCGCAGCAAGGCGCCCAGCAATTCGGGCGGGCCTTGTACCAACAGCGGTTCCAGTGCATCTACGTCGCGGTCGGCACGGGAAATGATGCGCCCGGCACGGGTCTGGTCAAAGTAGCTCACCGACAGCCCCTGCACATGGGCGAACACCTTGACCCGCAGGTCGTTGAGCACGCCGATCGCCGCGCGCCCAGCCAGGAGCTGCGATACCCCGGCCAGTAGAAAGCGCGCCAGCCAGCTTGCTGCCAGCCCAAGGCCCAGCCACAGCACCAGACGCTCGTCGAGCAGCCAGTGGTCGGCGCTGGGCACCAGGCCCTTGTCCAGCAGTTCGCGCACGAACCACGGGCGCAGGAATACCGTGAATACCAACAGCAGTTCGATGCCTATTACCGCCAGGATCTGCCCGCGAATGGGCCGCAAGAGCGGCAGCAGGCGGTGGAACATGCCCCGGTCCAGGGCCTGGCGGGCCAGTCGTTGCTCGATGTCGATATCGCTGGCGGGGGTGTGCTGCACATCAGTCATGGTCGATCCCCAGCAAATCACGGTAATGGGCATTGCTCGCGCACAGTTCGGCATGGCTGCCGCTGGCGCTGATGCGGCCGTTTTCCAGCATCAGCACGCGGTCGGCCTGCAGCAGGGTGGACAGGCGGCTGGTGATCAGCAGCAAGGTCGGGCCCTGGCCGCCTGCGCTGTGCAGGTGGCGGATGCTGTGCAGCACCCGGCGTTCGCCCAGGGCATCCAGGGCGCTGGTGGCGTCATCCAGGCAGAGGATGTCGGGTGCGCCGAGCAACGAGCGAGCCAGGCACAGGCGTTGGCGCTGCCCGCCGGACAAGGTCACGCCGCGGTCGCCCAGCGGTGTGTCGAGACCGTGGGGCAGGCGTTCCAGCACATCTTCGGCAGCCGCCAGGCGTAAACCTTCGCGCAACCGGGCGTCGCTGGCTTGCGGTGCGGCCAGGCGCAAGTTGGCGGCCAGGCTGTCGGAGAACAGGAAGCTCTCCTGCGGCAGTACCTGCACCCGGCGGCGCAGGTCGGCCAGGTCGAGGTCGCGGACGTCGTACCAACCGCTGGCATCGCTGCCAACCTGCACGCTGCCGTGCTCTACCTCCGTCAGGCGTGGCAACAGGCTGGCCAGCAGGCTCTTGCCGGTGCCGGTAGCGCCCACCAGGGCCACGACCTCACCGGGCAACAGGGTCAGCGAGCAGCCCTGCAACACAGGCCGACCAGCCTCCGCTGCACTGACCTGAACCTGGTTCAGCTTCAGCCCCAGCGGCCCGGCAGGCAGGGTGGAATGGCCGGTGAGGATCGCCGGGCGCTCGTCCAGCAGTTGCCAGATGCGTTCGGCACTGGCCCGGGCATCGGCGAAGGTCTGCATCACCCGGCCAATGCCTTCGATACGGAACACCAACGTGGTCGCCACTAGCAGCGAGGTGACCAGCTCGCCGATGCCCAGCGCCCCAGCTGCCACGCGGTGGGCGCCGTAGACCAGGATCCACACATGCCCCAACGCCACCACGGCCTGTGGCAGTGGAATGCGTGAACTGGCGTAGGCGAGGGCGGCGCGGGCGTGGCCGGTGAACACTTCGACCTGGCTGGCGAACCGTGCGATGCGCTGGTTTTCCAGGCCAAAGGCCTTGATCACCCGCACCCCGCCGATGCCTTCGGCCAAGTCCTGGCTGACCTGGTCATAGGCAGCGCCCACGGCGCGGTCCAGGCTGACCAGCCGATCGGTCTGGACCACGAACAGCCATAACCCGGCGCCAGTCAGCAGCAACGGCACCAGGCCCAGCAGTGGGTCGTACCAGCTCAACAAACCCACGGCGGCGATTACCACCAGCGGCGTTTCGATGATTTGCCGCCAGAAAGTGATCAGCGCGTCGCGCACCTTGTCGGCATCGCGGGTGGTGCGGGTGACCAGTTCGCCCATGCCGTGGCGCCAGTGGTAGCCCAGGTGCAGGCACTGCACCTGGTTGAGAATGCGTTCACGCAGGCGCGTGAGCAGCGCCTGGCTGAGCACCAGCGACAGCACGGCAGCGGCGTATTGCAACAGGCCGCGGCCCAGGGCGATGGCCAGCAGCAGCCACAACCAGTGCCAGGCCACGCTGGCGTCCAGGCTGCCATTGGCCAGGCGCAGTACGGCGCGACCGGCGCTGACATCATCGACCGCATGGCCGATCAGCCACTGCTGCCAGGCCAGGCCGAGGTTGCCGGCAATGTACAAGGCTGTGACCAGCGCGAAGCGCCAGGGCATTTCGCGATAAATGGCCAAAGCCCGAAGAAGCGGGTGGTTCATGTGGATGCTCGATCAGAATGCGACACCGCCCCTTGTAGGCGCGGCCTTGTGTCGCGAAAGGGGCGCAAAGCGCCCCCCGTCCAAACGCCGTTTCAACGGCGGGTAGCGCCCTGGTTTTCCTTGGCATTGAGCACCGCCGTGTACTCCCCAGGGTCGGCCCCGTTCAGGTAGTAGTTGCCCACGTTGTGCAGCCGCCAGCGGATCGGGTCGTGGGTGGTGTGCACCCGGGCATTGCGCCAGAAGCGGTCGAGGTTCCATTTGCTCAGTGAAGCGCTGGCCCCCAGCAGCGAGAACAGGTCGCTGGAAATCTTCAGCGATGCGGCATCGGAATGCGCGCGGGCAGTGGCAACCGACAGGATCAGCTCATCCTGCAGGGCCTTGTTCTCCGGGTCGCGCTCATGGTCGTCGAATACCCGCGCAGCCTCACGCAGCACCGACTCGGCACCGCGCAGCGCCACGGCGTATTCGCCGATCTGGCGAATCACATGGGGTTCGTCACTGGCGCGCTCGACACCGCTTTCCACCCAGGCCCGGGCATGCTCGCGCAGGTACTCGACAGCCGCTTGCAATGCGCCTGCGGCGATGCCGGTGTCGATGGCGGCGTGGAGGATCTGCGGGAAGGTCAGGCCGGTGCGTTTCATCGGCCCGCTGCGGCGGGTGAGGTAGCGTTCGTCGAGTACGATGTTGTCGAAGTTGACCGTGCCACTCACCGAATTCTGCTGGCCGAAGGCCTGCCAGTCATCGACCAGGGTCAGCCCAGGGGTGTCGCGGTGCAGCAGTACGCCGACACCGCCGTCTTCGCTGGCGGCGGTCAGCGAGATCCACTCGGCCAGGTAGGAACCGGTGGAGTAGAACTTGCTGCCATTGAGCACCCACTGGCCATCGGCGCGGCGCTCGACGCGGGTCTTGAGGGCGAACTTGTTCTTGCCGCCGACTTCGGCCAGGGCATTGCCGAAGCGCTTGCCGGCCAGCACGTCGGCGATCAGCCGGTCGCGTACTTCATCCGGGTAGCCAGTGAAGATGCCGCGCAACATCACATTGTGAATCTGCAGCAACTGACCGACGCCGCCGTCGGCGGTAGAGACCAGGCGCACGGTTTCGACAACGGTCTGCACCGAGGCACCGAGGCCACCGAAGCGGGCAGGTACCGCGATGGCGGTCAGGCCGCTGCTGGACAACAGCTCGGCCTGGCGGTGGGGGAGTTGGCCATTGTTGCGCGGGTCGGCGGCCAGTTCGGCGATTTGCGCGGCGACCTGGCGGGCGGTTTCGATGGCTTCGGTTTCGCTGGTCAGGCGGCGGGCGGGGGAGGGTTCTATGGCGCTCATGTGGGGTCTCGGGCTTGTCTGAAAGGGCCAGTGCGCCTGCTTCGCGGGCTCGCCCGCTCCCACAGGAACCAGGGTTGTGCTGGTCCTTGTGGGAGCGGGCATGCCCGCGAATGGCCACACCGCGGTAGAAAGCCCCTGAGCAATATCTTTGCCACCCCTGTCCAGGCCCCATTCTGCGTGGCTTGCGCAACCTTTTGCTGCCCCAGCAGCAGCCACCCTGCTGATCTGGCAGCACCCCGCCCGCAATCCTGCTCCCAGCCAAGCACCCGGCTCGCTTCCAAAACAGCCAATCCCAGGTAAATCAAGGCCTCCAGCGGTTGGCACGCACACTGCAATGGTGCTTGCACGACGCCCAAGGAGCCACCCCATGTCCCTCGTAACCCCCACCGCAAAACGCCTGGCAGACGACCCGTCCGCCCTGGAGCGTATCTGGTTCACGCGCTGCCCCGTGCCCACCGCTTCAGGCATCGCCTACAAGCTCGGCTGGCTGGAGCAGGAATTCGCTGCCGACGGCCTGCCGGTCTCGACCTTGCAGGAGGCCCGCCAGCTGGGCCACCACCACTACGATCACCAACTGCCCGGGCTGTTCCGCGAAGGCGGCAACGTACCGGCGCTGGCCGCACGGGCAGCCGGCTCGCCCAGCCGGCTGATCGGCCTGACCTGGATCGAGGAATGGCAAACCATCCTGGTCCGCCCGGACTCGGGCATTCGCAGCGCCGCCGACCTGCGTGGCAAGCGCCTGGCCTTGCCGGCCTGGGGCGACAGCCGCCCCGGCAGCATCGCCCGCGCCATGAGCCTGCATGGCTACAAAGGTGCCCTGGCCTCGGCTGGCTTGCACCTGGATGACGTGCAACTGGTGGAAGTAGCGTTGCTGGACCAGGCCGATGCTGCGACCCCGCAGCTGGGTTTACAGCGGCTGTGGTCGGGCCTGGACTACCTGGCGCGCGGTGAAGTCGATGCGGTGTACGTGAAGGGCGCTGCGGCGGCCGATGCAGCACGCCGTTTGGGCCTGGTGGTCGGCGTCGACCTTGACCTGCTACCCGACCCGCGCCACCGCATCAACAACGGCACGCCGCGGCCAATCACCGTGCACCAGCGCCTGCTCGACAACCATTTCGACCTGGTGACGCGCTTCCTTGCGCAAACCTTGCGTGCCGCCGAGTGGGCGGCCGAGAACCGCGCCGCGCTCAACAGCATCCTTGAAGAGGAAACCCGCGCCGGCAGCCAGGGCGTAGCCGAGGCCTACCGCGGTGAATTCCACACCACGCTGGCACCCGACCTGTCCGCGCAACGCCTGGCCTTCCTCGGCACGCAAAAGGATTTCCTCTACCTGCACGGTTTCCTTGAAGCCGATTTCGACATCGCCGACTGGGTCGACCCGCGGCCCCTGCAAGCTGCCCATGAACTGCTGGCCCAGCGCCGCGCCTGACCTGATTGGAGATTGAACATGACCGTACTGACCAACGAACGCCCCGTCACAGCCGAACTGCAAGCCTTTATCGACCAAGTGCTGGCCGAAGCCGAAGCGGCCTTCAGCGTATTTCGCGAAACCAACACCATTACCGCCAATGGCACAGTCGGTTTCATCGAGCGGGTGCCCGGTGAAGAACTGCTGGTGTCGGTGAACTACGGCGGACCGTGGAACCATCGCAAGCCGTTGCAGGCCACTGTCACTGACTTTGCCGGCAACGTCATCGTCGGCAAGGGCAAAGGTGGCCTTGGGCGTTATACCAAGCTGTTCCAGACCCACCCCGACGTCACCACCGTGTCGCACGTGCACAGCCCGTACCTGGGCGCGTGGGCGCAAACCCACCGCACCTTGCCGTTCCACTACGTGCCGGTGCAGCGCTACCAGCTGGCCCGTGAGCTGCCGGTGTACATCGACCGGCGCCAGGCAGAGGTGGATTTCATCCTCGACAAGATTGCCGAGAACCCGTTCAACCTGGCAATCCTTGAAGCCAATGGCGGCGCCACGGTGTGGGGCAAGCAGGGCCTGCGGGCCACGGCGGAGTTCATCCTGTTGCTGGAGGAGGGCGCGCAGATCCAGTTGCTGGCTGATGCCCTGGGTGGGTCGCGGCCTTACGGGCCAGGGGTGCTGACCCAGCAGTGGAAGATGAGCGGGTTGTATGAGCAGGCGAACGAGCTGGGTCTCGTTCCAGGCATTGATAGGCGTAGCTGATCAGAACGCCGGGGGCGCTGTGCGCCCCTATCGCGACACAAGGCCGCTCCTACATTGGTCGGCGTACACAGGACTCTTGTAGGAGCGGCCTTGCGTCGCGATGGGCTGCAAAGCAGCCCCAAGGCCCTCAAGCCTTGCACCCCACTCAAGAAAAGGACCCACCGCCATGGCAGTAAAAATCCTCTGGTACCTCACCACCCCCGACGGCCCCTATCCCTGGGAGCCTGAAGGCCGCTGGCACACCGATTTCGAACACCTCAAGCAACTGGCCATCGCTGCCGACCGCCTTGGCTTCTACGGTTCGCTGCTCGGCTCCAGCCCCAACGAAAGCCTGGCCGTGTCGGCGGCGTTGATCGACGCCACCCAGCGCCTGCGCTTTTTGGTCGCGCAGCACCCTGGCGAGCTGTCGCCAGCGGTACTGGCCAAATGGGCGCTCACCTTCGACCAGTTCTCCAATGGCCGCTTGCTGTTCAACGTGGTCAACGGCAATGACGCAGGCCTGGCCACCCTGGGCGTGCATTACCCGCACGATGAACGCTACGACTTCAGCCTGGAATACTGGCGTGCCTTCCAAAGCTTCTACGCGGGCGAAACCGCTGGCTACGACGGCCGCTACGTCAAGCTTGCACCCCGTTCGCCAGCCGCCGCCCATCACCCGCTGGGCGGCTGGCACCCACCGAAGCAAAAGCCTGGCATCCCGCTGTGGGGTGCCGGCACCTCGGCACCGGGCGTCGCCCATTCCGTGCAGTTGCTTGATGTATACCTGAGCTTTGCCGATACCCCGCAAAAGCTCGGTGACAAGTTTCGCCGCGTAGCGGCCGAAGCCGCCAAGGTCGGCCGCGAACTGACCTACGGCACGCGCTTGCAGGTGATCGTGCGCGAAACCGAAGAAGAAGCCTGGGCCCATGCCGAGCGCCTGTTGCAGCGCACCTCGCTGGCTACCGCGCGCGCGGCCATCGAGCGCCAGTTGCCTGCGGGGCACACCTTCGACAGCTACGTCAGCGACGACCCGCGTATCCAGCGTAACCTCGACAGCATCCGCGCCGGGCGCCTGCCCACGGCCCGTGAGCTGGAAATCTACCCCAACGTCTGGCTGGGCCCGAGCCTGTTCGGCTTCAACATTCTCGGCCCGGCTGCTGGCACCTACCTGGTCGGCAGCGCCGAGCAGGTCGCCGAGCGCATCCGCGAATACGAAGCCCAGGGCACGTCGGCGTTCATCCTGTCGGGCTTCCCGCTGATCGACGAGGCGCACCGGGTGGCCGACCTGTTGTTCCCGTTGCTGGACCTGGACCACGGTTTCGAAGTGCCGCGCCTGGGTGCGGCCAGCAAGCCGGTTGTGGCACAGCCGGCATAAGGAGAGGGTGATGAGCGAGCTGTTTTCGCGCCGGGTGTTTCTCGGCAACAGCCTGGCCATGGGTAGCGGCCTGCTGCTCGGCGGCGGGCTGCTCAGTGGCTGCGACAGTGGCACACCGGCAGCGGCCGGTGCGGCGCTGCCAGGTACGCCAGTGCACGGTGGGCGCTTGCGGGTGGGCATTATCGACGGCGACCAGGCCGGTAACCTCGATGCACACAAACCGGTAGGTGGCGGCATCATTCGCGGGTGGGCGCTGTACGCCAAGTTCTGGGAATGGAATGCCGATGTCAGCACGCGTTTGGCACTGGCCGAGTTTGCCGAGCCGAATGCCGATGCCAGCGCCTGGACCATCCGCCTCAAACCGGGGCTGGAGTTCCACCACGGTAAAAGCATCACGGCCGACGACATGCTGTTTTCGATCCTGCGCCTGACCGACCCGCAATTGGCTTCGCCGTTCGCCGGGCTGGTCGGGGCAATCGATCGGCAAGCCCTGCGCAAGCTGGATGAGCGCACCATAGAGATCCGTTTCAAGCAGGGGCAGAGCTTCTACCCGCTGGATGAAACGCTGATCAGCTTTGGCGGCATCGTGCCCACCGACTACCACCCGGTGACCAACCCGGTGGGTGCTGGGCCTTACCGGCTGAAGCGCTTCATCCCGGGCCAGCGCTCGCTCTATACCCGTTTTGAAAATTACTACAAACCCAATCGCCCCTATGCGGACGAGCTGGAAATCATCGAGTTCAAGGACCAGGTGTCGCGTGCCGCAGCCCTGAGAGCCGGCCAGATCGACGTGGCCAGCGGCGTGCAGGCCGAGCACAGTGCGTTGCTCAAGGCCGACCCGCGGCTGCGGCTGTATGCCTCGCCGACCACCTCGTTCACCGGCTTCAACCTGAACCTGGCCAAGGCGCCGTTCCAGGATGTGCGTGTGCGCCAGGCGTTCCGCCTGCTGGCCGACCGGCAGGAGCTGGTGGCGCGTGGGCTCAATGGTTTTGGCCGGGTGGCCAACGACCTGTACTCGCCCCACGACCCCACCTATAACCATGCCATTGCCCAGCGCCCGTACGACCTGGACCAGGCCCGCTCGCTACTGCGCCAGGCGGGGCATGAGGATTTGCGCGTCGAACTGACCACCACGCCGGGGCCTGGTGTAAACGCGGCATTGGTGTTTGCCCAGCAGGCGTTGAAGGCCGGGGTGCAGGTGAAGGTCAACCAGGTGGACGGGTCAGTGTTCAACGGCCCGCAACGCGAGCAATGGCAACTGTCGCCGGGCTCGACCCCGGCGCGTGGTTTTCTCGCCTCGGCGTTGCACAACGATGCGCCACAGGCCATCTACAACCGCAGCAACTTCCACGACCCGCGCTTTACCCAGCTGTACCAGCAGGCCCTGGCTCAACCCGACCTGGTGCAGCGCAAAACTTTGGTGCATGAAGCCCAGGCCATCCAGCACGAACGCGGCGGGCTGCTGATCTGGGGGTTTTCCGATGTGCTCGATGCCGCGTCGGCCAAGGTTGGCGGGCTCACTGCGGAACAGACCACCTTCGCCTCCTGGCGCTTCGACGAACTCTGGTTGAACCCTGATGCCTGACACTCGACACACATCCCGCACGCCGGCCTGGCTGGCCTGGTTCATCGGCCGCCTCGGTTACGGGCTGCTGACGGCCTGGGTGATCAGCCTGGTGGTGTTCATCGCCACCCAGGCACTGCCCTCGGACCCGGCACGGGTCATCCTGGGCCCGGATGCGCCGCTGGAAAGCATCCTCACCCTGCAACGGCAACTGGGCCTCGACCAGCCGATCCTGTTGCAGTACCTGCGCTGGCTGGGCGCGGCGCTACGCGCAGACCTGGGCATTTCACTGGACTCGCAGGTGCCGGTGGCGCAACTGCTGTTTGGCCGCCTGGGCCACACCCTGGCTTTGCTGGCCGGGGTGCTGGCACTGGTGGTGCCGGTGGCCTTGCTGCTGGGTGTAAGCCTGGCGCTGCGGCGCGACAGCCGGCTGGACCGCTGGGGCTTGTCGGCGTTGATCCTGCTCAAGGCCACGCCGGGTTTCTTGCTGGCCATCGGCCTGGTGCTGTTGTTTTCCATGCCCGGCATGAGCTGGCTGCCGGCAGTGTCGATCCTCGACCCGCAGCTGCCATTGTGGCGGCAGTGGCCATCGCTGGTGCTGCCGGTGCTGGCCCTGAGCCTGACGGCGCTGCCGTACCTGACGCGCATGGTGCGGGCCTCGATGATCGAGGCGCTGGAGTCCGAGTATGTGATTGCGGCGCGCCTGCGCGGTATCCCGGAGCGCCGCATTGTATGGCGGCACACGTTGCCCAATGCCCTGACCCCGGCGATCCAGGGGGGGGCGCTGACCTTGCGTACCTTGGTCGGCGGTGCGTTGCTGGCTGAGGTCATCTTCAGCTTTCCGGGCATTGGCACCGCGCTGAATGCGGCAATCCAGATGCGCGACCTGCCGATGATTCAGGGTGTGGTGCTGGTCATCACGCTGGCGGTGGTACTGATCAACCTGCTGGCCGACCTGCTGACCGTGTTGCTCACCCCCAAGCTGCGCACCGCACGCCGGGTGCGAATGATCCGCCGTGTTCGGCGGGGCATTCGCCCGTGGTGGCGCCGTGCGCGCAGCACCCCTGCCCAGGAGGCAACCCATGATTGAATCCCGTTGGCTGGCCGACCCGCAGGTGCGGCGCGGCGCTGTGATTACCTTGCTGCTTGCGCTGCTGGCCGCATTCGGCCCCTGGCTGGCACCGCATGCGCCTACCGCGATGGTCGGGCCGGTGTATGGCCCGCCGGTTGCCGGTGCACCGTTGGGGTACGATTTTCTTGGCCATGACCTGCTGTCGCGGTTGCTCAGTGGCGGCCTGTCGGTGCTGTGGATGTCGGTGGCAGCGGCCACCCTGGCATTGCTGGTCGGTGGCAGCCTGGGCTTGTTGGCCGGGTTCTCACGCAGGCGCCTGGACCAGGCGATCAGCTGGGCGGCGGATGTGTCGCTGGCGTTCCCGGACCTGATCCTGGTGCTGCTGATCGTGTCCATGCTCGGCCGGGCGCCGTGGCTGATCGTGCTGACCGTGGCCATTGCCTTCACACCCGGGGTCATTCGCCTGGCCCGTGGCAGCGCGGTGGCGGTGGCCGGGCAGGAGTTTGTCGAGGCGGCGCAGATGATGGGCTATCCGCGTTGGCGCATCCTCTTTCAGGAAATCCTGCCGAATATCCTCACGCCGCTGTTGGTGCACTTCGGCAACATGCTCACCTGGGCGGTGGGCATGCTGTCGGGCCTGAGCTTCCTGGGCTACGGGGTGGCGCCACCCGCTGCCGACTGGGGGCTGATGATCAACGAAAACCAGGCCGGCCTGCTGGTGCAGCCCTGGGCCGTACTGGCCCCGGCGCTGCTGATCGGGGTGTTTGCCTATGGCACCAACATCCTGGCCGAGGGCATTGGCCGGGCCAGTGCACGGGTTGGGGAGAAGCAGCCATGAACGCGCCGTTGAAAAGTACGGGTGAAGTGTTGCGGGTCAGTGACCTGCGGGTGGAGCTGACCGGGCAGGTGGATGTGCTGGCCGAGGTTTCCTTCAGCCTGGCGGCGGGGGAAATCGTGGGCCTGGTTGGCGAGTCCGGTTCGGGCAAGACCACGTTGGCCACGGCCTTGCTGCGCCATGCCAGGCAGGGGGCGCGCATTGCCGGGGGGCGCGTTGAAGTGGCAGGGCAATCGCTGCTTGAACTTGAAGGCGAGGCCTTGCGCCTGGCCCGTGGCGGGCTGGTCGGCTACGTGGCGCAGGACCCGGCCACGGCGCTGAACCCGGCGCTGCGCCTGGGGGCCTTGCTGCGTGAAACCCTGCTGGCGCACCAGCCCAGGTTGTCGCGCCAAGCCGTGCGCCAGCGCATCGGCGAAACCCTGGTAGATGTGGGCCTGCCCGATGACGACGCGTTCCTGCGGCGCTTCCCGCACCAATTGTCTGGCGGGCAGCAGCAGCGGGTGATGCTGGCGTTGGCATTTGTCCTGAAGCCGAAGCTGATCGTGCTCGACGAACCCACCACGGCACTGGATGTGACCACCCAGGCGCATGTGCTGCACACCCTCAAGGGCCTGTGCCGCGATCAGGGCGTAGCGGCGCTGTATGTCACCCATGACCTGGCCGTCGTACGTGGCCTGGTCGACAGGGTGATGGTGATGTATGCCGGGCGGCTGGTGGAAGTGGCCGGGCGCGAGGCGCTGTTCCGCACGCCAGTACATCCCTACACCCGCGCGCTGCTTGCGGCCATTCCCGACATTGCCCGGCGCTTGCCCTTGCAGGCGATTGCCGGGCATGCGCCAGCACCCGGGCAGCGGCCGGATGGCTGTGCCTTTGCCCCGCGCTGCGCCCGGCGACAGGCGCAATGCGCGGTGATCGAGCCGTCGTTGCTGGCGCATGCCCATGGCCACCAGGTGGCGTGCCTGGTGCCCCGGCAGGACGCCGTGGCCTTGGGCGATGCGCCGATCGATACGCTGGCAGCAACGGGTGACGTGCTGTTGGAGGTGCAGGGCCTGGATGTCGCCTATGACCGCCAGGTGCTGTTCGATGTATCGCTGCAGGTGCGCCAGGGTGAATGCCTGGCATTGGTCGGTGAGTCCGGTTCGGGCAAGACCAGCCTGGCCCGGGCCATCGCCGGGCTTGGCGAAAACGTGCAGGGGGCGCTGCGTTATGCAGGGCAACCCTTGGCTTTTGCCGCCCGGCAACGTGATGCGCAGCTACGGCACCAGATCCAGTATGTGTTCCAGAACCCCTACCGGGCGTTGAACCCACGGCAAACGGTCGGGCAAACCTTGAGTGCACCGTTGGCGCACTTCTTTGGCGTGCGCGGCAGAGAAGCCCGGCAGCGGGTCGAGGCGGTGCTGGCGCGGGTATCGTTGCCGGCGCGGGTGGCGGACCTTTACCCGCAGGGGCTTTCTGGCGGTGAACGCCAGCGTGTGGCCATTGCCCGGGCGTTGATCTGCGAACCGAAGTTGCTGGTATGTGACGAAGTTACCTCGGCGCTGGATGTGTCGGTACAGGCGTCGATCCTGACGCTGCTCCGGCGTTTGCAGGGCGAGGGGCTGACGTTGCTGTTCGTGACCCACGACCTGGGCGTGGTGCGGGCGATTGCCGACCGCGTGCTCGTGTTGCGCCAGGGGCGGGTGTTGGAGCAGGGCAGTGCCGAGCAGGTGCTGGACCGACCGGCTGATGCCTACACCCAAGGGTTGGTGGCGCACATGCCCAGCCTTGGTGGGGATGGCACCGGCTACGCCGGTGTTCGCGGCTAAAGCCGCTCCCACAGGGTAGGCGTAGGCAGTGAGGCTGGCGCTAATCCTGTGGGAGCGGCTTTAGCCGCGAAGAGGTCTAGCGAATGAAGTGCACCTTGCCAGTGTCATCATTGCCCATATAGATGCCATACACGCCGGCCTGCCGCTCCAGGATATAGCGCTCCAGGATTTGCCGGATTGCCGGGTAGTAGATCTCGTCCCAGGGGATTTCGTCCGGTGCGAAGAACTTGTACGCCAACGTCTCCGCCCCGTATTGCCCGGTTTCTTCGGTGGCGATGGCGCGGAAGATGATGTACACCTCGCTGATTTTCGGCACGCTGAAGATCGAGTAGGGCGAGACGATATCGGCACGTACGCCGCTTTCTTCCCACACCTCGCGCAGTGCCGCCTGCTCGGTCGTCTCGCCGGCCTCCATGAACCCGGCCGGCAAGGTCCAGGTGCCCGGGCGCGGCGGGATGGCACGCTGGCATAGCAGGTACTTGCCATCGCGCTCGATGATGCAGCCGGCGATGATCTTCGGGTTGACGTAGTGGATATAACCGCAGCCGGTACAGTGCAGGCGTTCGTGGGTGTCGCCTGTGGGAACGCCCCGGGCCAGTTCCGTGGTGCAGTGCGGGCAGTAGCGCGGGGCGTTGGGCATGATCAGCGGCCTATGCGGTTCTTATATACGTGGATCCTTCAGGGCCAGGGGCTCGACCATGTCGCGCACCTTGGCATTGTCATCCTGCTTCTGGCGCAGGTAGTCCAGGGCTACCTTGGCGGCAGCGCGGACGTGGTCGACCGAGGCCTGGTGGGCTACCAGCGGGTCGCCACCCTTGATTGCCTCGACGATCTTTTCCATTTCGCGGTTGCTGGCGCCACGGCGGTTTTCCTGCGACACCGAGGTGGCACGCAGGTAGCTGATGCGTGCCTGCAACTGGCGCAGCTGCTGGGCCGCCACCTGGTTGCCGGAGCCTTCGAGCAGCACATCGTAAAAACCTTGTACCGAGTCCAGCACCTGTTGCAGCTCGCCTTCTTCGAGGGCTTCGCGGTTGACTTCCAGTGCACGCTCCAGGGCACGGATGTCCTTGGCCTTGGCATTGAGGGTGAACAGCTGCACGATCAGGCCTTCGAGCACACAACGTAGCTCGTAGATGTCGCGGGCGTCTTCCAGGGTGATGATGGCGACGCGCGGGCCCTTGGCGTCGGCAAACTCCACCAGGCCTTCGGACTCCAGGTGGCGCAGGGCTTCACGCACCGACGTGCGGCTGACGCCGAGGCGGTCGCAAAGGTCGCGCTCGACCAGGCGGTCGCCCGGGAGCAGGTGGAAGTTCATGATCGCGGCGCGCAGCTTGTCGAGCACGATTTCACGCAGGGTAACGGGGTTGCGGTTGACCTTGAAGCTGTCGTCGAGTGGCTGGCGTTTCATCAGGTGCGCTCTTTAAGAGGCTGTTGCGCCAACATCGCGGAACGCCCCGAACCGAGGCGTTCCATGCAGTGGTTCGAACAGCCCGTTGTTAACGGGTTGACTCCGCATCGGCTTCGGCAAAGGCTTCACGGGCCAGGCGGAAGCTGTCTACCGCCGCAGGTACGCCGCAGTAAATGCCGACCTGGAGCAGAATTTCGCGAATCTGTTCACGGCTCAGGCCATTGCGCAATGCGCCGCGAATGTGCAGCTTGAGTTCGTGGGGCCGGTTGAGCGCGGAAATCATGGCCAAGTTTATCATGCTGCGCTCTTTGAGCGACAAGCCTTCGCGGCCCCAGACATGGCCCCAGCAGTATTCGGTGACCAGTTCCTGCAAGGGCTTGGTGAACTCGTCGGCGTTCTGGATCGAGCGGTTGACGTAGTCCTCACCCAGCACCTGGGCGCGGATCTGCAGGCCTTTCTCGTACTTTTCGTTGCTCATGTGCAGTACTCCGGAATAAAACAGGGGCCGCAACCGAGGGTGAGACGATTAGCGCGGCCCCCAAAAACAGGGGCATCGGTGTGAGCTTCTTCGCGGGTGAACCCGCTCCCACAGGGATCGCACAGATGCTGAAGCCTGTGCAGTACCTGTGGGAGCGGGCGAGCCCGCGAAGAAGCCAATGCGGTGTATCAGGCCAGCGGCGGCAGGGCGCCCAGCTTGCCTTTGTGGTAAACCATCGGCGTTACCGGCTGCTCGGGCAGCACCAGGTTCTTCACCGCACCCACGATGATCGCGTGGTCCCCGCCGTCATACTCGCGCCACAGTTCGCATTCGATGATCGCCGTGGCCTTCGTCAGCAGCGGGTTGCCCAGCTCGCTCAGGTGCCAGTCGATGCCTTTGGCCTTGTCCTTGCCCTTGCCGGCAAACGCATACGCCTCGGCGGTTTGCTCGGCGGACAGCAGGTGAATCGCGAACTGCTTGCTGTCCCGCAGGATCGGGTAGGTGTCGGAGGCGTAGTTGGGGCAGAACAGCACCAGCGCCGGGTCGATCGACAGCGCGCTGAACGCGCTGGCGGTGATGCCGACGATGGCGCCGTCGGCGTCCAGGGTGGTGACTACCGTGACGCCGGACGGGAAGGAGCCCATCACGTCTTTGTAGATGCCAGGTTCGATCATCTCGTGTTCCTCTTAACGCATCACGAACGGGTCGGGCATCGGCGCGGTGGACAGGTTGATCCACACGGTCTTCAGCTCGGTATAGGCCAGCACCGAATCGATGCCGCTCTCACGGCCGTAGCCGCTGTTCTTGAAGCCGCCAATCGGTGCCATGGCGGACACGGCGCGGTAGGTGTTGACCCAGATGATCCCCGAGCGCACGTCGCGGGCCAGGCGGTGGGCACGGCCCAGGTCGCGGGTCCAGATACCGGCGGCCAGGCCGAACTGCGAGTCGTTGGCCATTTCCAGCGCCTCTTCCTCGGTCTTGAAGCGGATCACCGCCGCAACCGGGCCGAACACCTCTTCCTGCATGATGGTCATCGAGTTGCTGTCGCACTCGAACAGGGTCGGCTCGTAGAACCAGCCTTCACCCTCGACCTCGGCACGTTTGCCGCCCATGTGCAGCTTGGCGCCTTCAGCCTTGGCCGCAGCGACCAGGCCTTCGACCACGGCCAGTTGTTGCGCGGTGGCCATCGGGCCCATTTCGCTGGCGTCATCTTGCGGGTTGCCGATGCGAATGCGCTTGGCACGGGCGATCAGGCGCTCGACGAATTCGTCGAAGATTTCGTCCTGCACCAGCAGGCGCGAGCCGGCCACGCAGCTTTGCCCGGAGGCCGCATAGATGCCGGCCACGGCGCCGTTGATGGCGCTGTCCAGGTCGGCATCGGCGAAGATGATGTTCGGCGACTTGCCGCCCAGCTCCAGCGACAGCTTGGCGAAGTTCTCGGCGCTGCTGCGTACCACGTGGCGGGCAGTGGCCGCGCCGCCGGTGAAGGCGATCTTGCGCACCAGCGGGTGGCGGGTCAGCGCCGCACCGGTGCTTGGGCCATAGCCGGTGACCACGTTGACCACACCCGCCGGGAAACCGGCCTCAAGGGCCAGGCGGGCCAGCTCGAGGATGGTCGCCGAGGCGTGCTCGGACGGCTTGAGCACGATGGTGTTGCCAGCGGCCAGGGCAGGGGCCAGCTTGATCGCGGTGAGGTACAGCGGGCTGTTCCATGGAATGATGCCCGCCACTACGCCGATCGGCTCGTGCACGGTGTAGGCGAACAGGTCGGGCTTGTCCAGCGGCAGGGTGCCGCCTTCGATCTTGTCAGCCAGGCCTGCGGTGTAGTGGAAGAACTCTGGCAGGTAGCCGACCTGGCCGCGGGTTTCGCGGATCAGCTTCCCGTTGTCGCGGCTTTCCAGCTGGGCCAGGTGCTCCTTGTTTTCGGCAATCAGGTCACCCAGACGGCGCAGCAGCTTGCCGCGGGCGGTGGCGGTGATGCTGCGCCACTCTTTGCTGTCGAAGGCACGCTGGGCGGCTTGTACGGCCAGCTCGACATCAGCTTCGTCGGCGTCGGGCAGTTGCGCCCAGGCCTGGGCGGTGGCCGGGTTGAGGCTGTCGAAGGTCTTGCCGCTCTGGGCATCGCGCCATTGGCCGTCGATGCACATCTGGAAACGAACGAGGGTCATGCAACAATCCCCTTGGCGGATTCGGTGAGGGTGCGGGCTTGCGCGAGGAAGTCCAGCAGCATCTTGTTGACTTCACGCGGTGCTTCTACCGGCATCATATGCCGTTGCTCGGCGAGGACCACACTGTGCGCACCCGGAATGCTGGCGGCGAGCTGGCGGGTCATGGCCGGGGTAGAGCCCGAGTCGAGTTCGCCGGTGGCGATCAGCGTCGGCACCTGGATGCTGCCCAGGTCGCCTGCGCGGTACATGTCCTGGGTGGCGAACAGCGAGTATGTGGTGTGGTAGCCCTGCGGGTCGTTGCTCGCCAGCACCTGGCGAATGGCGGCGACCTGCGCCGGGTTGGCAGCCTTGTATTCACGGCTGAACCAGCGGTCCAGGGCAGCATCGACGTTGGCGTCGGGGCCCAGCTCCGCCGCCTGGGCAGCGCGGGCAATAACGCCGGCACTCTGCTCGGGGGTGCGGTTGAACACGCTGTTGAGCACTACCAGGGCAGCCAGGCGCTGCGGGTAGTTAAGGGCAAATGCACGGGCTACCAGGCCGCCCATGGAGAAGCCGATCACGGTCGCTTGTTGAATTTGCAGGTGGTCGAGCAGTTCGGCGAGCTGGGCGGCATAGCCTTCCAGGCCGATGTCGGCAGCCGGCAGGGCGCTTTGGCCGTGGCCGAGCATGTCGTAGGCGATGACGCGGTAGTCGTTGGCCAGGCCAACGATCTGACCGCCCCACATTTCCTTGTTCAGGCCCACGCCGTGGATCAATACCACGGGTTGGCCCTGGCCGACGGACAGGTAGCTGGTGCCGGCAGGTGTGTGTTCAGCGACAGGCTGAATCATGGAGGGCGCTCCTTGAAGGTCGGGCGCGGCGGGTAAGCACGCCACGCCCCGGCCCGTCTTGGTTGTTGTTATTGAGCGTTGGCTTTTTCGGCAGCCAGTTCTTCCAGGTCGATGTAGCGGTTGCCGATGCGTGGGTGCAGGCGGCCACCGTCGGCAGCGCCCAGCACCACGACAATTTCATCGGCGCGCGGGGCGTCTTCGATCTGCATTTCCAGGGTGATGTAGTGCGAACGCAGGCCTTCGTCGTCCTTCTGCATCATCGGGATCTGGATCGAGGTGCCCGGGCCGCCGCGCTTGTTGGTGAAGCTCAGGTAGCTCTTGGCCTGTACCGCTTCGCGGTAGTGGTTGCCGAAGCGCAGGGTGTGGATCACGGCCGAAGCGTGCTCGATTTCGCCATCGGCACCGACCACGGCAGCCTTGCCGTAGGCTTCGATCTTGTCGGCACCGCCGATGGCGGCAGTCAGGCGCTCGACCATCAGTGCACCCAGCTCCGAGCAGTTGGCGCGGATTTCCGGCTTCAGATCTTCAACAAAACCGCGACCGGCCCATGGGTTCTTGATCACGACGGCCAGGCCGACCATGGTCACCGGCTTGTCGGTGGCCTTGCCGCCTTCGATGCGGGTCTCTTCGGAGTAGGTGACGATCTTGCGGATTTCGAAACTCATGGGTGGCTCCTGGTGAGGGTTAACAGCTCTTGTTGTCTGATGGTATACCATAATATTTGTTGTGCAAGAGGAGGCTGGAAATTTCTCTTGCGAGGGGACGAAAGGTGGCGTGATGCCTTGATTTCTCTATTACCTGTGCCGGCCCCTTCGCGGGCTTGCCCGCTCCCACAGGTACAGCGCACAGCTTGAAATCTGTGGTGGCCCTGTGGGAGCGGGCAAGCCCGCGAAGAGGCCGGCACAGGTTTCACAAAAAAAGCCCGCTCACGCGGGCCACAGGGGCCCACGAGAGCGGGCTGCGTCCCGCAATGTTTCAGGCAAAGGGAATTCAGGCGAACGCCGGCACCACTTCCTTGATGAACAGCTCGAGCGACTTCTTCTTCTCGGCGTGGGGCAGGCTGTTGTCGCACCAGAAGCTGAACTCGTCGACGCCGAGCTCCTGGTAGTACTTGATGCGTGCGATGATTTCTTCCGGCGTGCCGATCATGGTGTTCTTGCGGATGTTCTCCAGCTGGAACGCCGGCACTTCGGCAAACTTCGACTCCGGGCTTGGCTCAAGGAAGCCGTTGACCGGTACAGTCTTGTTGCCAAACCAGGCATCGAAGGTGCGGTAGAAGCGCGAGATGGCCTGGGCGCCGACCTTCCAGCCTTCCGGCTCGGCCGGGCTGTGCACGTGGGTGTGGCGCAGCACCATCAGTTGCGGGCGCGGCACGTCCGGGTTGTTGTCGAGGGCGGCCTGGAACTTGTTTTTCAGGTCCAGCACTTCTTCGTCACCCTTCATCAGCGGGGTGACCATGACGTTGCAGCCGTTGGCCACGGCGAAGTTGTGCGAATCCGGGTCGCGGGCGGCGATCCACATCGGCGGGGTGGCGTTGAACGGTTTCGGCACGCTGGTAGAGGTGGGGAACTTGTAGACTTCGCCATCATGGGCGTAGTCGCCTTCCCACAGTTTGCGTACCACCGGCACCATCTCGCGCAACGCCTTGCCGCCGTCGGTGGCCGGCATGCCATTGGCCATGCGGTCGAATTCGAACTGGTAGGCGCCACGGGCCAGACCCACTTCCATGCGGCCGTTGCTGATCACGTCGAGCAGGGCGCATTCGCCCGCCACGCGGATAGGGTTCCAGAACGGCGCGATGATGGTGCCGGCGCCCAGGCGGATCTTCTCGGTGCGTGCGGCCAGGTAGGCCAGCAGCGGCATCGGGCTTGGCGAGATCGTATATTCCATGGCGTGGTGTTCGCCAATCCACACAGTGCTGAAACCGCCGTCTTCGGCCATCAAGGTCAGTTCGGTCAGGTCTTCGAACAGCTGGCGGTGGCTGACCTGTTCATCCCAACGTTCCATGTGTACGAACAACGAAAATTTCATGGGGCATTCCTCAACGCTTGAAAGGGGCTGGCGCCAGGCAGGGTTGGCGCCAGTTGTCTCGATTCAGAATAGGCTTCAGGCAAAGGCCGGCAGGCTGGCCATTTTCCCGCGGCAGTACACCATCGGCCGTGGCGCTTCGGCAGGGACGATCAGGTTGTGCACCTTGCCGACCATGATGGCGTGGTCGCCACCTTCATATTCACGCCACAGTTCGCATTCGATTACCGCGGTGGCGCCGGCCAGGATCGGGTTGCCCAGTTCGCTCAGGGTCCACTCGATACCGCTGGCCTTGTCCTTGCCCTTTTTGGCGAAGGCATAGGCTTCTGCCTGCTGCTCACCGGAGAGCAGGTGAATGGCGAAGCGCTTCTGCTTGATCAGCACAGGGTAGGAATCGGAGGTGTAGTTGGGGCAGAACAGCACCAGCGGCGGGTCCATCGACAGGGAGGAGAAAGCGCTGGCGGTCAGGCCGACAACCGAGCCGTCGTCGTCCAGGGTGGTGATGACGGTAACGCCGGACGGGAAGGAGCCCAGGACGTTCTTGTAGACGGTTGCGTCGATCATCTCGTGTACCTCTAAAAGGCTGCGGTGGTCCGCGGTTTTTATCGTTGATGTGTCTGATGGTATACCGTAATACCTATTTTGCAAGCGGAATTTTCAACCCTGATTTTTCACGATGAACGGCTCAAGGCCACGTAAACCGTGGTCTTGAGCCGTGAGGCGGATTGTCGCAGGGGTTTTGCGAGCGGATCAGCGGGCGTTTTTTCGTGCGGATCAGTGTTGTCAAAAGCTTGGAATACCATAATATGGTCCGCAGCTGAGAGGCCGCCCTGGATGCGGTTTCCTTACAAAGATAAAAACGACCTTTCGAGCTGAATCCTATGTCCCAACCGTCATCGCAACACCAGTTTGTCGAGAATCACACGGTCGATTACGTTCCACCTGCCGAGCGCCACGGGAAGGCGCGCGACCTGTTCACCCTCTGGTTCAGTACCAACATTGCGCCACTGCCTATCGTCACCGGCGCCATGGTGGTCCAGGTGTTCCACCTGAACCTGTTGTGGGGGCTGATCGCAATTGTGCTGGGCCATCTTGTCGGGGGCGTGGTCATCGCCCTGGCCTCTGCGCAGGGACCGCAGCTGGGCATTCCGCAAATGGTGCAAAGCCGAGGCCAGTTCGGCCGTTACGGCGCCTTGCTGATCGTGTTCTTTACTGCGCTGATCTATGTCGGCTTCTTCATTTCCAACATCGTGCTGGCAGGCAAGACCATTCACGGCATCGCCCCCAGCGTGCCGATGCCGGGCGCGATCGTGATCGGTGCCCTGAGTGCTACCGCCATTGGCGTAATCGGCTACCGCTTCATCCACATCCTGAACCGTATCGGTACCTGGGTGATGGGTTCGGCATTGCTTGCCGGCTTCATCATGATGTTCATCCAGGAGCTGCCGGCCGACTTCTTCAGCCGTGGCGCGTTCAACCTGTCGGGCTTCATTGCCACCGTGTCGCTGGGCACCATCTGGCAGATCAGCTTCTCGCCATACACCTCTGACTACTCGCGTTACCTACCGCGGGAAGTGGGCATTGCCAAGCCGTTCTGGGCGACCTACTTCGGCGCTACCCTGGGCACCATCCTGTGCTTCAGCTTTGGCGCGGTAGCGGTGCTGTGCGTGCCGGAAGGCACCGACGCCATGGATGCGGTGAAGCAGGCCACCGGCTGGCTTGGCCCGATCCTGATGGTGCTGTTCCTGCTTAACATCATCAGCCACAACGCCCTCAACCTGTATGGCGCGGTGTTGTCTATCGTCACTGCGATCCAGACCTTCATGGCCGACTGGACGCCGAGCATCAAGGTGCGGGTGATTCTGGCATCGGTGATCCTGGTGGGCTGCGGGATGGTTGCGCTGAACGCTTCGGCGGACTTCATCGGTCATTTCATCGGCCTGATTCTGGCGCTGCTGCTGGTGCTGGTGCCGTGGGCGTCGATCAACCTGATCGACTTCTACCTGATCAAGAAGGGGCAGTACGACATTGCGTCGATCTTCCGTGCTGATGGCGGTATCTATGGCCGCTTCAACCACCACGCGATCATTGCTTATGCTTGCGGCATTCTGGTGCAGTTGCCGTTTGCCAATACGTCGCTTTATGTCGGGCCGTACTCGAACATTGTCGAAGGGGCGGACTTGTCGTGGCTGTTCGGCCTGATCGTGACCGTGCCGCTGTATTACTGCCTGGCGACCCGGGGCAAGGCTGCCGAGAAGGCGGGGCGAGTGTTGAGTGTGAATGACTGACAGATTGTCATTGCAGTAACTGGGGCCGCTTTGCGGCCCTTTCGCGACACAAGGCCGCTCCTACAAGGTCCGCGCATCTTCCTGAATCTGCGCGGTCCCTGTAATCGATGGACTCGCCCCCGCCGAGGCATCACAGTGCCACGGTGGCGTTCGAAGAAGCCAACGGCAGCGAGGGCGAGACCATGAA
>NZ_JBNNVS010000035.1:0-58645 GCF_050280665.1 Pseudomonas sp. NPDC089547 | reverse complement strand
GATGTTGGGGGGGTTGGTGGGGTATGGGGTTCCTACCACGGGCCTGTTGGCGGGCTTGCCCGCACCACCGGTTTTGGCCCCCCCCCTGTGGGAGCGGGCAAGCCCGCGAATGGGCCGGCACAGGCAATCGAGATTCAGGATGTAACCCTGGCCTGACAGGCACCACCCTGCTGTGCCCCACTGGCAATCAGCACCAGCCCCCCAGCCACCACCAACCCACCCGCCGCAGCCACGAGCGCCGGTTGCAGCCCACCGCTAAAGTGGCTGCTGAGCGCTGCCAGCAACGGCCCGCTCAACTGCCCCAAGGCAAAGCACGCAGTCAGCAGCCCGGCATTGCGCTGCGTGGCATGGGGTGCCAGCTCCCGCGAACGTTGCATCACCAGTTGCATGCAGGCCAGAAAAGGCCCACCACATAGCACCACGCCCAATGTCAGCCCGATACCCCCGCCCATCAGGCAGGCCAGCACGCCAAGCCCTTGCAGCCAGAGGGTCGCGGTGAGCCAGAGCGAAGTGCGGCCGCCGCGGCGCAGGCTCACCAGCAGCACACCAAGCGCTGCCGCCAGACCAAACGCCGGCCAGAACAGGTCGGCCAGCCACTGGCCACGAAACTGCTGGTTGGCCATCTGCGACAGGAAGGTGGCCGGCAGGATGTAACCCACGCCATACAGCGCATACACCAGCCCCAGGCGGCCAATGCCTACGCTGCGGGTCGGGCCTTGGTGCGCAGGCGTTGGCGCAGACTGGAGTGCCCTTGGCAGCCAAGGCCGCACGGCCAGCAGCATCACCAGCGCGGCAACGGCATAGATCAGCCACAGCGCTGCCGAGCCCAGCCCCAGTACATGCGCCACCAGTGCCAACAGCCCGGTCACGGCAATACCCAGGCCGGGCCCTGCGAACACCAGCGCACCCAGGCGCTGGCGGTTGTGGGCGTTGGCCACCTGCTGGCTGAGGCTGGTGATCATCACCAGCACCCAGGCACTGGCCACGCCGGTGCCAAAGCGCAGTAGCACATGGCTCCAGAACCCCTCGGCGCCCCATGAAGCCAAGGTCAGCAGCACGCACAGCCACAGCCCGCCATGCAGGCGCAGGCGCACCTGGCCGGGCGATCGGGCAAACATGGCATCGACCGCACCTATGAAATAGCCCAGGTAGTTGGCAGCCGCGACCAATCCGGCGACCGTAAGGTCCAGCTGGCCTTCGGCGATCAGTTGCGGCAATTGCGGGGTGAGGGCGAAGCGGCCGATGCCCATGGCCATCATCAGCGCCACGGCGCTGGCCAGCAGTTGAATGAGTGGCGACATGATGAGTCTCCTGCACGGATGTAAGCGATGGCTGGCAGGTTAAGGCGGTTTCTTTTTCAATAAAATTGAATAATGATGATCAAGTTGTTCTGTTTTGGAGAATGCCGTGGAGTTCAGCCAGCTGCGTATCTTCCAGGCGGTAGCCGAGGAGGGGTCCATCACCCGTGCCGCCGAGCGCCTGCATCGGGTGCCGTCGAACTTGTCCACACGCCTGCGCCAGCTCGAAGAGCAGTTGGGCGTCGAGCTGTTCCTGCGTGAACGCCAGCGCTTGCAACTGTCGCCGGCAGGCAAGGTGCTGCTGGACTACGCCAACCGCATGGCGGTCCTGCGCGACGAGGCGCTGGCCGCCGTGCGTGGCGGCCAGCCTGCCGGTGATTTTGTGCTGGGTACCATGTACAGCACCGCTGCGACCCACCTGCCGGCGCTGCTGGCGCGTTATCACCAGGCTTACCCGGCGGTGAACCTGCAGGTGCGCGCCGCGCCCAGCGGCGAGTTGCTCGAAGGCCTGCTCAACCACAGCCTGGATGCCGCGCTGGTAGACGGCCCGCTGAACCTGGCCGGGCTGGATGGCGTGCCGTTGTGTGATGAGCAGTTGGTGTTGATCACCAGCCCCGAGCACCCAGCGGTGCACAGCGCCAAGGACGTGGTGGGCAAGGCCGTGTTCACCTTTCGCCAGGGTTGCTCGTACCGTATGCGCCTGGAGGCCTGGTATGCCCATGCCCATACACCGATGGGGCGGGTGATGGAGATCGAGTCGTACCAGAGCATGCTGGCCTGCGTGATCGCGGGGGCAGGGGTGGCGATGATGGCCCGCTCGATGCTCGACAGCCTGCCCGGGCGTGACCGGGTAAGGGTGCACCCGCTGCAGGCGCCGTTCGATCAGGCGGTCACCTGGCTGATGTGGCGCCAGGGCATGCGCGGGGCAAATTTGCAGGCGTGGATCGATTTGCAACAAAGCGAAACGATTGACCAGTCGTCGGAATGCGCCGCCACGGCTTGATCCGGGTCAAAATGGCCCTTATCTGTAAGAGTAGAGGCATGCGTAATACAGGACATCGGGCTATGATCTGTATGAAACATCGCAGGATTGATTTGCCGTGAGGCTGACCCGTCAAGGGGGCATTATGAATAAACCACTGTCCAACTGGCTCCACGACCTGGCGGTCGCCTTGGGGCTGATTCCACCACCCTTGCAGCCGGTGCCGATCCCGACTGATGAAGAGCAGCGCAAGCGCCAACCCCGTCGTCGCTGATCCTACTGAAGAGCAAGACAAAGGCCGCTGCACCTGGGTGGGTGCAGCGGCCTTTTTGTGTCTGCTGGTTGTGCGTTGCTTGTACCGGCCTCTTCGCGGGTTTACCCGCGAAGAGGCCAGTGCAGGCAACCAGGAACTATCAGGCCAGGTTCACGGCACCGACGGGTTTACGCGACATCAGGCTAACCACCACAAAGCTCACCAGGCCAACAGCCAGGCTGTAGTAGATCGGGGTATTGGCCTCCAGCCCATCCTTGAACATGAACAGCAGGGCGGTGGCAAAGCCCAGCGACATGCTGGCGATGGCGCCGGCGGTGGTCGCACGCTTCCAGAAGATCGCCCCGATCAGCGGGATCAGCATGCCGCCGACCAGAAGGTTATAGGCGAGGGTCAGGGCGTTGATCACGTCGTTCACCATCAGCGCGATGCCCAATACCACCAGGCCGGTGAGCAAGGTGAACAGCCGGCTGAGACCCAGGCTCGACTGTTTGCCGCCGCGCAGCTTGGGCAGCAGGTCTTCGGTCACGGTGGTCGAGGCAGCCAGCAGGCCGGCACTGGCGGTGGACATCATCGCCGCCAGGGCAGCTGCCATCAGCAGGCCACGGATGCCATCGGGCAGGGTACTCTTGATCATCTCGGCAAAGGCGTTGTTCGGGTTGGCCAGGTCGGGCATCAGCACATGGGCGGCCATGCCGATGGCCGCGCAAGCCAGGCCGTACAACACGCAGTACACACCGGCAACGGTACCGGCACGCTGGCAGACCTTCTCGTCACGTGCAGTGAACACACGCTGCCAGATGTCCTGGCCGATCAGGATGCCGAAGAAGTAGATCAGGAAGTAGGTGATGATGGTGTCCCAGCCAATGGTGGTCAGCTGGAAGCTGGCCGCCGGCAACTTGGCCACCAGGGTGTCCCAGCCACCGGCCTTGTACAGGCACACTGGCAGCAGGATGAACATCAGGCCGACGGTCTTGATCACGAACTGCACGATGTCGGTCAGGGTCAGCGACCACATGCCGCCAATGGTCGAATACAGCACTACCACACCGCCGCCGAGCAGCAGCGAGGCCCAGAACGGCAAGTCGAGCAGCACTTGCAGCACGGTGGCCATGGCCAGGGTCGAGGTAACGCCGATCATCAGTGCATAAGCCAGCATGATCACGGCACTGGCCTGGCGCGCGGTAGGGTTGTAGCGCTGCTCGAGCACCTGGGTCACGGTGAAGATGCGCAGGCGCAGCAACGGCTTGGCCAGGAACAGGTTGATGGCAATGATGCCCAGGCCCAGGGCTGCGCACAGCCAGAAGCCGGAGATGCCGTGGACGTAGCCCAGGCGCACGGTGCCAACGGTAGAAGCGCCACCCAGCACGGTGGTGGCCATGGTGCCCATGTACAGGACCGGGCCGAGGTTACGCCCGGCTACCAGGTAGTCTTCATGGGTTTTCGCGCGCCGCATGCCATACCAGCCAAGCCCTAGCATGCCGGCGGTATAGATCATTACAACAATGATGTCCAAGGCCATTGGGGGTCTCCCGATTATCTTTATTATGGCGAGATCGACCACGCGGGCGCGTTTTCGGCGCCCGGCGGTCTTGTCGTGTTGTTGGCGGGCCTCTGTGGCCCTCCCTCATGGCTCCTGCCGGGGTGTAGCGGTGTTAACGACGCACTACGCCCGGTAGCACGCAGAGCATCTCGAACAGCAGGTTGGCACCGAGCAGCGAGGTGTTGCCGGTGGTGTCGTAAGGCGGGGAGACTTCGACAAGGTCACAGCCGATCAGGTCCAGGCCGTGGCAGCCGCGAATGATCTCCATCGCCTGGATGGTGGTCAAGCCGCCGATTTCCGGGGTGCCGGTGCCAGGCGCCCAGGCCGGGTCGATGCCGTCGATGTCGAACGACAGGTACACCGGGCCGCCGCCGACCTTTTCCCGTACTTCAGCCATCAGTGGTTCCAGCGACTTGTGCCAGCACTCTTCGGCCTGCACTACGCGAAAGCCCTGGCGGCGGCTCCAGTTGAAGTCGTCGGCGGTGTAGCCCTGGGCGCGCAGGCCGATCTGCACCACGCGGTCGCAATCGAGCAGGCCTTCTTCCACGGCACGGCGGAAGGTGGTGCCGTGGGCGATCTTCTCGCCGAACATGTGGTCGTTGACGTCGGCGTGGGCATCGATGTGCACCAGGCCGATCTTGCCGTGCTTCTTGTGCAGCGCACGCAGGATCGGCAGGGTGATGGTGTGGTCGCCGCCCAGCGTCATCGGGATGACATTGTGCTCGACGATTTCATCGTAGGCTTCTTCGATAATGCGCACGGCGTCGAGCAGGTTGAAGGTGTTGATCGCCACGTCACCGATGTCGGCAACAGACAGCGAGTCGAACGGTGCAGCCCCGGTGGCCATGTTGTAAGGGCGGATCATGACCGATTCGGCGCGGATCTGCCGTGGCCCGAAGCGGGTGCCGGAGCGCAGCGAGGTGCCGATGTCCAGTGGCACGCCGATGAAGGCGGCATCCAGGCCTTCGGCGCTTTGCAGGTGGGGGAGACGGAGCATGGTGGCGATGCCGCCGAAACGCGGCATTTCGTTGCCGCCCAGTGGTTGGTGGAGAGTCTTGTCCACGGTGGGCCTCATCAGTCGGTCGATTGTTCTGTTTGTTCGAACCTGTGCCGCCGCGCGCCTTCCACGGGGGAGTTGCCGGCGGGCAGGGACATTTCGGCCAAGTCTGCTCAAGGTAGTGGCGGGGAAGAATCGCTACCGACAAAAACTTAGTTCAGGAATTTCTGAACTAAAGCTGGCCGCAGCGGTTAGACTGCGCGCTAATACTGTTGCGGAATCGTTGCACCATGGCCTCGACCTTGCCCGACCTGAAACTGCTGCGCATCTTTGTCAGCGTGGTGCGCCACCAGGGCTTCGCCAACGCGCAGCGTGACCTGAACCTGTCGACTTCGGCCATCAGCACCTACATGAGCCAGTTGGAAAGCGCACTGGGCATTGTGCTGTGCCACCGTGGGCGTGGCGGTTTCAGCTTGACCAGCAAGGGCGAACTGTTCCATCAGGAAACCCTGCGCCTGCTGGCTGAACTGGACGGCTTCGAGCAGTATGCCGCTGCCCTCAAGGGCGAACTGCGTGGCACCCTCAACCTTGGGGTGATCGACTCCACGGTTGGTGACCGGGCCTTGCCGCTGGCCGAAGCCATCGGTGCCTACAGCCAGGAGCATCCGGCGGTGCACCTGCACCTGTCGGTGTCCAGCCCGTACGAACTGCAACTGGGCGTACAGGACAACCGCCTGGACTTGGCCATTGGTGCGTTCTCCTCGCGCATGAGTGGCCTGCTCTACCAGCCGTTGTACCGTGAACAGCACTGGCTGTACTGCAGCAGCCGCCACCCGCTGTACACCGAGCGGCGCATCCCCGAGCAGGTGGTGACCCAGCAACGCATGGTCGGGCGTGGCTACTGGAGCCAGGCCGAGCTGGCCCGGCATGGTTTCAAGCACAGTGCGGCGACAGTGGAGAGTATGGAGGCGCAGTTGATCCTGATCCTTTCCGGTGCTTATATCGGCTATTTGCCCGAGCACTACGCGCAGGCCTGGGTCGACAAGGGCGACTTGCGGGTGCTGTCGCCGTCGACCTTTGGTTATCAGGCACCGTTCTCGCTGATCATTCGCCGTGGGCGCACCCGCGAGCCGCTGATCCAGACCTTCCGCGACCTGCTGAAAAGCCAGCTCAATGTGGGTTGATAAACACGCTGTTCATGTATTTCGTCGGGAGGCTCTAATTTCCTGCATGGGCTGGCCGCTAACCTGATAGCGCTCTGCTACATATCAACTTGCGCTGATGATTTTTCCCCCATTCATCCTGCAAGGATCGCCCAAGATGCGCATGAATTTGCCCGTCACTGAGCACGAAAGAACCTTTTCCAGCGATCAACGCCTGATTTCCACCACGGACTTGAACAGCCGTATCACCTACTGCAACGACGCCTTCGTGGCGATCAGCGGCTTTACCTACGACGAGCTGGTCGGCCAACCCCACAACCTGGTGCGCCACCCGGATATGCCACCGGCGGTGTTCGGGCATATGTGGGAGACCATCAAGCAGGGCAAGCCGTGGATGGGGGTGGTCAAGAACAGGGCCAAGAACGGCGACTACTATTGGGTCAGCGCCTATGTCACGGCGATTTACGAGCAGGGCCGCATCAGTGGCTATGAGTCGGTACGTTCGGTGCCCACGCGTGAGCAGATCCGCCGTGCCGAGGCATTGTATGCACGGCTGCGGGCCGGCCATGCCGCGGTGCCCTGGGCGGCGCGGCTTGGGCATGGCCTGGGGCATGGCTGGCCGTTGATTGGCGCGGGCCTGCTGTCGGCGGCGGGCTACCTGTGGCTGCCACCCTATGCAGCGCTTGGGGTGCTGATGGCCAGCCTGCTGCTGGCCTGGTACCTGGTCGAGCACCGGCAGAACCAGGCCATCCGCCGTACGCTGGCCGAGCACCCCAAGGCCTTCACCAGCCCGCTGGTGGCGCTGACCTATAGCGACAATCCCGGGCTGCAGGGCCAGCTCGACCTGGCCATCATCAGTGAAGAAGCACGGCTGCAAACGGCTTTGACCCGTTTGGTGGATGCAGGCGTGGGGGTGAAGTCGCGGGCGGCGCAGTCATCCGATCTGTCGGATGCGCAAGCGCAAATGCTCGACCGCCAGCGCAGCGAGACCGACCAGTCCGCCACGGCCATCGCGCAGATGGCTGCGACCATCCAGCAAGTGACCCACAACGTGCAGAGTACGGCACATGCGGCGGGTGATGCCGACCAGCTGGCGCAACAGGGCAGCGAGCTGGCGCTGCAAAGCCTCAAGGCCATGGGCAGCATGAGTGATGCGGTCAATGACATCGGCCAGGCGGTCAATGCATTGGCCGAGCAAACCCAGTCGATTGGCAGCGTGGTCGATGTGATCACCTCGATAGCCGAGCAGACCAACCTGTTGGCACTGAACGCAGCCATCGAGGCGGCGCGTGCCGGCGAGCAGGGGCGCGGGTTTGCCGTGGTGGCGGATGAAGTACGTTCGCTGGCCCAGCGCACCCGTGCCTCGACCGATGAGATTCACCACATCATTGCCTCGCTGCGTGCAGGTGCCGAGCGAGCGGTGAGCACTGCCAGCCGGGGTGAGCAGATCTCGCGGGACAGCGTGCACAGCGTCGAGGCCGTGCAGGCGGCGTTGAGCGGCATAGCCCAGGCGGTCAGCCGTATCACTGGCATGAGCCAGCAGATGGCGACGGCGTCGGAGCAGCAGAGCCATGTGGCCGAGGACATCAACCAACAGATCGTGAGGATTGCCCAGTTGTGTGACCAGAGTGCCGGGCAGGCCAGGCAGGGTGCGGAGATCAGCCAGGACCTGGAGCGTATGGCCGAGTACCTGCATAGCTTGGCGGAGCGCTTCAACCGCTGAAATTGCCGGGCCCGCCAAGCGGGCCCCGGTTCTGTGGCAAAATGTCCCCGCCAAGGAGACCCCCATGCCCAGACCCCGCTGCGAGCGCTGTCAGCGCCCGCTCGACCATTGCCTTTGCCCACTGATTCCCGCGCTCGACAGCCGCACCCGCGTCATCCTGCTGCAGCACCCCAGTGAAACCGCCCATGCCCTGAATACTGCGCGCCTGGCTGCCCTCGGCTTGAACAATGCCGAGTTGCGCATTGCAGAGGTGTTCGATGACTTGAGTGGACTGTTGGCGACGCCCGGTTACCGCCCGGCGCTGCTGTTCCCGGGGGACGACGCCCAGGTGCTCTCGGCGTATGACGAACCCGAAGACAAACCCCTCCTGTTGATCGTGCCCGACGGCACCTGGCGCAAGGCGCGCAAGCTGCTGTACATGAACCCGTTGCTGGAGGGGTTGCCGAGGGTGACCCTGGGGGCTGTCACGCCTTCACGTTACCGGCTGCGCAAAGCGCCGGAAGCGGGGGCATTGTCGACGATCGAGGCGGTGGTGGGGGCGTTGAATGCGCTGGAGCAGCCGGTTAGCTTCGATGCGTTGCTGGCACCGTTCGAGGCGCTGATCGAGGGGCAGATCAAGGCAATGGGGGTGGAGACGTTCCAGCGTAACCATGGCACCGAGTAAGCGCTGGGGGCTACTGTGCAGCCCATCGCGACACAAGGCCGCTCCTACAGGGGATCGCGTACTCGTGTAGGAGCGGCCTTGTGTCGCGATGGGCCGCAAGGCGGCCCCGGCTATCTCTAGCCCGATCAACGCATCTCGGGCAAACGCGCCTCGGTACGCACCTCGGTAGTGGCCAGCGCTTCTGGCGGCAGCGAAATATGCTGCTTGGTCAGCAACTCACCCATGGTCGCCAACACGCGGTAGCGCGAGAACTCCTCGGTATAACGCACTTCGGTGTAGCGGCGGTCGGCGTTGTACAGCTCGTTTTCACTGTCGAGCACGTCCAGCAGGGTGCGCTGACCCAGGCCGAACTGGTCCTGGTAGGCGGCTCGCACGCGCTTGGTGGTCTCGGCGTATTCACGCGCAGTCGGCAGCTGCTTGCTGGCGTTGTTCATGGCGTTCCACGCCAGGCTCAGGTTCTCGGTCAACTCGCGCAGGGCGTTGTTGCGGATATCCAGGGCCTGGTTGATCTTGTGCGCGTCGGACTGCAGGCGGGCCTTGTCGCTGCCGCCACGGAACAGGTTGTAGTTCATCTCCACGCCAGCTTGCCAGTCGTTGTTGTTGTGGCCCTTCTCGCCGCCGGTGTTGTTGTTGGCACCGGTTGCCAGAATGGCGTCGAAGCGCGGGTAGAAGGTCGACTTGCCCACTTCGTACTGCTGCTCGGCGGCGTTGACGTCAGCCTGGGCAGATTTGATGTAGGGGTTGTTCTGACGCATGCTGTCGCGCGCGCCGTCGAGGGTTTCAGGTACCTCGCCCTTGATGGTCTGCGGGCTTTCCAGCTCGTCCGGGGCACGGCCGATCACGCTGAAGAAGTTGGCCTCGGCATCGGCCAGGTCGACTTCGGCGGTATCCAGGTTGTTTTCTGCCAGGGCGCGACGTGCGCGGGACTGGTCAAGGTCGGCGGTGCTGCCGACGCCGCGCTCGTTACGCAGGCCGATCTGGTCGTTGACGCGCAGGTGGGCTTGCAGGTTGTTCTTGGCCAGGGTCACCAGCTCACGGCGCTTGAGCACTTCCAGGTACACCTCCACCGCACGCAGGGCGACATCCTGGGCAACTGCCTGGGTGTAGTAGGCGCGGGAGGTGGAGACAGCCTCGGTACGGCCCACTTCATTCGACGTGTTGAAACCGTCGAAGATCATCTGCCGCAGGCGCAGCTCGGATTGGGTGTAGTTGAGGGTTTCCTTGTTATGGTTACCTTCGGCACGGGTGGTGGCGTTGTCCGAACGCTGGCGACCATAGCCTGCGACCAAGTCCACGGAAGGGTAGTAGCCACCGCGCGCAAACTTGACGTCCTCATCGGCCGACAGCTTGCTGTTGCGGTTGGAGCTTACTTGCGGGTGGTAGTCCACGGCGCTCTGGACGGCCTCGGTGATCGACATCGCCTGTACGTTGGCACTCGCCAGGGCCAACAGTAATGCACTGGTGATGGGGTTCAAAACGCGCATGGTACATCTCCCTGATCCTGGAATTGATCCTGCTGCTCGCCAAAAAAATGACGATAAAGTTATCGCGTATAGTGTTGCAGGTTTTTAACAACACAGCTAAGTACATTCAACGCGATATGTAAGAAGATTTATTCATATCAAATTGCCATATAAGACTGATATTGTCTAACAGCGTTGACAAGAAGTGCAGGGGATGAGTGCGGTCAAGGCCACGAAAGCCAGTTGATACGGGGCTTTGATGCAGTTCCAGAACAATTTCAGATAAAGGAAATTTCAGTTAGGCGAAAGTGATATTTGGCGACAAAAAAATGTCACTTTGGTGTGCGCAGGGTTTTTTGCCTGACGATATACAGGCTTACCAACACGGCGCTGGTCAACATGAACGCACGCGCCCAGAACAGGGGTACCAGATAGCACGATAATCCGATGCTGGCCCACATCAGGCCGATGGCGTAGACCTTGCCCTTGAGGGGGATGCCCTCACCACTGAGGTAGTCGCGGATCCATGGCCCGAGCTTGGGGTGATGAACCAGCCAGTGGTGAAAGCGCGGCGAGCTGCGGGCAAAGCAGGCTGCCGCCAGTAGCAGGAAAGGGGTGGTGGGCAATACCGGGAGGAATATCCCCAACACCCCCAGCGCGACGCTGAGCCAGCCTATGGCCAGCAGCAGGTAGCGCACAGGCGACTTAGTGGTGGCGTGGCTTGAGCAGTGCCGGCTTTTCGTCAGGCGCGTGCAGCAGCAGGAACAGTGCGCTCAACGCCTCGGGGATCTGTACGATCATGTCGTCCTGCAGGTTGGCGTTGCTGGCGATGTCGGCGAACTCTGGCTGTTCGTCGAACAGGCCCGAGCCAACCATGATCGGCAGCAGCATCTCGCTGACTTCTTCTTCGGCGTTCTCGAACCAGGCCTCTTCACGCAGGAACACGCCTTCCATGAAGCCGATGCACCAGCCGCGCAGGTCGGAATCATCCGGCTCGTCGGTGAGGTCGAGCTCGCATGGCAGGTCGAATTCCTCGTCGCTGGCCAGTTGGCGGGCAATGTGCGCTTTCAACGCCACCAGGGTGGCTTCGATTTCGGTGCGCTGGGCCTCGCTGGCGTAGTGCGGCTCTTCGGCGAACAGGGCATCGATCCATTCGCGCTCGGGCACTTCTTCGGCGTTGATCGACAGGGCGGTGAGGTAGCCGTGGGCGGCGACGTAGTCCAGCGCTTCTTCGTGCAGCTCGTCGGCGTCGAGGAAGGCTTGCAGGCGGGTCAGTTGCTCGGCGAAGGACATTACAGGGCTACCTTGGGGAATAAACGATAACGAATTCTAGCATCTTGCAGCGGCAGCAGGGTAAGGGAACGTCTATCGCCATGGTCCACTGCGCAGGGCGGTGCTGCGGTATACTCCGCGGTTTTTCATCCAGGCGCGGGTCTTGCCGGCTGCCTGGCAAAAACCGCTTACGCTTTTGGCGTGTGCGGGGCGGGTTTTTCGTCCAGCCTGTTTCCAGGATGGTACGGCGATTTGTGGAGTTGCACATGCTCGAACAGGCTCAGCGCGTTCTCAAGGATATCTTCGGCTACGACAGTTTCCGTGGGCGCCAGGCGGCAATCATCGAATGCGTGGCCAACGGCGGCGATGCCTTGGTGCTGATGCCCACCGGTGGCGGCAAGTCGTTGTGCTTCCAGGTGCCGGGGCTGTTGCGCCCGGGCCTCACAGTGGTGGTATCGCCGCTGATCGCGCTGATGGATGACCAGGTGGCCACGCTGGACGAACTGGGTGTGCCGGCCGCCGCGCTCAACTCCACGCTGACGGCGGAGCAGCAGCGCGAGCTGGCCGGGCGCCTGCGCCGGGGCGAAGTGAAGATGCTGTACCTGGCCCCGGAGCGCCTGGTGCAGCCGCGCATGCTCGACTTCCTGCGTGATCTGGACATCTCGCTGTTCGCCATTGATGAAGCCCACTGCGTTTCGCAATGGGGCCACGACTTCCGCCCTGAATACCTGCAACTGGGCCAGCTGGCCGAGCTGTTCCCGCATGTGCCGCGCATCGCGCTCACCGCCACCGCCGACATGCGTACCCGCGAAGAAATCGTCCAGCGCCTGCACCTGCAAGGCGCCGAGCGCTTCCTGTCGAGCTTTGACCGGCCCAACATCTTCTACCGCATCGTGCCCAAGGAAGCGCCGCGCAAGCAGCTGATGGCCTTCCTTGGCGAGCGCCGCGGCAACGCCGGTATCGTTTACTGCCTGTCGCGCAAGAAGGTCGACGAAACTGCCGCCTTCCTGTGTGACCAGGGCTTCCCGGCCCTGCCTTATCACGCCGGCTTGGCCGCAGAAACGCGGTCTGCCAACCAGCACCGCTTCCTCAACGAGGAAGGGCTGATCATGGTCGCCACCATTGCCTTTGGCATGGGCATCGACAAGCCCAACGTGCGCTTCGTTGCCCACCTCGACCTGCCCAAGTCGCTTGAGGCCTATTACCAGGAAACCGGCCGTGCCGGCCGTGACGGCCTGCCTTCCGATGCCTGGATGGCCTACGGCCTGCAGGACATGGTGATGCTCAAGCAGATGCTGCAGAACTCCGAAGGTGACGAGCGCCACAAGCGCATCGAGCAGCACAAGCTCGACGCCATGCTGGCGCTGTGCGAAGAAACCCGCTGCCGCCGCCAGTCGCTGCTGGCCTATTTCGACGAAACCCTCGAACAGCCATGCGGGCATTGCGACAACTGTGTCGACAACATCCAGACCTGGGACGCCACCGAGCCGGCCCGCCAAGCGCTGTCGGCGGTGTTCCGCACGGGCCAGCGCTATGGCGTCGGCCATCTGGTTGATGTGCTGCTAGGCAAAGACACCGAAAAAGTGCGCAATTTCGGCCACGAGAAGCTGTCGGTATTCGGCGTCGGCAAGGGCTTGGCCGAGGTCGAATGGCGTTCACTGTTCCGCCAGTTGGTGGCGCGAGGCCTGGTCGATATCGACCTGGAAGGCTACGGCGGCCTGCGCCTGTCCGACAACTGCCGGCCGCTGCTGCGCGGCGAGGTGACGTTGCAACTGCGGCGTGACCTCAAGCCGCAGACCACGGCCAAGGCCGCGTCGTCCAGTGGCGGCAGCCCGGCCAGCCAGTTGGTACGTGCCGAAGAGCGCGAACTGTGGGAAGCGCTGCGTACCCTGCGGCGCAAGTTGGCAGAGGAGCACAGCGTGCCGCCCTACGTCATCTTCCCCGATTCGACGCTGCTGGAAATGCTGCGCAGCCAGCCGGTCAGCCTCAGCGACATGGCACAGGTAAGCGGTGTGGGTGCGCGCAAGCTGGAGCGCTATGGCCAGGCGTTCCTTGAAGTGCTGAACAACAGTGGTGGCACAGAAGATGCGCCGAAAGTGGTGCTCGACTTGCGCCACGAACTGGTCAGCCTGGCACGCGCCGGCATGACCCCTGCGCAGATCGCCGGGCAGCTCAACTGCAGCGAGAAAAACGTGTACAGCCTGCTGGCCGAGGCCCTCGGCCGCCAGGAGCTGAGCCTGGACCAGGCCCTGGACCTGCCGGAAGACCTGCTGATGGAAGTGCAGGATGCCTTCCTTGATGGCGAGGGCGAGTTGCCGCCGGTATCGGCGATAGCGCCACTGTTCGGGGCGCGGGTGCCGGAAGGGGTACTGTATTGCGTGCGTGCGGCACTGGCCGCCGAGTTCGAGTTGTAAGGGGCGACCGGATCGAAGGCAGAACCGCCATCTGCTGACCTTTGTCATCCTTTTTGACGATTATCGAACAATGAGGCGCGCGCGAGCCTTGCCTCATGGGGCGGGCCATGGTTAGCTGCCTAATAATTAGATCTATTCGATGAGTTGCTTATGCCCCTGACCGACAATCAACACCGCTTCGGCATGCAGCTGGCCCAGATGTCCCGGGGTTGGCGAGCCGAACTGGACCGCCGCCTGGCCGGGCTCAACCTGTCCCAGGCGCGCTGGCTGGTGTTGTTGCACCTGGCCCGTTTTGAAGAGGCCCCTACCCAGCGCGAGCTGGCCCAGAGCGTGGGCGTGGAAGGCCCGACCCTGGCGCGCCTGCTCGACAGCCTGGAGGCGCAAGGGTTGGTGCGCCGGCAGGCGGTGCTGGAGGATCGGCGGGCGAAGAAGATCGTGCTGTGCCCGCCGGCCAAGCCGCTGATCGACCAGATCGAAACCATCGCCAATCAACTGCGGGTGGAGCTGTTTACCGGGGTGGACGAGGCGGACCTCCAAGTGTGTATGCGGGTGCATGCGAAGATTCTGGCCAACCTGGAAAAATCCTGAGGGCCATGGGGGCCGCTTTGCGGCCCTTTCGCGACACAAGGCCGCTCCTACAGGGGATCGCGTACTCCTGTAGGAGCGGCCTTGTGTCGCGAAAGGGCTGCAAAGCAGCCCCGGCAATCTAGAAGGTATGCCCCAGGTTCAGGTAGACCGCCTGTTCATGCGCACTGTTGGCGCCATATGTGAAGTTCAGCGGCCCCAGCGGCGTCTCCAGCCCCAGGAAGATGCTCGCCGCATTGATATACCCGCTGTCGAACTCGTTGTCGTTGTTCCATGCCCGCCCGCGCTCCAGCGAGCCACCGATGTACAGCGGGAAGTCCAGCGGCACATAGGCCCGTGGCGTCAGCCGGCGGTAGTAGACCACGCGCATCAGGCTCACGTTCTGCCCCGATACCGAGTCCTGGCGGAAGCCCGACAGCTCCCGCGCTCCGCCCATCACGAAACTCGACGTCACCACTTCGGTGTCATCCAGCGTGCGCCCATAGCGCCCACCTAGTACGAAGGTGTTCGGCCCGCTGCTGATGGCCTTGTCCAGGTTGAACAGCCACTGCCGGTAATCCTGGTCGGAGTCCAGCGACTTGTCGTACTTGCGCAAGGTCAGGCCAATGTCCTCGCCGCTGTGCGGGAAATACACGTTGTCGAGGGTGTCGAACGAGTACTTCAGTTCATAAAAACCTTCGTTGAAGCTGACCTTGGGCAGGTCCTGGTCGCCAATGCGTACCTCGGCCTCGCCCCAGGCCTTGCCCACGCCCAGGCGCACTTCACCGTTGGTGCCGATCTGCCGCCCCACGTTCAGGCCAAAGCCGTAGCGCTCCAGGCGGTATTCGGCAACGGGGTCGTTGTCCAGGGTGGCTTCGATGTTCTGCGAGCCAAAGTCCAGGTATGGCGCAATGAAGTAGCGTGAGCCTACATCCAGTGGTTGGTAGAACTCGCTGTACAGTTCTTGCTGGTCGCCAATCTGGCCACGGGTCAGCCATTCGGCGCCCAGGCTGTTGATGCCGTTGACCCGGTAGCTTGCGCCCAGGTTGAAGGCGCTGTCGCCACGCAGGTCGTCCGACAGGTTCAGGCCCAGGCGCAGGTAGTCGGTGCCGCCGCGTCGGCCGCGGGCGTTGATGACCAGGGTATTGTCGTTGCCCTTGTGCACCACGCGGTATTGCACCCGGTCGAAGTAGTCCAGGCCGTACAGGGTGCCCATGTCGGTCTGCAAGCGGTCGAGTTCCAGCGGCGCATCCAGCGGCTGGCGAATGTACGAGCGGATCACGTCATCACTGACCTTGGAGTCGTTCTCGATCCGGATCGCGGTAATCACTGGCGTGCGCTGGCGTGGTGACCGGGCCGCGGCCAGCTCGCTGTCGCCCTCGGGCTGGCGCAGGGTTGCCAGGCGTGGGTCGAGCAGGCGGGTGGCGCGGTAGCCCGCGTCGATCATGTCCCGGGCGCGGCCGAAATCGGTCACGCCAAATGCGGTGAGCGGCGGTTGGATGAGGATGTCGTCACGGTGCAGGCTGGCCAGTTGTTCTTCCGAGTTGCGGCGGGTCATCAGGGTGATCGACTGGTTGAGCACATCGACCACCGTAGCCAGTTGCTTGCGGTCACGCAGCGGTGTGCCGATGTCGACCACGATGGCCAGGTCCACACCCATTTCCCGCGCCACGTCGAGCGGGATGTTGTCGACCATGCCGCCGTCCACCAGCAGGCGGCCATCCAGCTCGACCGGGGCGAATACGGCGGGGATCGACATGCTGGCGCGGATTACCTGGGGCAGGTGGCCGCGGCGGAACACCACTTTTTCGCCACTGGCAATATCGGTAGCCACTGCGCGGAAAGGGATGGGTAGCTTGTCGAAGTCACGGGTGTCGGCGGTGTGCGCCAGCTTGCTTTCCAGCAGCAGCGCCAGGTTCTGGCCCTGGATTACCCCCAGCGGCAGGCCCAGGCTGCCGTCATCGCGAAAACTGAGCTTCTGCTTGACCAGGAAATCGCGGTCATCCTGCTTGCGCCGGAACGGTACGTCCTTGCGCGGCGGGGCGTCGGATAGCGCCTGTTGCCAGTCCAGGGTAGTGGCAAGCTTTTCCAGCTCTGCGACGCTGTAGCCTGAGGCGTACAGCCCGCCGATCACCGCCCCCATGCTGGTGCCGGCAATGGCGTCGATGCGCACGCCCTGTTCCTCCAGCGCCTTGAGCACCCCGATGTGGGCCAGGCCACGGGCGGCGCCACCGGACAGTACCAGGCCGACCTTCGGCCTGAGCGGTTCGGCGGCGGCTGCCGTGAGGCAGGTGAGGGTGAGCAGGAAACAGAACAGCAAACGGCGCATTGTGAGTCTCAAACCGTGGGCTAAAGACCGCTAGTATAAGCGGCCCCTTACCTGGAGATGCTTCACAATGGCCGACAGCAAACCGGAAATCGTCATCACCTATTGCACCCAGTGCCAATGGCTGCTGCGTGCCGCCTGGCTGGCCCAGGAACTGCTCAGCACCTTCGGCGACGACCTTGGCCGGGTAGCCCTGGAGCCGGGCACTGGCGGTATTTTCCGCATCACCTGCAATGGCGTGCAGATCTGGGAGCGCAAGGCCGACGGCGGTTTCCCCGAGGCCAAGGTGCTGAAGCAGCGGGTGCGCGACCAGATCGACCCGCAGCGCGACCTTGGCCACAACGATCGCTGATCAGGCACCCTCGGCCAGTGGCTGCTTGGGCGGCTGCTCGGCGGCCAGGCGGCTGGACAGCACGATGGCGAAGATGATCAGCGCACCACCCAGCAGCATGCGCAGGGTGGGCGTTTCGGCAAACACCACCCAGGCCACGGCAATGCCGTAGACCGGCTCCATGCCGAATACCACCGCGGCGGTGCGTGCCTTGATCACGGCCAGGCTGGCCACAAAAAGGCTGTGCGCCACTCCCGTGCAGAAGATGCCGAGCAGGGCAATCCACAGCCAGTCCTTGCTGGCTACGCCGGCCAGGCCCGGGGCTGCGAACGGCAGCAGGCACAGGCCTACCACCAGGTTTTGCCACAGCGCTGCCTGTACCGCGGGCAAGCGCCCGGAACCGGCCCGGTTGGTAAGTGACAGCAATGAGAACAGCAGCCCCGACAGCAGCGCCCACAGCAGGCCGCCGGTGGCCTCGCTGGCCAGGTCGAAGGCCGGCGTTACCAGTATCAGGCCGATGCTGACCAGCAGTACCAGCACAGCCTCGTTGCGGCGGATGCGTTCGCGGAACAGCAGGCCTTCGAGGATGACGGTGAAGGCAGGGAAGCTGGCGAAGCCGAGGGTGGCGATGGCCACGCCGCCGACCTTGACGGCGATGAAGAAACTGACCCAGTGGCCGGCCAGCAGTACCCCGCCGAGCAGCAGGCGACGGATGTCCTGGCCGTTCAGGCGTTGCCAGCCCGGGCCGGCAACGCTGGCGAACAGGGCCAGGGCCAGTACGGCGAAGGCGGCGCGGCCGAACACGATGATTGCCGGGCTGGCGCTGGCGGCCAGTTTGCCGAATACGCCGGTCAGGCCGAAGAACAGCGCGCCAATGTGCAGGGCGCCGAGGGCGGTGCGGTGGTTCATGGTGGTCCTTGCTCAAGATCTTTATTGGCTGTGCCGGCCTCTTCGCGGGCTTGCCCGCTCCCACAGGTACTGCACAAGTCGTGAAAGCGGTGCGTTACCTGTGGGAGCGGGCAAGCCCGCGAAAGGGCCGGCACAGGCAAAGTGTAAGGGCGCAGGCAAATACATTCTGTCGCAAGACTGCTGTCAGTTGTCGCCAGGCTCTCGCCGCAAGGCCAACGGCGTACAGCCAAACGCCCGCAACATCGCCGCCGAAAACGCACTCTGCGAGCTGTACCCCACCTGTGCGGCAATCTCACCCATCGGCAACAAGGTCTGGGTCACCAGCCGCCGCGCCTTGAGCAAGCGCCGCTGGCGAATGTAGTCCATTGGCGTCATCCCGCACTCTGCGATGAAGCGCGCATGCAACCGGGCACTGGAAAGCCCGGCCAGCCGCGCCAGATCGGCCACTTGCAGCGGGTAGGCAGCATGTTGCTCGATATGCGCATCGAAGGCGGAATAGGGCAGGCGGCGGCTGGCAGTAACGCTGGCTGCCGCAGTGGGATTGAGACTGGCCAGCAGCAGCGCTGCGCCCTGCCGTGCAATCAGCGGGTCATCCATGGGGCTGGCTGCCAGCCAATCCACCAACTGCTGTTGGCGGTGGTCCAGGCCCAGCGCGGCAGGGCGGTCGAGCAGGCGACGGCTGGCATCGGCGTGCTCGCCAAACTGCTCGTGCAACCATTGTTCCCCAGGTACATCGAGCACCAGGCAATGGCTGCCGCCATCGCTGGCGCAGGTGTGATGCGCACCCGCCGGCACCACGACCAGCCCCTGCCGATCAATGCCGGCGCCTTTCCCCTGCACCTCGAACTCCAGGCGGCCGCGCAGGCCGAACACCAGTTGCGGGTGTTCGTGGCTGTGGGCAATCAGGCTGTCGCGGTAATGACGCAGCGAAAGGATCGGGCCGGCGGTCATGGGGAGTCCTCGCAGGGCAGAAGCCCATTGTGCCTCATTCGCTGCACACCATCACTCGTCACCGTTTTGCCACGGCGCTGTCACCTACGCCTGCCAGTCTCCAGCAAACTGCGCCGGAGCCTGCCCATGACCCATGCCGAACTGTCCCGTCCCTCGCGCAAGCAACGCGTGCGTACCCTGTGGATCTCCGATGTACACCTGGGTACCCGTGACTGTCAGGCCGAACACCTTTCGCAGTTCCTCAAGGGCTACCAGGCCGACCGCGTGTACCTGGTCGGCGACATCATCGATGGCTGGAAGCTGCGCAGCGGGATCTACTGGCCGCAAGCCCACACCAACGTGATTCGCCGGCTGCTGACCATGAGCAAGCGCGGTACCGAGGTGATCTACGTCACAGGAAACCATGACGAATTCCTGCGCCGTTACTCCCGGCTGATCCTGGGCAACATCCAGCTGGTGGATGAGGCCGAGCACTTGACTGCCGATGGCCGGCGCCTGCTGGTGATCCATGGTGACCAGTTCGATGTGATTACCCGCTACCACCGCTGGCTGGCGTTTCTGGGTGACCGCGCCTACGAGTTCACCTTGGTGCTGAACCGCTGGCTCAACCACTGGCGGGCGCGTTACGGCTACGGCTACTGGTCGCTGTCGGCGTACCTGAAGCACAAGGTCAAGGGCGCAGTGAACTTCATCAGTGACTTTGAGGATGCCATTGCCCACGAATGTACCCGGCGTGGCTTTCATGGGGTGGTGTGCGGGCATATCCACCATGCCGAGATCCGCAAGGTAGGGGAGGTGGAGTACCTCAATTGCGGCGATTGGGTGGAGTCGTGCACGGCGCTGATCGAGCATTGGGATGGCAGCATCGAGCTGTACCGGCTGGCAGAGGCGCAGACTGCAGCGGCGGCGGTGCGAGAAATGGCGTAGGGCTTGAGGCCATGGGGCTGCTTTGCAGCCCATCGCGACGCAAGGCCGCTCCTACAGGGACCGCACAACCCCGAACTCACTCGGTCGGTGTAGGAGCGGCCTTGCGTCGCGATGGGCCGCAAAGCGGCCCCAAAATCCTTACAGCCTGACCTTGCCTAGCAGGATGTCGCGGAACATCACGAAATCACCGGCAAGGCTGTACAAAGGGTAGGTAAAGGTCGCCGGTCGGTTTTTCTCGAAAAAGAAATGCCCGACCCAGGCGAAGCCGTAGCCGAACAGCGGCACGGCCAGCAACAGCAACCATTTGCCACTGCCAATGGTATAGGCCAGCAGCGCAATCACCAGGCTGGTGCCGACAAAGTGCAGGCGGCGGCAGGTGGGGTTGCTGTGCTCCCCCAGGTAGTACGGATAGAACTCGGCAAAACTGCGAAACTGCGCTGTGCGGTTCATGGCAGTGCTCCGGGATTAATACTTCTGGACGAGATGCACGGCGTGGAGCCTGATTCGAGTCTAGAGTGACTCACGGAGCCTATCAGTGACAATAGGCGCCAAATGAGTATCCTTGGGGTTCACCGCAGGAGCGGTCGATAAAAGAAGCCTGTCATGAGCGAAAGAACCACGTCAGCCAGTTGGGCATCAGGGATTGTGAAGGCACTCGAACTGGAAGGGCTGGACTGCCGGGCCATGTTCAAGCAGCTGGGGCTGGATTTTGCTGCCCTCGACGACCCTGATGCACGCTTCCCGCAAGACTCCATGACCCGGCTCTGGCAGCTGGCGGTCGAATTGTCGGGCAATGAGGCCATCGGCCTGAACATGGCGCGCGTGGTACGCCCGGCGTCGTTCCATGTGGTGGGCTACGCGCTGATGTCCAGCCGCACCTTGGCCGAGGGCTTCGAGCGCCTGGTGCGTTTCCAGCGGATCATCGCGGAAAGCTCCGACCTCAGCTTTATCCTTGGCCCCGAGGGCTATTCCCTGATCCTGACCGTGCACGGCGACCATCTGCCGCCAACCCGGCACAGTGCCGAAGCATCGCTGGCCTGCGCACTGGCGCTGTGCAAATGGCTCAGCGGGCGGCCGGTGCAGCCGCGCCGGGTGCTGGTGCAGGGGCCGCAGCCAAAGGATATCGAGCCGTACAAGGTCGCGTTCCATTCACCCTTGGTGTTCGGCGCGCCGCATGATGCGCTGGTGTTCGAACGGGCCGACATGGAGGCGCCGCTGCCGACCGCCAACGAGGCGATGGCGGTGCTGCACGACCGGTTTGCCGGGGAGTACCTGGCGCGCTTTTCCGAAAGCCGGGTGACCCACCGTGTGCGCCAGGTGCTGTGCCGCATCCTGCCGCAGGGTGAGCCCAAGCGCGAAACCCTGGCCCAGGCCCTGCATTTGTCGCAGCGGACCTTGCAGCGGCGCTTGCAGGAGGAGGGCACCAGCTTCCAGACCTTGCTCGACGACACCCGTCGCGAGCTGGCCGAGCAGTACCTGGCCCAGCCCGGCATGACCCTGTTGGAAACGGCCTACCTGCTGGGTTTTGCCGACCCCAGCAACTTCTTCCGGGCCTTCCGTCGCTGGTTCGATTCCACGCCCAGCGAGTACCGTGCCCGCATCGGCGCGGGAACCGAAGGGGTCAGTGACGCCAGAACGCCGGCATACACAGCACCAGCACCGTGATGATTTCCAGGCGGCCGAGCAGCATCCCGGCTGCCAGGATCCACTTGGCCGCGTCTGGCAGCGTGGCATAGTTGCCCGACGGGCCAATCACTTCGCCCAGGCCTGGGCCCACGCCCGACACCGTGCCGGCAGCACCGGTCAATGCGGTCATCCAGTCCACGCCCAGCAACGACAACAGCAGGGCCATGACGCAGATGGTGATGGCGAAGAAGAACGAGAACGTAAGAATCGAACGCACGATGTCTTCGTCGAGGCGGTGGCCGTTGTATTTCTGTTTGATTACCGCGCGCGGGTGGATCAGCTGGTTAAGGCTGGCCTTGAGCAGGATATAGGCCACCTGGAAGCGGAAAATCTTGATACCGCCTGCCGTCGAACCGGAGCAGCCGCCAACGAAGCCCAGGTAGAAGAACAGCATCAACGAGAAGTTGCCCCACAGGCTGTAGTCGCCCAGGGCGAAACCGGTGGTGGTGACCACCGAGGTTACGTTGAGTGCCACATGCCGCAGGGCATCGAGCCAGTGCAGGTTGGTGCTGTACCAGTACCAGGTGCCCAGCACCAGCCAGGTAACCAGCAACATGCCCAGCAAGCCCTGCACCTGCTGGTCGCGGATCAGTGCCTTGCGGTTGCCGCGCAAGGTCGCTACGTAAAGGGTGAACGGCAGGCTGCCCATGATCATGACCACCACTGCAACCCAGTGAACGGCCGGGATATCCCACTTCGCCAACGACTGGTCAGAGGTGGAGAAGCCGCCGGTCGAGATTGCCGACATGGCGTGGTTGATCGCATCGAACGGGCTCATGCCGGCCCACCAGAAGGCCAGCGAGCCAAGGATCGAGAAGCCGACGTACACCCCCACGATCGACTTGGCGACCATGTGCGAGCGCGGCATGACCTTCTCTGAACGGTCGGACGACTCGGTCTGGAACAGGCGCATGCCACCGATGCGCAGCAACGGCAGGATCGCCACCGCCATGGCGATGAAGCCGATACCGCCAAGCCAGTGCAACATCGAGCGCCACATGAGAATGCCCGGCGACATGCTGTCGAGCCCGCTGAGCACGGTGGCGCCGGTGGCGGTGATGCCCGACATGCTTTCGAAGAACGCGTCGGTGTAGCTGATGTGCTGGGTCAGCAGGAACGGCAGGGCGGCAAACACGCACACCACCAGCCAGCTGCTGACCGTCAGCAGGTACATGTCGCGCGGGCGCAGGTGCACATGCTCGGGGCGCCCCTGTACCACCAGGGCCAGCCCGGCGATAAAGGTGATCAGGCTCGACCAGAGGAATGACGGCATGTCGCCGGTGCGCTGGAAGATCACCAGCGTCGCCATGGGCACGGCCATGCTGACGGCGAGGGTAATCAGGAAGATGCCGATGATGAAACCAATGATCCTTAAGGTCGGCAACGCCATGTGATCTGCTCTGACTCGAAACGGAAGGGCGCCATTCTACCTATGGGTCTGGTGATGTAAACGCTAGAATGGCCGCACATTCACCTGCCAGGAGGGTAGCCGATGGAGGCTCTCGACGCATTGCTCAACCGTGTTTCCGTGCCACGCCTGACCGGCCCGGCGCCCAATGCCGCCCAGCGCGAGGCGCTGTTCCAGGCCGCATTGCGCGCCCCGGATCATGGCCAACTGCGGCCATGGCGCTTCCTCACCATCGAGGGCCAGGGCCTGGAGAAACTGGGCGAGTTGTTTGCCGAAGCCGTGGACAAGAAGGGCGATGCCAGCCAGGCTGCGCTGGACAAGGCACGTGCCATGCCGTTGCGGGCGCCCTTGCTGATCGTTGTTATCGCCAGGCTGCAAGACCACTTCAAGGTGCCCAAGTCCGAGCAGCGCCTGGCGGCGGGCTGTGCGGCGCATGGCATCCTGATCGCCGCGCACGCGCAAGGTATCGGTGCGGTGTGGCGTACCGGGGACATGGCCTTTGATGCCCACGTGCACAAGGGGCTGGGGTTGGCCGAGAACGAGGAGTTGATCGGCTACCTGTATGTCGGCACGCCGCTGACCGAGCCGCGTACTGCGCCGATTCTGGAAACGGCTGATTTTGTCAGTGGTTGGGGCGAGTAACGGCTGAGAATGCTGGGGCTGCTTTGCAGCCCTTTCGCGACACAAGGCCGCTCCTACAGGGACCGCGTAGCTCTCGGCCTGCGCGATCCCTGTAGGAGCGGCCTTGTGTCGCGAAAGGGCCGCAAAGCGGCCCCGGCAATCTCAAACTGTGCCAGTTTCCGAAGGCAACTCCAGCCTGGCCACAAACCCACCCTGTGGATGATTGTCCAAAATCAGGCTGCCACCATGGCGCTCTGCTGCCTTGCGCGCAATCGCCAACCCCAGCCCATGCCCCGGCGCGTCCTGCCCCGGCGCGCGGAAGAACGGCTCACCCAACTGTGCCAGATGCTCCGGCGCCGCCCCCGGCCCATGGTCCCGCACGCTTATCACTATGCGGTCCTGCTCACGCAATGCACTCACTTCTACCGGCTGCCCGACGGGATTGAAGCGCAAGGCATTGCGCAGCAGGTTGTCCACGGCTCGCTCGATCAGCGTTGGCCAACCTTGCAAGGTCAACCCGGGCTGCGCTTCAAGGCGCACATCCTGGTCGGGCGCGCTGAGCAAGGCGTCCTTGCGCACGCTGCCGAGCAGGGCGTTGAGGTCGACGGGTTCGGCATGGGCCTGCTCCGCATCCACCCGGGCCAGGGCGAGAATTTCGCTGATCAGGTCTTCCAGGCGGTCACACTCGCGGGTCAGGCGCGGCCACAGGGTTTCCCGCTGCTCGGGCCCGGCCCGCTCGGCCAGGGCCAGTGCGATACGCAGCCTGGCCAGCGGCGAGCGCAGCTCATGGGACACATCGCGCAGCAACTGGCGCTGGCTGCCGATGGTGCTTTGCAGGCGTGCGCCCATCTTGTTGAAGTCCTTGGCCAGCACGCCAAACTCGTCGCGCCGCGCGGCCAGCCGTGCCAGGCTGTTCTGCTGGTAGGTGCTCTGGCCAAGGTCATGCACCGCGCTGCGCAGGCGGCTTAGCGGGCGGGTAATGGACAGGGTCACCAGCAGGCTGAACAAGGTCAGCACCACCAGCGCAATGCCCAGTGCACTGAGCGGCCACATCAGGCTTTCGCGGTGCCAGGCATCCAGTGCCGGGTGCGGTATGCGATAGATCAACAGGTAGGTTTCGCCCGTGTCAGGGCTGGTGTACTCCTCGGTCAGCCTGCGCCACGGCAGGCGCCGCTGGTCATTGTGCTGGCGTGCCTCGAAGGCTGCCGCACGGCGCGGGAAGGTGCCCGGCACCACGGCCTCGCCACTGTCGTCGAGCACTTGCACGTCGATCTTGTAACGGTCCTTGCGCCGCTCCAGGAAATGCTGTGCCGAATCCAGGCCTTCCTGCTCGTAATGTTTGGCCCACTTGCTGGCCAGGGTATTCAGGCCCGGGTGGCGGCTGAGGATCCAGGCGTCCTGGTTGAGCATGTGGCCCAACAGGATCGACAGGCCTGCGACCAAGGTAATGGCCAGCCAGAAGCTGGCCAGGATGCGCCAGAACAGTGAACGCAAGTGCACCTCCTAAACGGGAAAAGCCCGGCCCGCAGTGATGCGGGCCGGGCGTTGGGCGGACAGCTTACTGGGCCTTGTTGCCTTTTTCAGCTTTCCAGGCCTGGAACTCCTGCCACTCGGCTTTCTTGGCGGCGCGTTCTTTTTGCAGTTCGTCGAACTTCTTCTGCTGCTCAGGCTTGAGCAGGTTGCGCACTGCGGTGTCGGTCTTGGTACGGCTGGCTTGCAGTTCGTCCTTCATGGCTTTCTGGTCGGCGGCCGGCAGCTTGGACAGGTAGCGCTCGGTGATGTCGCGGCGCTGCTGCATCTGCTCGCCCATCAGCTTGCCGATCTGCTGGCGCTGGTCGCGGCTCAGGTCCAGCTGGTGGAAAGGCGCATCACCGCGATGATGCGGGCCGTCGTGACGCGGGCCGCCGTCAGGCATGGCCATGGCCACGGTCGGCAGGGCGGCGGCGAACATCAGGGCGATAAGGGTCTTGCGCATGGTGTCTCTCCTTTCATAGGCCGGTGGTTACCGGATGAGCACAGTCTAGGGAGATCACCGTCAAGCGCAGTCAGGGGATGGTAAAGGCTCGGTAAAGATGAACCAGGGGCGCGCAGCGGCCCGGAAATGTCAGAGGCAGTAGTAATAGCCACGGCTGCGCAGCGCCACGATGCGTGGCCGGCCATCGGCATGCGGGCCGATCTTCTTGCGCAGGTTGCTGACATGCATGTCCAGGCTGCGGTCGTACAGGGTCAGCTTGCGGCCCAGGCCGATCTGCGCCAGTTCCTGCTTGTCCAGCGGCTCGCCTGGCTGGCGCAGCAGCGCTTCGAGAATGCGGCTTTCGGACAAGGTCAGAGTCATTTCACGGCCATCGATGCTGGCCACGCCACGGGCAGGGCTGTACACCAGGTCGCCCAGTTCTACCTGGCTGGTGGTGGCGGTGGGGTGGCTGCGGCGCAGTACGGCGCGCAGGCGGGCGGTGAGCTCACGCGGGTCGCAGGGTTTGGCCAGGTAGTCGTCAGCGCCCAGTTCCAGGCCGAGGATGCGGTCCAGTGGTTCGCCACGGGCAGAGAGCATCAGCACCGGCAGTTCGGCATGCTCGCTGCGCAATTGCTTGAGCAGTTCCAGGCCGCTGCCATCGGGCAGCATCACGTCCAGTACTACAGCCGACGGGGCGTGCTCGGCCAGGGCCTGGCGTGCGCTCTGGCCATCGTGGCAGGCACGTACGGTGAACCCTTCCTGTGTCAGCCAGCTGCCGAGCAGCTCGCACAGCTCCTGGTCATCATCAATCAGTAACAGCTCGCTCATGACTCACTCAATTCAACCAATGACGGCGGCTATTCGGCCCGCCAGTGGCAAAGATACCGCAGACTGATGGCAACCGTATAACTGCTGGCACCGGGTCGCCTTCTTCGCGGGCTTGCCCGCTCCCACAGGGACCGCACAGAATCCGAGGCTTGTGCTGTACCTGTGGGAGCGGGCAAGCCCGCGAAGCAGGCGACGCGGTCTCAGATCAAGGCAGCACTTGCTTGAACGGCTTGACCACGACTTTGTCGTACACACCCGCAGCAATGTACGGGTCCGCATCAGCCCAGGCTTGCGCCGCAGCCAACGATTCGAACTCGGCAACGATCAGGCTACCGCTGAAACCTGCTTCGCCCGGGTCATTGCTGTCGATGGCCGGATGTGGGCCGGCCAGTACCACGCGGCCTTCGGCCTTCAACTGTTGCAGGCGTTCGATGTGCGCCGGGCGGGCAGCCAGGCGTTTTTCCAGGGAGTTTGCGACGTCGCTGGCGATGATGGCGTAGAGCATGTCAATCCTTGGGTTTGGAGGTAGAAGGGTCGTCGTGCAGGTGGCGCGACAGGTACACGCCTTGCGCCACCAGGAAGATCACGGTCATGCCCAGGCTGCCAAACACCTTGAAGTCCACCCAGAAGTCCTGGAAGGTGAAGGCGACGAACAGGTTGGCCGCGCCGCAGAACAGGAAGAAGGCGATCCAGGCGACGTTCAGGCGTGCCCAGATGGCATCGGGCAAGCTCAGGGCATGGCCCATGATGCGCTTGATCAGCACCCGGTCACCAATGAAGTGGCTGCCGGCAAAGCCCAAAGCGAACAGCCAGTTCACCACCGGTGCCTTCCACTTCAGGAAGGTTTCGCTATGGAAAGTCAGCGTCAGGCCGCCGAACACCAGGCAGGCTACCAAGGTCAGCCACTGGCCCTTTTCCAGCTTGCGCTGGCGCAGGAACAGCGCGCCGTACACCACCAGCGAGCTGATGATCAGCATGGCCGTGGCGCTGTAGATGCCGCCGAATTCGAAGCTGTGGCCGGCGACCTCCAGGGGGCGCGGGTCCAGCTTGTAGACGATGAAGAACAGTAGCAGCGGGATGAAATCGATGAATTGTTTCACAATGGCAGCCAGAATCGGGATGTGACGGCATAATAACAAACATCGATTCCAGCGAAAGCGCTCCTCCATGAATGTTGATCTGCACTGTCACAGCACGGCCTCCGACGGCGCCCTGTCGCCTTCGGTACTGGTTGCCCGGGCCCATGAGCACGGGGTGCAAACGCTGGCCCTGACCGACCACGACACCATCGAAGGCCTGCCTGAAGCGCGCCAGGCCTGCATTGAACGGGGCATGCGCTGGGTTAGCGGGGTGGAAATGTCATGCACCTGGGGTGGCGCGACCATCCACGTACTGGGCTATGACTTCCCGCTCGACGCCCCACCTTTGCTGGCGGCAATCGAGGCGCTGCACCGTGGTCGCTGGCTGCGCGCCGAAGAAATCGACAAACGGCTGGCAGCCAAGGGCATGCCCGACACGCTCGAAGGCGCCCGTGCCGTGCAGCACGAACTGGGCGACAGCGGCAACGCCCCGGCGCGCCCGCATTTTGCCGAATACCTGGTGCGCGCCGGGCACGTCAAGGACCGCGGCGAGGCGTTTCGCAAGTGGCTGGGCGCCGGCAAGCTGGGCGACGTCAAGCAGCACTGGCCGACCCTCGACGAAACTGTCGCTACCCTGCGCCAGTCCAAAGCGTGGGTGAGCCTGGCGCATCCCATGCACTACGACCTGACCCGCAGCAAGCGCAGACGGCTGATTGCCGACTATATTCAGGCAGGCGGGCAGGCACTTGAAGTGGTTAACGGAATGATGCCGGCCGAGCAGGTGGGCACGATGTCCATCCTCACCCGTGAGTTCGGCCTGTTGGCAAGCGCTGGCAGTGACTTCCACGGCCCCGGCACCTGGGGCGAGATCGGTGCCTACCGGCCTTTGCCCGAGGACCTGCCACCTCTGTGGCGTCGATTCAGCCATGAACAGCCTTTGGCGCTATGAACAGGACGACTACGTGAGCCAATTTTTCCAGATTCATCCGGAGAACCCACAGGCGCGCCTGATAAAGCAGGCCGTCGAGATCATCCGCAAGGGCGGGGTGGTGGTGTATCCGACGGATTCGGCCTACGCGCTGGGTTGCCAGATGGGTGACAAGACGGCCATCGAACGGGTGCGGCGCCTGCGCGGGCTGGACAAGACGCACAACTTCACCCTGATGTGCTGTGACATGTCGCAGCTGGGGTTGTACGCCAAGGTCGACACCGGCACCTTCCGCCTGCTCAAGGCGCACGTGCCGGGGCCCTATACGTTCATCCTCAACGGCACGCGTGAAGTGCCGCGCCTGCTGCTGCACGACAAGCGCCGCACCATCGGGCTGCGTGTGCCGGACCATGCCATTACCCTGGCTTTGCTGGCCGAGCTGGGCGAGCCGCTGATGAGCGTGAGCCTGATTCTGCCGGGCGACAGCGAGCCGATGACTGACCCCTACGAGATTCGTGAGCGCCTGGAGCATCATGTCGACCTGGTGATCGATGGCGGTTTCGGCGACCTCAAGGCGTCGACCATCATCGACCTGTCGGGTGACGAGCCGGAACTGATCCGCGCAGGCTGCGGCGACCCCACGCCGTTCATGGTCAACGCGTGAGTCAGGTAGAAGCACCCGAGGCGCCGGCTGAACAAGTGGACTCGCCCCGACAGCTGCAACTGGCCCTGGTCTATGGCGAAGCGGTCACTGAGCTGCCGCTGGACCTCTACATCCCGCCAGACGCCCTGGAGGTCATCCTCGAAGCCTTCGAAGGCCCGCTGGACTTGTTGCTGTACCTGATTCGCAAGCAGAACATCGACATCCTCGACATCCCCGTGGCAGAAATTACCCGCCAGTACATGGGCTACGTGGAGCTGATGAAAAGCGTGCGCCTGGAGCTGGCCGCCGAATACCTGGTGATGGCTGCCATGCTCGCCGAGATCAAGTCGCGCATGCTGCTGCCACGTTCGGCCGATGTCGAGGAGGAGGAGGGCGACCCGCGGGCCGAACTGATCCGCCGCCTGCAGGAGTACGAGCGCTTCAAGGCCGCTGCCGAGGGTGTCGACGAACTGCCGCGGGTGGGCCGCGACGTCGTGGTGCCACGCCTGGAAGCGCCGCAGGCCAAGGTGCGCAAGTTGTTGCCGCAGGTAAGCCTGGAAGAGCTGCTGATGTCCATGGCCGAGGTGATGCGCCGCAACGACCTGTTCGAAAGCCACCAGATCAGCCGTGAAACGTTGTCTACGCGCGAGCGCATGAGCCAGGTGCTGGAGCGCCTCAAGGGCGGCGCTTTTGTGCCGTTTGTCGAGCTGTTTGCCGCCGAAGAGGGCAAGCTGGGTGTGGTGGTGACCTTCATGGCGATTCTCGAGCTGGTGAAGGAATCGCTGATCGAACTGGTGCAGAATGAACCTTTCGCCGCCATTCATGTGCGGCTTCGCCCAGCGCTTGTTGAAGAACTTGATGAACCTGAATGACCCCCGCGACCTGGCGTCGCTGATCGAAGCTTTTTTGCTGGCTTCGGGCAAACCGCAATCCCTGGAGCGCCTGTACGAGCTGCTTGAAGAGGCCGAGCGCCCCGAGCCCGGCGTGTTCAAGAAGGCCCTTGAGGTACTGGGCAAGTCGTGCAGCGGCCGTGCTTTCGAACTCAAGGAAGTGGCAAGCGGCTACCGCCTGCAGATCCGCGAAGACTATGCACCCTGGGTCGGGCGCCTGTGGGAAGAGCGCCCGCAACGTTATTCGCGCGCATTGCTCGAAACCTTGGCCCTGATTGCCTATCGCCAGCCCATTACCCGTGGCGAGATCGAAGATGTGCGGGGTGTGGCGGTGAACAGCAACATCATCAAGACCATGATGGAGCGTGAGTGGATCCGCGTGGTGGGCTACCGCGAGGTGCCCGGGCGGCCGGCGATGTTTGCTACCACCAAGGCGTTTCTCGATCACTTCAACCTCAAGAGCCTGGATGAGCTGCCAGCCTTGGCCGAGCTGCGCGAAATGGAGCCGGAGCCGCTGCTCGACCCGGATGACGCGCCGGTACCGGCGCACTTGCAGGTATTGGCGGATGCCAGCATTGGGGAAGAAGAGGAAGTCGCGGAGCCGAAGGAGGAGACCAGTTTCCGTAGCCTGTTGGTGGAACTGGATGCCATGGAAGAGGGCCTGAAGACTGATTTTGATGATTTGCGTGAAGAGGAGCCTGAGGCTTCTGTGGAAGAAGAGGGCAAGGAACAGCCCTGATTTTTGCGGGTGCCTGTGCTGGCCTCTTCGCGGGCATGCCCGCTCCCACAGGTACCGCGCAATCCTCAGGGGCTGTGATATCTCTGTGGGAGCGGGCGTGCCCGCGAAAGGGCCGGTACTGCCGATGCATCACCATTAGGCAGAAACCCCTGCCAAAGCCCTTAAAACCTTCTACCCTCCAGTGCGTTCTCCCTCTGAACCGCGTATGATGCCCGGCCTTTTGGCGCGCTCGTCGCCAAAAAACTGTTTTCATTCCTACACCGGGAGGTGCCCAGATGAGTGAGCAAGACCTGCAAGATACCGAAATCACCCCTCCATCCGGCGAAAAGCTGCAGAAAGTGCTGGCACGCATTGGCGTGGGCTCGCGCCGTGACGTCGAGGCCTGGATCAGCCAGGGCCGCATCAAGGTCAACGGCGTCGAGGCCACCCTCGGCCAACGTGTCGACCTGCATGATGCCATTGCCGTAGACGGCAAGCTGATCAAGCGCGAAGAGGCCGCCGAGGCCACTCGCCGGGTGATCATGTACAACAAGCCCGACGGTGAAATCTGCACCCGTGACGACCCGGAAGGCCGCCCGACCGTGTTCGACCGCCTGCCACGGCCAAAAGAAGGTCGCTGGATCAACATTGGCCGCCTCGACATCAACACCACTGGCCTGTTGCTGTTCACCACCGACGGTGAGCTGGCTAACCGCCTGATGCACCCGTCCTACGAGATGGACCGTGAGTATGCGGTACGTGTGCGTGGTGAGGTCGACGACGAGATGATCGAGCGCCTGAAAGCCGGCGTGATGCTGGAAGACGGCCCGGCCAAGTTCACCGACATCCAGAAGGCACCAGGTGGCGAAGGCTTCAACCACTGGTATCACTGCGTGGTAATGGAAGGCCGTAACCGTGAAGTGCGTCGCCTGTGGGAATCCCAGGGCATGGTTGTCAGCCGCCTGAAGCGCGTGCGTTTTGGCCCGGTGTTCCTCAACTCCGACCTGCCGATGGGCCGCTGGCGTGAAATGAGCCAGGGCGAAATCGACATCCTGGCCGCTGAAGTGGGGCTGCAGCCGGTAGCGCTGCCGGCCATGAAGCTCAAGGCCAAGGACAAGATGGAGCGCCTGCAGCGCAAGTCGACCCGCCCACTGGGCCGTGGCGAGCGCGTACGCAACCTGCGCCCGGCCCACGAAGGTGCCGCTGGTGGCGAACGCCCTGCGCGTCAGCCGCGTGAAGAGGCCCCGCGCAAGAATACCCGTGGCAGCACGGTGGCCGAGCGCCCGAGCGAGATGCGCAAGCGCCCGGGCAAGCCCGATGGTGACAAACCAGCAGGCCGTGGCCGCGGCAAGCCGCGTGGCTGATTGGCCTTTGTGGTGATCGAGAAACCAGCCTTCGGGCTGGTTTTTTATGCCTGTCAGAATTTGGGGCTGCTGCGCAGCCCATCGCGACGCAAGGCCGCTCCTACAGGGGATCGCACCGGCCTGAAGGTGACGCGCTCTGTGTAGGAGCGGCCTTGTGTCGCGAAAGGGCCGCAAAGCGGCCCCAAGATATTGAAGCAAAAGAATATTTCGGACGACTGGCAAGTTCTTGAACCGGCTTGTAAAGAAATTTATACAAATGTGGGCTATTTCAGCCCTGATTCCAGATTTGACCAAACCGTGTAAACAAACCTTGCCGTCGCCCATGTGCAAAACCAGCCGCCCCCGCCTCACCCACCCTTGCCCAAACCCCCGTCTACACGGTGTTATAGCCGCCATTGCCGTGTGCAAGAGCCCGTCCACAGAGCCTGGCTGACAAAACAACAAATGGAGGCGCCATGTACGCCGATCACTTCGCCTTTCAAGGCCCTGCACCACAGGACCGCTGCGCTTTTTCTTCAGAAACGGTGCGGCGCGTTGACGCCTGCGCACTGGGGTATACAATGCGCCGCGTTTTACCTGTGACCCCTTTTGCGTACAGCGCACTCTTGATCACGCCCGGTTGATCCGCCCCGGCGGCACCTGAGGTCAGGAACCCAAGGTAACCACCTTGCCCATTCCGCTGCGCCACGAGCGCGGTGGGTCCGATTCCGTCACAGATAAAAACAATGCAGGTGACTTCGTTCATGAGTGGACAAAACATGCATTCAGGCGAGCTAAAGCGGGGCCTGAAGAACCGCCACATCCAGTTGATCGCCCTCGGCGGTGCGATTGGTACCGGCCTGTTCCTCGGCTCGGCAGGCGTGATGAAATCCGCTGGCCCGTCGATGATCCTTGGCTACGCCATCTGCGGCTTCATCGCCTTCATGATCATGCGCCAGCTTGGCGAAATGATTGTCGAAGAGCCGGTGGCCGGCTCGTTCAGCCACTTTGCCCACACCTACTGGGGCGGTTTCGCCGGCTTCCTGTCGGGCTGGAACTGCTGGGTGCTGTACATCCTGGTGGGCATGTCGGAGCTTTCTGCAGTTGGCAAGTATGTCCACTACTGGTGGCCAGAGATCCCTACCTGGGTCACGGCGGCAGCGTTCTTCGTGCTGATCAACGCCATCAACCTGATGAACGTGAAGTTCTTCGGTGAAGCCGAATTCTGGTTTGCCATCATCAAAGTCGTCGCCATCGTCAGCATGATCGGCCTGGGTGCCTACCTGCTCACCAGCGGCAGCGGCGGCCCGGACGCCACCATCGCCAACCTGTGGTCGCATGGCGGCTTCTTCCCTAACGGTGTCAGCGGGTTGGTGATGGCCCTGGCGTTCATCATGTTCTCCTTCGGCGGCTTGGAAATGCTTGGTTTCACCGCTGCCGAGGCCGACAAGCCGAAGAGCGTGATCCCCAAAGCGATCAACCAGGTCATCTGGCGCATCCTGATCTTCTATGTGGGTGCCTTGGTGGTATTGCTGTCGTTGACGCCATGGGACAACCTGGTCGCCAGCATCGATGCCTCGGGTGGCAGCTATGGCAGCAGCCCGTTCGTGCAGGTGTTCTCGCTGCTAGGCAGTGACGTTGCTGCCCACCTGCTGAACTTCGTGGTCCTGACAGCCGCGCTGTCGGTGTACAACAGTGGCACCTACTGCAACGCCCGCATGCTGCTGGGCATGGCCGAGCAGGGCGATGCCCCGGCGTCGCTGGCCAAGGTCGACAAACGTGGCGTGCCAGTGCGTTCCATCCTGGTATCGGCTGCCTTTACCTTTGTTGCCGTGCTGCTCAACTACCTGATGCCGCAGAACGCCCTTGAGCTGCTGATGTCGCTGGTAGTGGCGACCCTGGTGATCAACTGGGCGATGATCAGCTACTCGCACCTGAAGTTCCGCCAGCACCTGGACCGTACCGGCCAGAAGCCGCTGTTCAAGGCACTGTGGTACCCCTACGGTAACTATGTGGTGCTTGCCTTCGTGGTGCTGATCCTTGGCATCATGCTGATGATCCCAGGCATTCAGGTTTCGGTTTATGTAATGCCAGTCTGGCTGTTCGGCATGTTTGTGGTGTACATGGTCAAGCCGCGTCGCCGGGTGAATGCCGGTGGGGCTGCGGGTCACGTAGCCAAGTAAGTTGGTTGAAGCAGTATGAAGAAACCCGAAGTCAGGTGACTGGCTTCGGGTTTCTTGTTTTCTGTGCCGGCCCTTTCGCGGGCTAGCCCGCTCCCACAGGGAAATCACTGGACCTGAGGCAGCGCTAAACCTGTGGGAGCGGGCTTGCCCGCGAAGAGGCCGGCACAGGCAAAAATTCAGATCTGCTCCAGCAACCAGCTCCTGAATGCCCGCAAGGAAGGCAAGGCCTCATTGCGCGGCGGGTAGATCAGGTAATAACTGCGCTGGCTGGCAAACGCCACCCCGGGGCTGTAAAGCTCGCCTTTTGCCAGCTCCTCCTCCACCAGAATGCGTGGCACCAGCCCGATACCAATCCCGGCCCGTACCGCCTGGATCAGGTGTGAGGTCAGCTCGAAGCTCGGCCCCAAGCGCATCGACCGGTGCGGCAGGCCATGGTGCGAGAACCACTCGCCCCAGGCGTGCGGGTTATTGGCCACATTCAACAGCACCTCTTCACTGATCCTTGCCGGGTTCCAGCCTTGGCTATCCGCGCCGGCCTCCGTTGGCAGGATCACCACCAGTTCTTCAGCATGCAGGCGATGGCAGATCAGCCCCGGCAGGTCGTGGCTAGCCACGCCGATGGCGGCGTCGATCTCACTGGTATCGAAGTTGATGGCTTCGATGCGTGAATGAATGTGCACCAACATGCCCGGGTGGGCGCCGTAGAACGCATGCAGGCGCGGCAACAACCATTTGGAGCCAAACGTGGGCAGGGTGGCCAGGCGCAAGGTGCCCACCCCTGACTGGTAGGCCAGGGCCTGCAGGGTGGCGCTGCGGATACGCCCCAGTGCCTCACTGAGTTCGCGCTGGTACAGGCGGCCGACATCGGTCAGCTGTACCTGGCGGCCCTCGCGGCGGAACAGGGTCAGGCCCAGTTGCTGTTCCAGCGCCTGTACCTGGCGGCTGACCGCGCTCTGGGTCAGCGACAGTTCGGCAGCCGCGCGGGTATAGCTTTCATGCCGGGCGGCGGCCTCGAATGCCAGCAGCAGCGACATGGACGGTGTCAGGTGGCGGTAATTCATTCATAAAAGTCATTGATAGCGGCAGGATTATCCGTTTGCCCCTGAAGTGAAACTACAGGAACATTGGCCTATACGTCATCCCCGCATGGCAACATCCATGCGGGAGCGACAGGAATCCCGTGAACTAGCCAATATCAAGAGGCCATCCTTCGATGATCGCCCAGCTGTCGACCCTTGCGCCGAGCGCCAACTACCCCGAATTCCTCGAAGCCCTGCGCAACAGCGGCTTCCGTGGCCAGATCAGTGCCGACTACGGCACCCGCACGGTGCTGGCCACCGACAACTCGATCTACCAGCGCTTGCCGCAGGCGGCGGTGTTCCCGCTGGACGCCGACGATGTGGCGCGGGTTGCCACGCTGATGGGCGAGGCGCGCTTCCGGGATGTCAAGCTGACCCCGCGCGGTGGCGGCACCGGCACCAACGGCCAGTCGCTCACCGACGGCATTGTCGTCGACCTGTCGCGGCACATGAACAAGATTCTCGAAATCAACGTCGAGGAGCGTTGGGTGCGGGTGCAGGCCGGTACGGTGAAAGACCAGCTCAATGCCGCGCTCAAGCCGCACGGCCTGTTCTTTGCCCCTGAGTTGTCCACCTCCAACCGCGCCACCGTCGGCGGCATGATCAACACCGACGCCAGCGGCCAGGGCAGCTGCACCTATGGCAAAACCCGCGACCACGTACTGGAACTGCACAGCGTGCTGCTGGGTGGCGAACGCCTGCACAGCCTGCCGATCGACGATGCCGCGCTGGAGCAGGCCTGCGCCGCGCCCGGCCGGGTCGGCGAGGTGTACCGCATGGCGCGTGACATTCAGGAAAACCAGGCCGAACTGATCGAAACCACGTTCCCCAAGCTCAACCGCTGCCTGACCGGCTACGACCTGGCACATCTGCGCGACGAGCAGGGCCGTTTCAACCTCAACAGCGTGCTGTGCGGTGCCGAGGGTTCGCTGGGTTATGTGGTCGAAGCCAAGCTCAACGTGCTGCCGATTCCCAAGTACGCCGTGCTGGTCAACGTGCGCTACACCAGCTTCATGGACGCCCTGCGTGACGCCAACGCGCTGATGGCGCACAAGCCGCTGTCGATCGAGACGGTGGACTCCAAGGTGCTGATGCTGGCGATGAAGGACATCGTCTGGCACAGCGTGGCCGAGTATTTCCCGGCCGACCCCGAGCGCCCGACCCTGGGCATCAACCTGGTGGAGTTCTGCGGCGACGAGCCGGCCGAGGTCAATGCCCGGGTGCAGGCCTTTGTCGAACACTTGCAATCGGATGCCAGCGTCGAGCGCCTGGGGCACACCCTGGCTGAAGGTGCCGAGGCGGTTACCCGTGTCTACGTCATGCGCAAGCGCTCGGTAGGGCTGCTGGGCAACGTCGAGGGCGAAGTGCGCCCGCAGCCGTTCGTGGAAGACACGGCTGTACCGCCGGAGCAACTGGCCGACTACATTGCCGACTTCCGCGCCTTGCTCGATGGCTACGGCCTGGCCTATGGCATGTTCGGCCACGTCGATGCCGGCGTGCTGCACGTGCGCCCGGCGCTGGACATGAAAGACCCGGCCCAGGCAGCGCTGGTCAAGCCGATTTCCGATGCGGTGGCGGCCCTGACCAAAAGCTATGGCGGCCTGCTGTGGGGCGAGCACGGCAAAGGCCTGCGCTCGGAATACGTGCCGGAGTACTTCGGCGAGCTGTACCCGGCGCTGCAGCGCCTGAAGGGCGCGTTCGACCCGCACAACCAGCTCAACCCAGGCAAGATCTGCACCCCGCCAGACAGTGCCGAGGGCCTTACCCCGGTCGATGGCGTTACCCTGCGCGGCGACCTGGACCGCACCATCGACGAGCGTGTGTGGCAGGACTTCCCCAGCGCCGTGCACTGCAACGGCAACGGCGCCTGCTACAACTATGACCCCAACGACGCCATGTGCCCGTCGTGGAAGGCCACCCGTGAACGCCAGCACTCGCCCAAGGGCCGCGCTTCGCTGATGCGTGAATGGCTGCGCCTGCAGGGCGAGGCGAACATCGACGTTCTGGCTGCGGCACGCAACAAGGTTTCGTGGCTCAAAGGCCTGCCAGCGCGCCTGCGCAACAACCGCGCACGCAGCCAGGGCCAGGAAGACTTCTCCCACGAGGTGTACGACGCCATGGCGGGTTGCCTGGCGTGCAAGTCGTGCGCCGGGCAGTGCCCGATCAAGGTCAATGTGCCGGACTTCCGCTCGCGCTTCCTTGAGCTGTACCACGGTCGCTACCAGCGCCCGCTGCGTGATTACCTGATCGGCTCGCTGGAATTCACCATCCCGTACATGGCCCACGCGCCGGGGCTGTACAACGCGGTAATGGGTTCGAAGTGGGTCAGCAAGCTGCTGGCAGACAAGATTGGCATGGTCGACAGCCCGCTGATCAGTCGCTTCAACTTCCAAGCCACCCTGACCCGTTGCCGTGTCGGCGTGGCCAGCGTGCCGGCCCTGCGTGAACTGACCCCTGCCCAGCGCGAGCGCAGCATCGTGCTGGTGCAGGACGCCTTCACCCGCTATTTCGAAACGCCACTGCTGTCGGCCTTCATCGACCTGGCCCACCGCCTGGGTCACCGGGTGTACCTGGCACCGTACAGCGCCAACGGCAAGCCGCTGCACGTACAGGGCTTCCTGGGGGCGTTCGCCAAGGCGGCGATCCGTAACGCCACTCAGCTCAAGGCCTTGGCCGACTGCGGAGTGCCACTGGTGGGCCTGGACCCGGCGATGACCTTGGTGTACCGCCAGGAATACCAGAAGGTGCCAGGGCTGGACGGTTGCCCGAAAGTGCTGTTGCCACAGGAGTGGTTGATGGATGTGCTGCCCGAGCAGGCGCCGACTGCACCGGGCAACTTCCGCCTGATGGCGCACTGCACCGAGAAGACCAACGTGCCGGCCAGTACCAAGCAGTGGGAGCAGGTTTTTGCCCGCCTGGGGCTGAAACTGGTGACCGAAGCGACGGGCTGCTGCGGCATGTCGGGTACTTACGGCCACGAGGCGCGTAACCAGGACACCTCGCGGACCATCTTCGAGCAAAGCTGGGCGACCAAGCTGGACAAGGAAGGGGAGCCGCTGGCGACCGGTTATTCTTGCCGTAGCCAGGTCAAGCGCATGACCGAGCGCAAGATGCGCCACCCGCTGGAAGTAGTGTTGCAGTACGCCCAGCGCTAGGTTCGAGGGCCTTGGGGCTGCTTTGCAGCCCATCGCGACACAAGGCCGCTCCTACAAGGGGCCGCGCTTTCCTGTAGGAGCGGCCTTGTGTCGCGAAAGGGGCGCAAAGCGCCCCCGCTCTTAGTGGCCGCGCACTTGCCTGGCCTGCCTGTATAGATACAGGCTCAACACCAACCCACAACCCGCCGCCCCCGCCGCAAACAGAAACATCGACGCAAACCCGAACCCCGCCGCCACCGCGCCCACCAGCGGCCCGGTCACCCCCAGCGACAAATCGATGAACAGCGAATACGCCCCCACCGCCGCCCCGCGGTTGGCCGCTGACACCTGGTTCACCGCTTCCACACCCAGCGCCGGGAATACCAGCGAGAAACCAAACCCGCTCAGTGCTGCCCCCGCCAACGCCAGTTCGGCACTGGGCGCCAGCCACAGCATCAACAACCCCAGTGTTTCCACCGACAGGCAGGCAATCGCCACCCGGAAACCGCCTATGCGGTTGATCAGGTTGCCAAACAGCAGCCGCGCACTGATGAAGCTGGCGCCAAACAGGCTCAGGGTCAGCGCCGCATTGGTCCAGCCGCGGCTTGCGTAATACAGGGTGATGAACGTGGCGATGGTGCCAAAACCGATTGACCCCAGCGCCAGCCCCGAGCCATGCGGGAACACCTTGCCCAGCACCCGCAGGAACGGCAGGCGTACACCACTGACGATGGGCGCTGCCTGCTTCGGCCAGGCCAGCAGCAGGCCAAGCATGCACAGCAGCATGATGCTCACGCCCATGCTCCACAGCCCAAGGCTCTTGACCATCAGCACGCCCAGCGGAGCACCGATGGCCAGCGCGCCGTAACTGGCGATGCCGTTCCAGGAGATGACCTTGGCGGTGTTTTCTGCCCCCACCCGGCCAATCCCCCAGCCAATCGACCCCGACCCCACCAGGCTTTCGGCGCTGCCCAGCACCAGGCGGCCAACCAGCAGGCAGGCCAGGCTCAGCCAGGGCAGGTGAGTGAGGAAGGCGCACGCCAGCATGAACACCCCGCTAAGCCCGCAGCCGGCCAGGCCATACATGACGGCCTTCTTGCTACCGTGGTTGTCGATGATGCGGCTGGCGGTGGGGCGGCTGAGCAGGGTGGCCAGGTATTGCACGCTGATCACAAGGCCTGCAACCACGGCGCTGAAGCCCAGGTCGTTGTGCACATAGCCAGGCAGCACGGCCAGCGGAATGCCGATGTTCAGGTAGCCGATGAAGGTGAAGAGGACGATGGAGACGACTTGCAGGGTGACCGCAAGGGGGCGCGGTGAGTCGGGCATGGGGGCCTACGTGGGTTCTGGGCAGTGTGAAAACGTGATGACGGGGGTAGCCCGCAGGTCAGCCGTTTTCACACTGTCGGAGGTTGCGCGGTTTATTCCTGGTCAGCGCTGGATTGATCGTCACCATCCTGCTCGACGGCAGCTGCCGGTTCGGCGTGAACGGTCACGGATGGCTCTTCTGGGTTCAAGCTTGGGAAGGGAAGATTCGGGATTTCGTGCATCTCGTCGTTCCTCGCAAGTGTGAGTGAAAAGTCTGCGCCAGGCGCGGTTGAAGCTTCGCAAAGCTCGGGCAGGATACACAAGTCTGGATGACAGTTTGGATTTTTTACCGGTCGCTTGTCGGTTTTGCGGGCGAACAGCGGACATTTTTCCCATAAAAAATGGGGCCGCCGGGCCCCGTTTTTCAGTGCTTACTTACGGCCTTCGGCCGTTTCCGCCACCTTGTCAGTGCGTGCGCACATGATGAAGTCGTTGCGGTGCAGGCCTTTGATCGAGTGGCTCCACCAGGTCACGGTGACCTTGCCCCACTCGGTCAGCAGCCCCGGGTGGTGGCCTTCGGCCTCGGCGATTTCGCCCACGGCATTGGTGAACGCCAGGGCGTGCTTGAAGTTCTTGAACAGGAACACGCGCTCCAGCTCCATGTGGCCGTCACGTACTTCGATGTTCCAGTCCGGGATTTCGCGAATCAGCTCGGCCAGCTCTTCGTCGGTGACTTTTGGCGCGTCGGCGCGGCAGGCTTCGCAATGGGCTTGGTTCAAGGCATTCATGGGGTGTTTTCCGGTTCGAGTTGTTATCGGCAAGGTCGCTCAGGCGGCGACCTTGGGTGGAAATTTCGGTGCGTGCAGGCCCAGCTGCATGGCTTTGTGGACCATGCCCATGATGTCCTCGTGGGCCAGGTCGAACAGGCGCTTCATGTTCGGCAGCACGAAATACAGGGGCTGCAGGATGTCGATGCGATACGGCGTACGCATGGCCTCGATCGGGTCGAAAGCCTGATGCTCGGGCTCACCAGACAGACTGTAGACGGTCTCTTTGGGTGACGAGAGGATGCCGCCGCCATAGATCTTGCGACCCTGCGCGGTTTCCATCAGGCCAAACTCGATGGTCATCCAGTACAAGCGCGCCAGGTACACGCGTTGTTCCTTGGTCGCCGCCAGGCCGAGCTTGCCGTAGGTGTGGGTGAATTCAGCGAACCACGGGTTGGTCAGCAGCGGGCAGTGGCCGAAGATTTCGTGGAAGATATCGGGCTCTTGCAGGTAGTCCAGCTCTTCCGGGGTGCGGATGAAGGTGGCGACCGGGAAGCGCTTGCTGGCCAGCAGTTCGAAGAAAGTCTGGAAGGGGATCAGTGCCGGTACCCGGGCAACCTGCCAGCCGGTGGTGGCGCCTAGCACCTTGTTGACTTCGCCCAGTTGCGGAACACGGTCATGCGGCAGTTTGAGCTGTTCGATGCCGTCCAGGTACTCCTGGCAGGCACGGCCCTCGATCACTTTCAGCTGGCGAGTGATCAGGGTGTTCCATACCGCATGCTCTTGCTGCGGATAATCGATAAAACCATGCGCATCGGGCTCGCGTGCCACGTATTGCGTCTGTTTCATGTGGCTCTCCTGGTGAGGGCTTTCTTGTTATGTGCAGGACATGCCTAAGTAATATCCTTGCCTAGGTCGGTTTGCACGATGGAACGCCCGCCCTGATGCGAGCCTTTGCCCTTGGTTTCGTAACGATAATTTTACAAAAGCGCCTGGGTGTCGGAAAATCCGGGGCATCTGGCTGATGCTTTTCCTGTTTTTGTCAGCTTATCTTTACGAATTTTATGCGCGGTGTTGAAAAACATTGGCGCTTCGAGAGCCCACATGCGTATCAAAGTGCATTGCCAGAACCGAATTGGCATCCTGCGCGACATCCTCAACCTGCTGGTGGAGTACGGCATCAACGTGCTGCGCGGCGAGGTGGGGGGTGACCATGGCAACGCCATCTACCTGCATTGCCCCAACCTGATCAACTTGCAGTTCCAGGCGTTGCGGCCGAAGTTCGAAGCGATTGCCGGGGTGTTCGGGGTCAAGCGTGTAGGGCTGATGCCCAGCGAGCGCCGGCACATGGAGCTTAACGCCCTGTTGGGCGCGCTGGACTTCCCGGTGCTGTCGATCGACATGGGCGGCAGCATCGTCGCCGCCAACCGCACGGCGGCGCAGCTGCTGGGGGTGCGGGTGGACGAGGTGCCGGGCATGCCGCTGGCGCGCTATGTGGAAGATTTCGACCTACCGGAGCTGGTGCGGGCCAACAAGTCGCGTATCAACGGCATGCGTATCAAGGTCAAGGGCGACGTGTTCCTGGCTGATATTGCGCCGCTGCAGTCCGAGCACGATGACAGCGAGGCGCTGGCTGGCGCCGTGCTCACCCTGCACCGTGCCGACCGCATTGGCGAGCGCATCTACAATGTGCGCAAGCAGGAGCTGCGCGGCTTTGACAGCATCTTCCAGAGCTCGCGGGTAATGGCTGCCGTGGTGCGTGAGGCGCGGCGCATGGCACCGCTGGATGCGCCGCTGCTGATCGAGGGCGAGACCGGCACCGGCAAGGAGCTGCTGGCGCGCGCCTGCCACCTAGCCAGCCCGCGTGGGCAGTCGCCACTGATGGCGCTCAATTGTGCCGGGCTGCCCGAGTCGATGGCCGAGACCGAGCTGTTCGGTTACGGCCCCGGGGCATTCGAAGGTGCACGGGCCGAGGGCAAGCTGGGGCTGCTGGAGCTGACCGCAGGTGGCACGTTGTTCCTTGATGGGGTAGGGGAGATGAGCCCGCGGCTGCAGGTGAAACTGCTGCGCTTCCTGCAGGACGGTTGCTTCCGTCGGGTAGGCAGCGATGAAGAGGTGTACCTGGATGTGCGGGTGATCTGCGCGACCCAGGTGGACTTGTCCGAGCTCTGTGCCCGCGGCGAGTTCCGGCAAGACCTTTATCACCGCCTCAATGTGTTGTCGCTGCACATTCCGCCTTTGCGCGAATGCATGGATGGGCTGGAAGGGTTGGTACAGCATTTTCTCGACCAGGCCAGCCGGCAGATTGGCTGCGCCATGCCACGCCTGGCGCCGGCGGCGATGGATAAACTTGGGCAATACCATTGGCCGGGCAATGTAAGGCAGCTGGAAAACGTGTTGTTCCAGGCGGTTTCGTTATGTGACGGCGGGGTGGTTAAAAGCGAGCATATTCGTTTGCCGGACTATGGGGCACGGCAGCCGCTGGGGGAGTTTTCGCTGGAGGGGGATCTTTCGCAGATTGTCGGGCGCTTTGAAAAAGCGGTGCTGGAAAGTTTGATGGGGGAGTTTCCGAGTAGTCGGGCTTTAGGCAAAAGATTGGGTGTTTCGCATACCACTATTGCCAACAAGTTGAGGGATTATTCGCTTAACAAGTCTGTGGAATAGTTGTTGGGCAACAAGCTTAGGACTGCTTCGCAGTCCTATCGCGACACAAGGCCGCTCCTACAGGTATTGCTGCTGGTTTGAACCTGCGCAATACCTGTAGGAGCGGCCTTGTGTCGCGAAAGGGGCCCGCAGGGCCCCCAATTCATCAGGTCTCAGCCGTTGGAGCAGCCGTTCCCCATCACGCGGTATTCGAGAATGTGCTTCTGGCCCTGGGAGTCCTCGTAGGTCATGCGGGCTGGCACGACTTCGCACACATTGGGCACTTCGCTCATGGAAATGACGCGGGCAATGTCCAGGTGCTGCGAGTAACTGTACTGTTCAACCGGAATCTGCTCGGCATCTTTGGCTTCGCCGGCCATCGCCGCGCCGCAAAGACTACCAAGTACCAATACCAGTAAAGCTTTCATTTTCTATTTACCTGTCTAAGGTCGTGAGGGGGCACGCGGCGCTTATGACGCCGCGAGTACAGCTAGTTTTAACTATCAGGATTAGAGGGAGATTAACGCTTGCCTTCGTGGGGGCTGTTACCAGTTGTTAATCGCCTTGCCGTTGCTGGCGAGGTGAATTCTAGGGTTGTGGCCAAGGCTGAAACAGTGGGTCTTTTGATAAAGTGTTTTGACAGAATCTGTAACAATCCTCTGGTAAAACCCCCCGGTTTTTCGTGGCCCGGGCTGTAATCCTCATGCCAGAGCGCTTTACCGGCACGGGCGTACCAAATTACTACCAACGTCGAATGGCTTTTGTCGCTCTGGTACAGTTACAAACGGTTCCATACAAAAACAACTATTACACCGAGGTAACACAGATGAGTGCGGCTCCACTGTATCCCGTTCGTCCCGAGGTTGCGGCCACTACCCTGACCGACGAGGCCACCTACAAGGCCATGTACCAGCAATCGGTGATCAACCCGGACGGCTTCTGGCGCGAGCAGGCCCAGCGTATCGACTGGATCAGGCCGTTCACCAAGGTCAAGCAGACCTCCTTCGACGACCACCACGTCGATATCAAGTGGTTCGCCGACGGCACTCTGAACGTTTCCTCCAACTGCCTGGATCGCCACCTCGAAGAGCGCGGTGACCAGTTGGCAATCATCTGGGAAGGCGACGACCCATCCGAACATCGCAACATCACCTACCGTGAGCTGCACGAGCAGGTCTGCAAGTTTGCCAACGCCCTGCGTGGCCAGGACGTGCACCGTGGTGATGTGGTTACCATCTACATGCCGATGATCCCCGAAGCCGTGGTCGCCATGCTGGCCTGTGCCCGTATCGGTGCGATCCACTCGGTGGTGTTCGGTGGCTTCTCGCCCGAAGCGCTGGCGGGTCGCATCATCGACTGCAAGTCCAAGGTGGTTATCACCGCCGACGAAGGCGTGCGCGGTGGCCGTCGTACTCCGCTCAAGGCCAACGTCGACCTGGCGCTGACCAATCCTGAAACCAGCAGCGTGCAGAAGATCATCGTGTGCAAGCGCACCGGTGGCGACATTGCCTGGCACCAGCACCGTGACATCTGGTACGAAGACTTGATGAAAGTGGCCTCCAGCCACTGCGCACCGAAGGAAATGGGTGCTGAAGAAGCGCTGTTCATCCTTTACACGTCCGGCTCCACGGGTAAGCCGAAGGGCGTGTTGCACACTACGGGCGGCTACCTGGTGTATGCCGCGCTGACCCACGAGCGGGTGTTCGACTATCGCCCGGGCGAAGTGTATTGGTGCACCGCCGATGTCGGCTGGGTTACCGGCCACAGCTACATCGTCTATGGCCCGCTGGCCAACGGCGCCACCACGCTGCTGTTCGAAGGCGTGCCGAACTACCCGGATATCACTCGCGTGTCGAAAATCGTCGACAAGCACAAGGTCAATATCCTCTACACCGCGCCCACTGCCATTCGCGCCATGATGGCCGAAGGGCAGGCCGCCGTTGCAGGTGCTGACGGTTCCAGCTTGCGCCTGCTGGGTTCGGTAGGTGAACCGATCAACCCCGAAGCCTGGAGCTGGTACTACAAGACCGTCGGCAAGGAGCGTTGCCCGATCGTCGATACCTGGTGGCAGACCGAGACTGGCGGCATCCTGATCAGCCCGCTGCCAGGCGCCACCGGCCTCAAGCCGGGTTCGGCAACCCGCCCGTTCTTCGGTGTGGTGCCAGCGCTGGTGGACAACCTGGGCAACCTGATCGAGGGTGCCGCCGAAGGCAACCTGGTCATCCTCGACTCCTGGCCGGGCCAGTCGCGTTCGTTGTACGGCGACCACGACCGCTTCGTCGACACTTACTTCAAGACCTTCCGTGGCATGTACTTCACCGGCGACGGCGCGCGCCGCGACGAGGATGGCTACTACTGGATCACCGGGCGTGTGGATGATGTGCTCAACGTGTCCGGCCACCGCATGGGTACTGCCGAGATCGAAAGCGCCATGGTGGCCCATTCGAAAGTGGCCGAGGCTGCGGTGGTGGGTGTGCCGCACGACATCAAGGGCCAGGGCATCTATGTGTATGTCACGCTCAATGCCGGTGTCGAGGCCAGCGAGCAGTTGCGCCTGGAACTGAAGAACTGGGTGCGCAAGGAGATCGGCCCGATCGCCTCGCCGGATGTGATCCAGTGGGCACCAGGCTTGCCGAAAACCCGTTCGGGCAAGATCATGCGCCGCATTCTGCGCAAGATTGCCACCGCTGAGTACGATGCACTGGGTGATATCTCCACCCTGGCCGACCCGGGCGTGGTGCAACACCTGATCGACACCCACAAGGCCATGAACCTGGCTTCGGCCTGATTCTGGAGCAGCGCGCGGGCCCTGTAGGAGCGGCCTTGTGTCGCGATGGGGCGCGAAGCGGCCCCGGGATTTCAGCTTCGCAGCCTGGATTGCCGGGGGCGCTTCGCGCCCCATCGCGACACAAGGCCGCTCCTACAAGGGGCGTGCGCAGCCAAAAGGAACCCCGCCCAGGCAACCGGCGGGGTTTTTGCTTTACTGTTACCCGACATTCATCGGTAACTGTTCTGTCACCGGCCCTGCACAGGTTCGGGGCGCCAGGAAACAAATCTGGCTTGTTCTGGTGCATTCCTGCGGCCATTTTGTGTAACACGGCACGCTGCACTTGCCGTAGTACAAGGCTTTGCCAATAATAGGCCCAGGAATTGCTAGGTCTATAGGTTCTATTTCTTGCGCTTTTGCATAATTTGCACTGGCTGTCAACATCGCCCGCAGCGGTTTCAGGCGCTTCTGTAAGTAGTTGTCGCTTTGAAGAAATATCGACTACCGGGCTATCGCTAAAATGCCACTCACTCGCTCGTGGTCTGCGACCTTGGTCGAACCCTGCGCGGCTCGCGTTGTACCCATTCGCATATCGGGCAGTTGTTACCTGCCTTGTATTGCCCCGTACCGATGGAGTTACCTGATGAAGAAGCTCGCACTGCTTGGCGCCCTGGCGCTGTCCGTGTTTTCCCTGGTGTCGCAGGCCGATGAAAAACCACTGAAAATCGGCATCGAAGCCGCCTACCCTCCCTTCGCCTTCAAGCAGCCCGATGGCAGTATCGCTGGTTTCGACTACGACATCGGCAACGCCCTGTGTGAAGAGATGAAAGCCAAGTGCACCTGGGTCGAGCAGGAGTTCGACGGCCTGATCCCGGCGCTGAAAGTGCGTAAGATCGACGCCATCCTGTCGTCCATGTCGATCACCGAAGACCGCAAGAAGTCGGTCGACTTCACCAAGCGCTACTACCTGACCCCGGCGCGCCTGGTAATGAAGGAAGGCACGGCTGTCAGCGAGAGCCTGGATGAACTGAAGGGCAAGAAGATCGGTGTGCAGCGCGGCTCGATCCATGACCGCTTCGCCAAGGAAGTGCTGGGCGCCAAAGGTGCCACCGTGGTGCCTTACGGCACCCAGAACGAAATCTACCTGGACGTTGCAGCCGGTCGCCTGGACGGTACCGTGGCTGACGCCACCCTGCTGGAAGACGGTTTCCTCAAGACCGACGCCGGCAAGGGCTTTGCGTTCGTAGGCCCGGCCTTCACTGACGCCAAGTACTTCGGTGACGGCATCGGTATTGCGGTGCGCAAAGGCGACAAGGCCAACGTCGACCGTATCAATGCGGCCATCGACGCCATTCGTGCCAACGGCAAGTACAAAGAAATCGAGAAGAAGTACTTCAACTTCGACATCTACGGTCCAGACTCGAACTAAGACGTCGGGTTTCACCTGTGCAATGGTGCAAACAGCAGAGGCTCTGAGGTTTGCACCATTTTTCATTCTCTAGGTCGAGGACCTCATCATGTTGAAAGGCTACGGGGCAGTCATCCTCGACGGGGCGTGGCTGACGCTTCAGCTCGCCCTGTCGTCGATGGCCCTGGCCATCGTGCTCGGTCTGATCGGTGTGGCGCTGCGCTTGTCGCCTGTGCGCTGGCTGGCCTGGCTGGGCGACCTGTACTCCACGGTGATCCGTGGCATCCCGGACCTGGTCCTGATCCTGCTGATCTTCTACGGCGGGCAAGACATCATCAACCGGGTGGCACCGCTGCTCGGCTACGAAGACTACATCGACCTGAACCCGCTGGTTGCGGGTATCGGTACCCTGGGCTTCATTTTTGGCGCTTACCTGTCGGAAACCTTCCGTGGTGCTTTCCTCGGTATTCCCAAGGGCCAGGCCGAAGCCGGCGTGGCTTATGGCATGAGCAACCGCCAGGTGTTCTTCCGCATCCAGGTGCCGCAAATGATTCGCCTGGCGATCCCGGGCTTTACCAACAACTGGCTGGTGCTGACTAAGGCCACCGCGCTGATCTCGGTCGTCGGCCTGCAGGACATGATGTTCAAGGCCAAGCAGGCGGCCGATGCCACCCGCGAGCCTTTCACCTTCTTCCTGGCGGTGGCGGCCTTGTACCTGGTGCTGACCAGCGTCTCGCTGCTGGCCCTGAAGTATCTGGAGCGCCGCTACTCGGTGGGCGTCAAGGTGGCTGAACTATGATCTTCGACTACAACGTCGTCTGGGAGGCATTGCCGATGTACTTCGGCGGCCTGCTGACTACCCTCAAGCTGCTGGCGATTTCGCTGTTCTTCGGCCTGCTGGCGGCCATTCCGCTGGGCCTGATGCGGGTATCGAAACAGCCAGCGATCAATCTGACTGCGTGGCTTTACACTTACGTAATCCGCGGCACACCCATGCTGGTGCAACTGTTCCTGATCTACTACGGCCTGGCGCAGTTCGAAGCGGTGCGCGAAAGCTTCCTCTGGCCGCTGCTGTCCAGCGCCACCTTCTGTGCGTGCCTGGCGTTCGGCATCAACACCAGCGCCTACACCGCCGAAATCATTGCCGGCAGCCTCAAGGCCACGCCCCATGGCGAGATCGAGGCGGCCAAGGCCATGGGCATGTCGCGCATGAAAATGTACCGGCGCATCCTGCTGCCTTCGGCCCTGCGCCGGGCACTGCCGCAGTACAGCAACGAAGTGATCATGATGCTGCAGACCACCAGCCTGGCGTCGATCGTGACCCTGATCGACATCACCGGTGCCGCACGCACGGTCAACGCCCAGTACTACCTGCCTTTCGAGGCCTACATCACGGCGGGCGTGTTCTACCTGTGCCTGACCTTCATCCTGGTGCGCCTGTTCAAGATGGCCGAACGCCGCTGGCTCGGCTACCTGGCGCCGCGCAAGCACTGACCGCTTTGTGAGAATCGACAGCATGTACAAACTCGAAGTCCAAGACCTGCACAAGCGCTACGGCAGCCATGAAGTGCTCAAGGGCGTGTCCCTGGCGGCAAAGGCCGGCGACGTCATCAGCATCATCGGCTCCAGTGGTTCGGGCAAGTCGACCTTCCTGCGCTGCATCAACCTGCTGGAACAGCCGCATGCCGGCAAGATCCTGCTCAACAACGAAGAGCTGAAGCTGGTGGCCGGCAAGGACGGCGCGCTGAAGGCTGCCGACCCGCGCCAGTTGCAACGCATGCGTTCGCGCCTGTCAATGGTGTTCCAGCACTTCAATCTGTGGTCGCACATGACTGCGCTGGAAAACATCATCGAAGCGCCGGTACACGTACTGGGCATGAACAAGAAGGAGGCGCTGGAGAAGGCCGAGCATTACCTGGCCAAGGTGGGTGTCGCCCACCGCAAGGACGCCTTCCCTGGGCATATGTCGGGTGGTGAGCAACAGCGTGTGGCAATTGCCCGGGCCCTGGCCATGGAGCCAGAGGTTATGCTGTTCGACGAGCCGACCTCGGCGCTCGACCCCGAGCTGGTGGGTGATGTGCTCAAGGTGATGCAGGCGCTGGCACAGGAAGGCCGGACCATGGTGGTCGTGACCCACGAAATGGGCTTTGCCCGCGAGGTGTCCAACCAGCTGGTGTTCCTGCACAAAGGCCTGGTGGAAGAAACCGGCTGCCCGCGTGAAGTGCTGGCAAACCCGCAGTCGGAGCGCCTGAAGCAGTTCCTTTCCGGCAGCCTGAAGTAAAAGCTGCATTTTTGCACCAGAATAGGGCATGCTGCGCGACGAGCGCAGCCTGACCCGGCGCACAGACTCGAACGACCTCAGGTTTCGGACCGCACCCTATGACCACCCAGCGAATCGGTTTTCTCATCTGGCCCGGCACCAGGCCTTTGACCCTGGCGCTGGCCGAGGAAGTGTTGCTGGTGGCGCAGCGGGTGCACCCGGATGTGGTCTACGAACTGGCCTTCCTGCAGGCCGAGCCTGCGCTGGAGGGTAGTTGGCGCTTGCCGGGCGAGGCGTGGGCGGGCCGCCTGGAAGGCTGCCATAAACTGTTTGTGCTTGCTGATGAGCCGCCTGCGGCGGTTGGGGCTGCGTTGTCCACGGCGCTCAAGCAACTGGCGCGCAGTGGTTGCATGGTCGGCGGCCTGTCTGCGGGTGTTTATCCGCTGGCCATGTTGGGCCTGCTCGACGGTTACCGGGCAGCAGTGCACTGGCGCTGGCAGGACGATTTTGCCGAGCGCTTCCCGAAGGTCATCGCCACCAGCCACCTTTTTGACTGGGATCGCGACCGCTTGACCGCCTGTGGCGGCATGGCTGTGACCGACCTGCTGCTGGCGGTGCTGGCCCGTGATCATGGCGCCGAGCTGGCGGGGGCGGTGTCGGAAGAGCTGGTGGTCGAGCGCATTCGCGAGGGGGGCGAGCGCCAGCGGATTCCGCTGCAAAATCGCCTGGGTTCGAGCCACCCCAAGCTGACCCAGGCGGTACTGTTGATGGAAGCCAACATCGAAGAGCCGCTGACCACCGACGAGATTGCCCAGCATGTGTGCGTGTCGCGCCGGCAGCTGGAGCGCATCTTCAAGCAGTACCTGAACCGTGTGCCGAGCCAGTACTACCTGGAACTGCGGCTGAACAAGGCGCGGCAGATGCTGATGCAGACCAGCAAGTCGATCATCCAGATCGGGTTGTCCTGTGGGTTCTCGTCGGGGCCGCATTTCTCCAGTGCCTACCGCAATTTCTTTGGGGCTACCCCGCGGGAAGACCGTAACCAGCGGCGCAGCAGCAGCCCGTTCGAGTTGAGTTCGGCGCCGGCTGAAAAGGGCTGACATTCCCTTCTCCTGTACCGGCCCTTTCGCGGGCAAGCCCGCTCCCACAGGGACCGCGCAGGTTTCGAGTTCTGTGGTGATCCTGTGGGAGCGGGTTTACCCGCGAAGAGGCCGGCACAGGCAGCCTCCTTTCTTAATGTGAACACCCGTTCACCCAGCCCCCTCTCTCCCGTACACTGCGCGATTGCGACAGTGTTTGTCGCATTGCCGAAAACCTTGTCAAAACTGGGTTTTGCGCTGTAACAAGTTGTCGCTTGGCCGCAAGGACAGGCGCGGATCAGTCCTTACAATCCCCCCATCGCTCGCCACTTCCAGGCCAGCGTTCCTCTTCAGGAGACTCAGATGTCCGTTGAGCAAGCCCCGGTGCAACGTGCCGATTTCGACCAGGTCATGGTCCCCAACTATTCTCCGGCGGCCTTCATTCCTGTGCGAGGCGAGGGTTCCCGCGTCTGGGACCAGTCGGGTCGCGAGTTGATCGACTTTGCCGGTGGTATCGCGGTAAACGCCCTGGGCCACTGCCACCCGGCACTGGTCAAGGCCCTGACCGACCAGGCCAACACCCTCTGGCACGTGTCCAACGTGTTCACCAACGAGCCGGCCCTGCGCCTGGCCCACAAGCTGGTGGACGCCACCTTTGCCGACCGCGCCTTCTTCTGCAACTCCGGCGCCGAGTCCAACGAGGCTGCTTTCAAGCTGGCCCGCCGCGTGGCCCATGACCGCTTCGGCCCGGAAAAGCACGAAATCATTGCCACCGTGAACAGCTTCCACGGCCGCACCCTGTTTACCGTCAGCGTCGGTGGCCAGCCGAAGTACTCCGACGGCTTCGGCCCGAAGATCACCGGCATCAGCCACGTGCCCTACAACGACCTGGAAGCGCTCAAGGCACAGATTTCCGACAAGACCTGCGCCGTTGTGATCGAACCGATCCAGGGCGAGAGCGGTGTGGTGCCGGCCGACAAGGCCTACCTGGAAGGCGCCCGCAAGCTGTGTGACGAGCACAACGCCCTGTTGATTTTTGACGAAGTGCAGACGGGTGTTGGCCGTACCGGTTCGCTGTATGCCTACCAGCACTACGGTGTAACGCCAGACATCCTCACCAGTGCCAAGAGCCTGGGCGGCGGTTTCCCGATCGGCGCCATGCTGACCACCAGCGAGCTGGCCAAGCACCTGGCTGTCGGCACCCACGGCACCACCTACGGCGGCAACCCGCTGGGCTGTGCCGTTGCCTGCGCGGTGCTGGATGTGATCAACACCCCGGAAACCCTGGCCGGCATCAAGGCCAAGCATGAGCGCTTCAAGGCCCGCCTGGAGCAGATTGGCCAGAAGTACAACCTGTTCACCCAGGTGCGTGGCGTCGGCCTGCTGCTGGGCTGCGTGCTGACCGAAGCCTGGCAAGGCAAGGCCAAGGACGTGCTCAACGCTGCCGAGAAAGAAGGCGTGATGGTGCTGCAGGCCGGCCCGGACGTGGTTCGCTTCGCGCCAAGCCTGGTGGTTGAAGACGCCGACATCGATGAGGGCCTGGACCGCTTCGAGCGCGCCGTGGCCACCCTGACCAAAGGCTGACCCGCCTGTGGTCCCTTCGCCGGCCCCAGCCAAGGCTTAGCCGGGCCGGCGATACCCGATTCCAGTGCAGGTGCCCACGCGCCTGCCGTTTTTCCGTGCCGCCATGAGCGGCCCGTATTCCAAAGGAGTGACACCATGCTGGTGATGCGCCCCGCGCAAATGGCTGATCTGAACGAAGTGCAGCGCATGGCTGCAGACAGCCCCGTTGGTGTCACCTCGCTGCCGGACGACGCTGCTCGCCTGGGCGACAAAATCGCCGCCTCCGAGACTTCCTTCGCCGCCGAGGTCAGCTTCAACGGTGAAGAAAGCTACTTCTTCGTGCTCGAAGACAACGAAACCGGCAAGCTGGCCGGCTGCTCGGCCATTGTCGCTTCGGCGGGCTACTCCGAGCCGTTCTACAGCTTTCGTAACGAAACCTTCGTGCACGCTTCGCGCGAGCTGAAGATCCACAACAAGATCCACGTGCTGTCGCTGTGTCATGACCTGACCGGCAACAGCCTGCTGACCAGCTTCTATGTATTGCCGGAACTGGTAGACAGTGGCTGGGCCGAGCTCAATTCGCGCGGCCGGCTGCTGTTCATGGCGGCGCATCCGGAGCGTTTCGCCGACTCGCTGGTGACCGAAATCGTAGGCTACAGCGACGAGCAGGGCGAGTCGCCGTTCTGGGATGCCATTGGCCGTAATTTCTTCGACCTCAACTATTCCGACGCCGAGCGCCTGTGTGGCCTGAAGAGCCGTACCTTCCTCGCCGAACTGATGCCGCACTATCCAATCTATGTGCCGCTGTTGCCTGACGAAGCGCAGGAGGCCATGGGGCAGGTTCACCCACGGGCCCAGATCACCTTTGACATCCTCATGCGTGAAGGCTTCGAGACCGAGCACTACATCGACATCTTCGACGGCGGCCCGACCCTGCATGCGCGTACTTCCGGTGTTCGCTCGATTGCCCAGAGCCGCGTTGTACCGGTGAAGATCGAGGAGGGCGCGGCCAAGGGCGGGCGCCCGTACCTGGTGTGCAATGGCCAGTTGCAGGACTACCGCGCAGTGTTGCTGGAGCTCGACTGGGTGCCCGGCAAGCCGGTCAGCCTGAGCGAGGCTGCGGCCGACGCGTTGGGCGTGGGTGAGGGTGCCAGCGTGCGCCTGGTCGCGGTCTGAGGTCTGGTAACAGACGTTTCGGGATTGATGCGTTAGAAGAGTTTTGCGCCGGCCGACGCCGCCGCTCAAGGAGATAGCATGATCGTTCGTCCTGTACGCAGCAGCGATTTGCCTGCGTTGATCGAATTGGCACGCAGCACCGGCACCACCGGGCTGACCACGCTGCCGGCCAACGAAGAGCGCCTGGGGCAGCGCGTTGGCTGGGCGGAAAAGAGCTTCCGTGGCGAAGCCGAGCGTGGCGACACCGACTACCTGTTCGTGCTGGAAAACGACGAAGGCCTGGTGGTTGGCATCAGTGCCATCGCCGGTGCCGTGGGCCTACGCGAACCTTGGTACAACTACCGGGTCGGCCTGACCGTCAGCGCTTCGCAGGAGCTGAAGATCTACCGCGAAATCCCGACGCTGTTCCTGGCCAACGACCTGACCGGCAACTCTGAACTGTGCTCGCTGTTCCTGCGGGGCGACTACCGCTCCGGCCTCAATGGCCGCCTGCTGTCGCGTGCGCGCATGTTGTTCATTGCCGAGTTCCCGGAGCTGTTCGGCAAGAAGATCATCGCCGAAATGCGCGGCATGTCGGATGAGCAGGGCCGTTCGCCGTTCTGGGAAAGCCTGGGCCGGCATTTCTTCAAGATGGAATTCAGCCAGGCCGACTACCTCACCGGCGTTGGCAACAAGTCGTTCATCGCCGAGCTGATGCCCAAGTTCCCGCTGTACACCTGCTTCCTTTCCGAGGCGGCGCGTGACGTGATCGGCCGTGTGCACAAAGACACCGAGCCAGCGCTGGCGATGCTCAAGCAGGAAGGCTTCAACTATCAGGGTTACGTCGACATCTTTGACGCCGGCCCCGCAATCGAATGCGACACCGCCAGGATCCGCGCGGTGCGTGAGAGCCAGACCCTGGTGCTGGCGGTTGGCACACCGGGCGATGACGCCACCCCTTACATCATCCACAACCGCAAGCGCGACGATTGCCGTATCACGGCGGCACCTGCGCGGCTGGCCGCCGGTACCCTGGTGGTCGACCCGTTGACCGCCAAGCGCCTGCGCATGGGCGCGGGTGACAACGTGCGCGCCGTGCCGCTGTCGGCAAGCCGGGAGGCCCAATAAATGACCACGCATTACATCGCAGGCAATTGGCAGGCCGGCCGGGGCGAAGGCCTGCAGTCGCTGAACCCAGTGACCCAGGCCGTGATCTGGCAGGGGCAGGGCGCTGACGCAAGCCAGGTGGATGCTGCCGTGCAGGCGGCACGGCAGGCTTTTCCGGCCTGGGCGCAACTGAGCCTGGAAGCGCGCATCGATGTGCTGGAGAGGTTTGCCGCGCAGCTCAAGGCGCATGCCGAGGCCATGGCCCAGTGCATTGGCGAGGAAACCGGCAAGCCCCTGTGGGAGTCGGCGACCGAAGTCACCAGCATGATCAACAAGGTCGCAATCTCGGTACAGAGCTACCGCGAGCGCACCGGGGAAAAGAGCGGCCCGCTGGCCGACGCCACGGCCGTGCTGCGGCACAAGCCCCACGGTGTGGTGGCGGTGTTCGGCCCCTACAATTTCCCGGGCCACCTGCCCAATGGCCATATCGTGCCGGCGTTGTTGGCAGGCAACTGCGTGGTGTTCAAGCCCAGCGAGCTCACGCCCAAGGTCGCCGAGCTGACGGTCAACTGCTGGATCGCCGCCGGCCTGCCGGCGGGTGTGTTGAACCTGGTGCAGGGCGCACGCGAAACCGGTGTGGCGCTGGCCGCCAACCCTGGGATCGATGGCTTGTTCTTCACCGGTTCCAGCCGCACCGGTAACGTGCTGCACCAGCAGTTCGCTGGCCGGCCGGACAAGATCCTGGCCCTGGAAATGGGTGGCAACAACCCGCTGGTGGTGGACGAGGTCAAGGACATAGACGCTGCGGTGTACACCATCATCCAGTCTGCGTTCATTTCCGCCGGCCAGCGTTGCACGTGCGCGCGCCGCCTGCTGGTGCCGCAAGGTGCCTGGGGTGATGCGCTGCTCGCCCGCCTGGTCGAGGTGTGCAAAACCATCACGGTAGGCGCGTTCGATGAGCAGCCGGCGCCGTTCATGGGCTCGGTGATTTCGCTGCAGGCGGCGCAGGGGCTGATGCGCGCCCAGGCAGACCTGCTCGGCAAAGGTGGCGTGAAACTGCTGGAAATGACCCAGCCTCAGGCCGATGCCGCGCTGTTGACCCCGGGTATTGTCGATGTCACTGGCGTGGCTGGGCGCCCGGACGAAGAATTCTTCGGCCCACTGCTGCAAGTCATCCGTTATGCCGATTTCGATGCGGCCATCGATGAAGCCAACAACACCCAGTACGGCCTGGCCGCCGGGTTGTTGTCCGATTCACGCGCTCGCTACCAGTACTTCTGGTTGCGCAGCCGCGCCGGCATCGTCAACTGGAACAAGCAGCTCACGGGTGCCGCCAGCAGTGCACCGTTCGGCGGCGTGGGCGCCAGTGGCAACCATCGCGCCAGTGCCTACTACGCGGCTGACTACTGCGCTTACCCCGTGGCTTCGCTGGAAACCGCCAGCCTTGCCTTGCCGGCGACCCTGACGCCGGGCATCACCCTATAACAACAGTCACGGAGCCTAGCCGATGAAATCCTATGAAGTGAATTTTGATGGCCTGGTGGGGCCTACCCACAATTACGGCGGCCTGTCCTACGGCAACGTGGCTTCGCAAAGCAACAGCCAGCAAGGCTCCAGCCCGCGTGAAGCGGCGCGCCAGGGCCTGGCAAAAATGAAAGCGCTGGCCGACATGGGCTTCAAGCAAGGCGTGCTGGCGCCACAAGAACGCCCGGATGTGGCCGCACTGCGCCGCCTGGGCTTCAGCGGCAACGATGCCGAGGTGATCCAGCGTGCAGCCAAGGAGGCGATGCCGTTGCTGGTGGCCAGCTGCTCGGCGTCGAGCATGTGGGTGGCCAACGCGGCCACGGTCAGCCCCAGTGCCGACACCGCGGATGGTCGCGTGCATTTCACTGCGGCCAACCTGAACTGCAAGTACCACCGTAGCATCGAGCACCCGACCACCAGCCGCGTGCTGGGTGCCATGTTCAACAACGAGAAACACTTTGCCCACCACCCAGCACTGCCTGCCGTGGCACAGTTCGGTGACGAGGGCGCGGCCAACCACACGCGCTTCTGCCGTGCCTATGGCGAAGCGGGTGTGGAGTTCTTCGTTTATGGCCGCAGTGCATTCGACAGCCGCTACCCGGCGCCGCAGAAGTACCCGGCCCGGCAAACCCTGGAGGCCTCGCAGGCCGTGGCCCGGCTGCATGGGCTGAGTGATGGCGGTGTGGTCTACGCTCAACAGAACCCGGCGGTGATCGACCAGGGCGTGTTCCACAACGATGTGATTTCGGTGGGTAACGGCGAGGTGCTGTTCTATCACGAGGACGCTTTCCTCGAGACTGACGCGGTGCTTGGCCAGCTGCGAGCTAAACTGGCCAGCAAGGGTGGCAACTTCCAGGCCATCTGTGTGCCGCGGGCGGCGGTGGCGGTGGAAGACGCGGTGCGTTCCTACCTGTTCAACAGCCAGCTGCTCAGCCGCGACGACGGCTCCATGCTGCTGGTGGTGCCGGAAGAGTGCCGCAACAATGAGCGGGTCTGGGCTTACCTGGGGCAGCTGACCAGCCAAGGTGGCCCGGTGAAGGAGGTCAAGGTATTCGACCTCAAGCAAAGCATGCAGAACGGTGGTGGTCCGGCCTGCCTGCGTTTGCGCGTGGCGTTGAAGGAATCGGAACTGGCGGCGGTCAACCAAGGCGTTATCATGACCGCCCCGCTGTACGACACCCTGGTGCAGTGGGTCGACAAGCATTACCGCGATCGCCTCGTCGAGGCGGACCTTGCCGACCCGCAACTGCTGGTGGAATGCCGTACGGCACTGGACGAATTGACCCAGATCCTGAAGTTGGGCTCGGTGTACCCGTTCCAACGACAACCTTGAAGAGAGACTTTGCAATGACCGACGCCCTGCGCCTGATCCTTGAAGATGAAGACGGCACCCAGCTGGAAACCTCCTGCACCCGTTTTGCCGTGGTTTGGCAAGGCAAGGAAGTGTGGATTCAGCAGGATGGCCGTGGCCAGCTGCTGATCGGTGTGGATGTCGAGGAAGACGACACCGAGTACGCCAACCTGCTGCTGCGCCCGATGGCCACCAACCTGGTCAGCCTGCAGCTGGAAATGGAGCCGGCCGAGGTTGGCGAAGACGACGATCACGTCCATGGCCCCGACTGCGGCCACCACCACTAAGGAAGTCCCTATGCTCGCCCTTGGCAAATTGCTTGAGCTGACCCTCACCGATCACGAACCGGCCGAGAAGACCCAAGTGACACCCAAGGGCGCGCGTTTGCGCTGGCTGGGGGAGGGCGCGTTGGAAGTGCGCCCTGCCGAGAGCGAGGATTGCGGGCTGGACTTGCTGTTGTCCGCCGGCATCCATGGCAACGAAACGGCGCCGATCGAGTTGCTCGAACGGCTGCTGCACGGCGTGGCCAACGGCAAGATCAAGCCCAAGGCGCGGTTGCTGTTCCTGTTCGGCAACCCGGCGGCGATCCGCAAGGGTGAGCGTTTCATCGAGCAGGACATCAATCGCCTGTTCAACGGCCGCCATGAGCTTTCCAGTGGTTTCGAGGCATTGCGTGCCGCGGAGCTTGAGCAGTTTGCCCGGGTGTTCTTCAGCAAACCGGGGCGCAGCCGCCTGCATTACGACCTGCATACCGCAATTCGCGGTTCCAAGATCGAGCAGTTCGCCTTGTACCCCTATAAAGAGGGGCGCAAGCATTCCCGCCGCGAACTGGCGCGCCTGGCGGCGGCCGGCATGGAGGCGGTGCTGCTGCAAAGCAAGTCTTCCATCACCTTCAGTGCCTTCACCTATGAACAGCTGGATGCCGAAGCCTTCACCCTGGAGTTGGGCAAGGCCCGCCCGTTTGGCCAGAACGAGCAGGTCAATCTCGACAGGCTGGAAGAGCGGCTGATCCGCATCATCGAGGGGACCGAGCCCGAGGGCGAGGGCTCGCTCGATGGCCTGCAACTGTTCAGTGTCTCCCGCGAGATCATCAAGCACAGCGACAGCTTCCACCTGCACTTGCCCGCAGACATCGAGAACTTTTCCGAGTTGAGCAAGGGCTACCTGCTGGCCGAAGACCTGGCCGAGACGCGCTGGGTGGTCGAGGAGGAGGGCGCGCGCATCATTTTCCCCAACCCCAAGGTCAAAAATGGCTTGCGGGCTGGCATCCTGATCGTTCCGGATTCGGGGCAGCGGCTGGGCTGATACCGGTGTCGCCTGCTTCGCGGGGGTTGAACCGACCCCCACGGGGGGGGGGGGCAGGGGGGGGGGGGGTTGGCCCCGAAGACACGCGGCCGGGTGGGGGGACAAAAAAAAAATAA
>NZ_JBNNVS010000034.1:0-59263 GCF_050280665.1 Pseudomonas sp. NPDC089547 | reverse complement strand
GCCTGATACATAGATGCAACCGGGTTCCTATGTTCAAAAGCAATTAGACAGTGTGGGCGAGTCCATACATAGGAGCGGCCTTGTGTCGCGATGGGGCGCAAAGCGCCCCTGTTCAAAGGTTACTGGCGGGTCTGGCGCTGTTGCAGCAACAGGTTGGCGAACCCGGCCCCGGCCAGCTGTTTCTGTGCCCCGGTCAGCTGTTCGCGGTTGCTGAACGGCCCGACCAGTACGCGGTACCAGGTTTCATCCTTGACCGTACCCGACTCCACTTTAACCGCCTGGCCCAGCAGGATGATCTGCGCGCGGACCTTGTCGGCATCGGCCTGCTTGCGGAACGAGCCGGCCTGCAGGAAGTACTGGGTGGTCGCGGCCGGCTTGATCACCGGCGGTGCCGGTGGCGGGGTCTGGCCCAGCAACGCCGCCTGGGCCCGTGCGGTGTCGATCTTCGCCGCTTCTGCCGGCGTTACCGGGGCCACCGGCTGGGCGGGCACCGGTGGCGTCTTCTCGGGTACGGCCTCTGGCGGCACGATTACCTCAGACTCCGGCAGCAACGTGTAGAAGTCGTACTTCGGCTTCACGGGCTGCTGCGGGGTGGCCTGGGCTGGCTTGCCGGCCTCGACCACTTTCTCCGGCTTCTGCTGCTCGGGCTTGGTGCGTTTGATGTCTTCGCCACCCGGCTCGAGCTTCATCAGGAATACGATGAACGCGCCTACGGTAAGGCCGACGGCCATCCATACCCAGCCCGGGATCGGCTGCTTGGCCGGCGCCGTCTGACGACTGGCGCCGCGCTTGGGTGCGGGTTTTTTCTTGGCTGCCAACTTACATGCGCTCCAGGGTTTCCAGGCCGAGCAGTTCCAGACCTTGTTTAAGGGTGCGGCCGGTCAGGGCGGCCAGGCGCAGGCGGCTTTGCTGCTGCTCAGGGGTTTCGGCAGCAAGGATCGGGCAGTTCTCGTAGAAGCTGGAGAACAGGCCGGCAAGGTCGTACAGGTAGCTGCACAGCACGTGCGGCGTGCCCTTGTCGGCGACGTTATTGAGGATTTCGCCAAACTGCGCCAGGCGTGCAGCCAGGTCCTGTTCGTGGGGAGCTTGCAGCACGATGTTGCCGTCAACTTCGTCAAAGCCCTTGCCCAGCTTGCGGAACACGCCGGCCACGCGGGTGTAGGCGTACAGCAGGTAAGGGGCGGTGTTGCCCTCGAAGTTGAGCATCAGTTCGAAGTTGAAGCTGTAGTCGCTGGTGCGGTGCTTGGACAGGTCGGCGTACTTCACTGCGCCAATGCCCACCACTTCGCCGATGTGACGCAGGTCTTCGTCGGCCAGGCTCGGGTTCTTTTCCTTGACCAGCGCGTAGGCGCGCTCCTTGGCCTCGGTGAGCAGGTCGATCAGCTTCACGGTGCCGCCGTCACGGGTCTTGAACGGGCGGCCGTCAGCGCCGTTCATGGTGCCGAAGCCCATGTGCTCCATCTGCATCGGGTGGCCGACAAAGCCTGCACGGCGTGCCACTTCGAACACCTGGTTGAAGTGCAGGGCCTGGCGCTGATCGACGAAGTACAGGGCGCGGTCAGCCTTTAGCACGTTGCTGCGGTAGCGTACCGCCGCCAGGTCGGTGGTGGCGTACAGGTAGCCGCCGTCGGCTTTCTGCACGATGACCGGCAGTGGTTCGCCTTCGCTGTTCTTGAACTCTTCGAGGAACACGCACTGCGCGCCCTGGTCTTCGACCAGCAAGCCCTTGGCCTTGAGGTCGGCCACCACGTTGGCCAGGTCGTCGTTGTAGGCACTTTCGCCCATCACGTCGGCCATGGTCAGTTTGACGTTGAGCAGCTCGTAGGTCTTCTGGCAGTGCGACAGCGAGATGTCCTTGAAGCGCGTCCACAGGGCCAGGCAGTCCGGGTCGCCGGCTTGCAGCTTGACCACCAGGCCGCGGGCGCGGGTGGCAAATTCTTCCGACTCGTCAAAGCGCTTCTTGGCGGCGCGGTAGAAGTTTTCCAGGTCCGACAGCTCGTCGCTGGTGATCGGGTTTTCCTGCAGATAAGCCATCAGCATGCCGAACTGGGTACCCCAGTCGCCCACATGGTTCTGGCGAATGACGTTGTCACCCAGGAATTCCAGTACCCGAGCCACGCTGTCCCCGATGATGGTCGAACGCAGGTGGCCGACGTGCATCTCTTTGGCCAGGTTCGGTGCCGACATGTCGATGACTACTTTTTCGCTGGCACCGGCCTTGCGCACGCCAAGGTGGGCATCGGCCAGGGCGGCGTCCAGGCGGTTGGCCAGGGCGTCGGTATTCTGGAAGAAGTTCAAAAAGCCCGGGCCGGCAATCTCGACCTTGCTGATGTCGGCGCTGGCCGGCAGGGCATTGATCAGTTTTTCGGCCAGGTCGCGCGGCTTCATGCCCGCCTGCTTGGCCAGCATCATGGCGATGTTGCTGGCGAAGTCGCCGTGGGTCTTGTCCCGGGCGTTTTCCACCTGGATCGCCGGCGACAGCCCTTCAGGCAGCACACCGTCGGTGACGAGTTGGGTGAGGGCTTGCTGGATCAGCTGGCGAATGGTGTCTTTCATGGGGATCTCTTTTCGACCGCAAGCGCGGTGAGCGCCTGGATGCGCAGGTGGAAAAACTGGGCATTATCCGTTGCCGGGAGCGGGTTGCCAACCTTTGGGCTGCAGCTCAGTAAAGGTCGACCGGGTCGACGTCCAGTGACCAACGCACCTGGCGCCCGCTCGGCATCTGCTCCAACACTAGCAACCAGGCGCTGATCAGTCGATGCAAAGGCGCCCGGGTATTGGCCTGAATCAACAGTTGCGCGCGGTAGCGCCCGGCGCGGCGTTCCATGGGGGCGGGTACCGGGCCCAGCAGTTCGATGCCCGGCAAGCGCTGCTCGGCCACCAGGCGCTCGGCGGCAGCGCACGCTTCGTCGAGGAAGCCTTCGGCCTGCCCCGGCTTGTGCGCCTCGGCTCGCAACAGTACCAGGTGGGAGTAAGGCGGCAGCCCGGCCGCGCGGCGTTCATCCAGGGCCTGTTCGGCAAAAGCGAAGTAGCCCTGCTCGGTGAGCTGCACCAGCAGCGGGTGGTCTGCCAGATGGGTCTGGATGATCACCTTGCCGGGCTCTTCGGCGCGCCCGGCACGCCCGGCTACCTGCACAATCAGCTGCGCCATGCGCTCGCTGGCGCGGAAATCGCCGGAGAACAGCCCGCCATCGGCATCGAGGATGGCTACCAGGGTCACACGTGGGAAGTGGTGGCCCTTGGCAAGCATCTGTGTGCCGACAAGGATGCTCGGCTGGCCGCGCTGGATGGTGCTGAACAGGTTGTGCATGGCGTCCTTGCGCGCCGTGCTGTCGCGGTCCACCCGCAGGATCGGGTAGTCCGGAAACAGCACCTTCAGGCGTTCTTCGGCGCGCTCTGTGCCAGCACCGACCGGGCGCAGGTCAACGTGGTTGCACTGCGGGCACTGGTGCGGCAGGCGTTCGTCATAGCCGCAGTGGTGGCAGCGCAGTACGCCGGAACGCTGATGCACGGTCATGCGCGCATCGCAGCGCGGGCATTCGGACAGCCATCCACAATCGTGGCACAGCAAGGTCGGGGCAAAACCACGGCGGTTGAGGAACACCAGCACCTGCTGGCCCGCCTCCAGGGTCTGCCGGATGGCCTGTTGCAACGGGCCGCTGATGCCGCTGTCCAGTGGCAGGCTCTTCACATCCAGTCGCAGCATGCGTGGCGGGCGTGCGCCGCCAGCGCGCTGGTTCATGCGTAGCAGGCGGTAGCGGCCGGTAAGGGCGTTGTGCAAGGTTTCCAGCGACGGCGTGGCGGAGCCGAGCAGGATCGGGATGTTCTCCTGATGGGCGCGCACCAGTGCCAGGTCGCGGGCGTGATAGCGCAGGCCCTCCTGCTGTTTATAGGAGCCGTCGTGCTCCTCGTCGATGATGATCAGGCCGGGGTTTTTCATGGGCGTGAACAAGGCTGAACGGGTGCCGATGATGATGTCGGCCTCGCCGTCCCGCGCCGCCAGCCAGGCGTCCAGGCGCTCGCGGTCGTTCACCGCCGAATGCAGCAGGGCAATGCGGGCGTTGAAGCGTTGCTCGAAACGCGCCAGGGTCTGTGGGCCGAGGTTGATCTCCGGGATCAGCACCAGTGCCTGCTTACCGGCCTCCAGGGTTTCGCGGATCAGTTGCAGGTACACCTCGGTCTTGCCGCTGCCGGTGACACCGGCCAGCAGAAACGCGCCGAAGCCGTCAAAGCCTTCGCGTACGGCGTCGAAGGCGTCGCGTTGCTCCTCGTTAAGGGGCAGTTCCGGCTGCGCCAGCCAGTGTTCATGACGCAGGGCCGGCAGGTGGCGACGGACTTCGATCTGTACCAGGTCCTTGGCCAGCAGCAGGTCGAGGCTGTCCTTGTTCAGGTTGAGCTTGGCCAGCAGGCTGTGGGCCACACCATGCGGGTGCTGGGCCAGAGTCTTGAGGGCGTCGCGCTGGCGCGGTGCACGAGTGATGCGCGGGTCTTCCAGGCGGGCACCGGGGGCAATGTGCCAGAAGCGTTCCTGGCGCATTTCGGCGGGTTCGCCCTGGCGCAGCAGCGTGGGCAAGGCCCAGCTCAGGGTGTCGCCCAGGCTGTGCTGGTAGTACTGGGCGGTCCACAGGCACAGCTTGAACAGCGACGCGGGAATGGCGGATACCGGGTCGAGCAGGGCGCTGGCGGGCTTGAGTTTGTCGGCAGGCACTTCGCTTTGCGTGCACACCTCTACCAGTACGCCGATCATTTCGCGACGGCCGAATGGCACGCGAATGCGCATGCCTGGGGTCAAGGTCTGGCGCGCCATGCTCGCTGGCGCCTTGTAGTCGAACAGGCGACGCAGCGGGGAGGGCAGGGCAAGGCGCAGGATGACGTCGGACACGCAAAAAGTCTCGGAGGGCGTTACAAGAACTGGCGAGCCTAGCAGACGACGGTCGGTGCAAGCGACACCTTGCACTGGCGCTGTGCTCTGGTATTATTCGCCGCCTAATTACGTGCGGTATTCAACAATTGGTGTTGGGTGGCGGCACGCAGCTCGAGGAAGTGACCATGAAAGAAGGTATCCACCCGAACTACGAAGTAGTTGCAGTCACCTGCAGCTGCGGCAACAAGTTCGAAACCCGTTCGACCCTGGGCAATGTCCTGTCGATCGACGTTTGCAACCTGTGCCACCCGTTCTACACCGGTAAGCAGAAAGTCCTGGACACCGGCGGCCGCGTACAGAAGTTCGCCGATCGCTTCGGTATGTTCGGTGCCAAGAAGTAATCATGCGCATGGCGAACCCCTCGGGTTTCGCAGTGCTGCAAAAAAAGGCGCCCCTTGTGGGCGCTTTTTTTATGGGCGTCATCTGGCACGTTCCCGCCATGGCGTTCTGCCCGCTGCCGGACCAGCCACAACAGGTGCTGGTGCGCCAAGTGGTGGATGGGGATACCTTGCGCCTGGCTGATGGCCGCAGCGTACGGCTGATTGGTATCAATGCCCCGGAAGTCGGCCGCAACGGCCGTACCAGCGAGCCCTATGCCGAGGCCGCCAAGCGGCGCCTTCAGGCATTGGTCAAGGCCAGTGACGGGCGTGTCGGGCTGGTGCCTGGCGTGGAAGGCAAGGACAAATATGGCCGCACACTGGCGCATATCTACGGGCGTAATGGCGACAATCTGGAAGCACAGTTGCTCAGCGAGGGCTTGGGCTACCGCGTGGCCGTTGCCCCCAACGTACACCTCAGCGGCTGTCAGAAAGCAGCCGAGCAAGCGGCGCGCAAGGCCGGTAGCGGCCTGTGGCGCCGTTCGCCCGTGGTGCGTGCCAGTGATGTCAGGCAGTCAGGCTTTGCTGTAGTCGCTGGCCGTATCAACGGTATCGACCGCAACCGTGGCGGCGTCTGGCTGAACCTGGATGACACGGTGGTACTGCAGGTTCCCGCTCGTCTGCAGCGCAACTTCCCCGCCAGCTTCTTCGATAATCTCAAGGGACGCCAGGTTGAAGCGCGTGGCTGGGTGCTGGACCGTTCCCGCAAGGGTGGCCTGAAGCCCGGGCAGCGACGCTGGCTGTTGCCATTGACCGATCCGAGCATGTTGGAGCGTATTTCAGGCTAAAAGATGTAGACATTTCGCTATTGGATTGTACACACTGTTAGCCGTATGCCCCCGTGGGTTATAGCGTAAAGTCGTAGGCTAAAGGCCTTGACACAAGTGACCGACCAGTCTTGTGACTCCCCGGCTCTTTGCGTATCCTCGGCGGTCCGTCAGAACAGTAAATAGCGGAATGCCCACCATGTCAGACCTGAAAACCGCCGCTCTCGAATACCACGCTCAACCTCGTCCGGGGAAACTGAGCGTCGAACTCTCCAAGCCCACTGCCACCGCCCGTGACCTCGCCCTGGCCTACAGCCCAGGTGTTGCTGAGCCCGTGCGTGAAATTGGCCGTGATCCAGAGCTGGCTTACAAATACACCGGCAAAGGCAACCTGGTTGCGGTGATTTCCGATGGCACCGCCATCCTCGGTCTGGGTGACCTCGGCCCACTGGCTTCCAAGCCGGTCATGGAAGGCAAGGGTGTTCTGTTCAAGCGTTTCGCCGGTATCGACGTGTTCGACATCGAAGTCGAATCGGAAAGCCCACAAGCATTCATCGACACCGTTCGCCGCATCTCGATCACCTTCGGTGGTATCAACCTCGAAGACATCAAGGCGCCTGAGTGCTTCGAAATCGAGCGCACCCTGATCGAACAGTGCGACATCCCGGTGTTCCACGATGATCAGCACGGTACCGCCATCGTGACCGCGGCCGGCATGATCAACGCACTGGAAATCGCCGGCAAGAAGCTGGAAGACGCCAAGATCGTCTGCCTGGGCGCCGGTGCTGCCGCCATCTCCTGCATGAAGCTGCTGGTGAGCATGGGTGCCAAGGTCGAGAACATCTACATGATCGACCGCAGCGGCGTGATTCACGCTGGCCGTGACGACCTGAACCAGTACAAGGCTCAGTTCGCCCACGCCACCGACAAGCGCACCCTGGCTGATGCCCTGAACGGTGCCGATGTGTTCGTAGGCCTGTCCGGCCCGAACCTGCTGAGCCCGGAAGGCCTGAAGTCGATGGCAGCCAACCCGATCGTGTTCGCCTGCTCGAACCCGGACCCGGAAATTTCGCCAGAGCTGGCGCACGCCACGCGCAGCGACGTGATCATGGCTACCGGTCGTTCCGACTACCCGAACCAGGTCAACAACGTATTGGGCTTCCCGTTCATCTTCCGTGGTGCCCTGGACGTTCGCGCCAAGCGCATCAACGAAGAAATGAAAATTGCCGCTGCCATCGCCCTGAAGGACCTGGCCAAGCTGCCAGTGCCGAAGGAAGTGTGCGAAGCCTACGGTGTTGAAGGCCTGGAATTCGGCCGTGAGTACATCATTCCGAAGCCGCTGGACGCACGCCTGATCACCGTCGTTTCCGACGCTGTGGCCAAGGCCGCCATCGAATCCGGCGTTGCTACCCTGCCGTATCCGAAGCACTACCCGCTGAACAGCGTGGATGAAGTCTTCAACGGCTGATTGCCGCTGTAGGGACATGAAAAAGCCCCGGCTCGCAAGAGCCGGGGCTTTTTGTTTGCCGATGTCCCGGCTGACGCGGTCCCTTGTAGGAGCGGCCTTGTGTCGCGAAAGGGGTGCGAAGCGCCCCCAGGATTTGTGCACTAAGCAGATATTGCTGGGGGCGCTTCGCCCCCCTTTCGCGACACAAGGCCGCTCCTACACGGACGGCGTTAGCCTGTCAGATTTAGAACAGATCCATCGGCGCCGCTTCATCGGCCGGCAGCGGGCTGCCCGGTGCTGCGCCATTGCCCAACTCATCTACCGACGGTGGCGAGTCTTCGGCCTTGAACAGTTCGAAGTAGGCGTTCGGTGTGCTCGGCGATGCCGCACGGCCACTGACCGGGTCCACGCGCAGGCTGAGGATGCCTTCCGGCTCTGCTGGCGCATGCGCCGGCTTGTCCTTGAGGGCTGCGCCCATGAAGCTCATCCAGATCGGCAGCGCCGCTGTACCACCATACTCGCGGCGGCCAAGGGTTTCCGGCTGGTCGAAGCCGACCCATACGGTAGTCACGTAATCGGCGTTGTAGCCGGAGAACCAGGCGTCCTTGGATTCGTTGGTGGTACCCGTCTTGCCCGCCAGGTCGGTACGGCCCAGGGCCAGCGCCCGACGGCCTGTGCCGCGCTTGATCACATCCTGCAGCATGCTGGTAAGGATGTAGGTGGTGCGGCCATCGATGATCTGCTCGGCCACCGCAGGTGCCTGGGGTGCGGTCGCTACCTGGCTGAAGGCCGGTGGTGCTTCGCCTGGCATGGCTGCGGTGCTGATCGGTTGTTCGGGGGCAGCCAGACCAACCTGGTCCTCGGCACCTTGCGGTACGCGGGCCGGGTTGGCAGTGAACAGCGTTTCGCCGCTGCGGCTTTCGATGCGGTCGATCAGGTACGGGGTGATCTTGTAGCCGCCGTTGGCAAAAGTACTCCAGCCGGTGGCAATTTCCATAGGCGTGAGGGTGGCAGTGCCCAGGGCCAGCGACAGGTTGCGCGGCAGGTCCTGCTTGTTGAAGCCGAACTTGGCAATGTAGTCGATAGTGCGGTCTACACCCATGGCCTGCAGCAAGCGGATCGACACCAGGTTGCGCGACTTGTACAGCGCTTCACGCATTCTGATCGGGCCGAGGAAGGTGTTGGTGTCGTTCTTCGGCCGCCACACTTTGTCCACAGATTCGTCGACGAACACGATGGGTGCATCGTTGACCAGGGTCGCGGCCGTGTAGCCGCTGTCCAGGGCGGCACTGTAGATGAACGGCTTGAAGCTCGAACCCGGTTGGCGTTTGGCCTGCATGGCGCGGTTGTAGTTGCTCTGCTCGAACGAGAAGCCGCCAACCAGTGCGCGAATAGCGCCGTTGTAAGGGTCGAGGGTGACCAGGGCGCTTTGTGCGCCAGGCACTTGGCTGAACTTGAACTTCCCATCGTCCAGACGTTGCAGGCGCACCAGGTCACCGACCTGGGCCACGTCGGCCGGCGACTGCGGTGTACGGCCCTGGGAGTTGCTATTGATGAACGGGCGCGCCCACTTCATGGTGTCCCAGGCAACCTCGGCTTGCTGGCCGTCCCGGGTCAGAACCTTGAGGCCGGTTTTATCGACATGGGTGACGATGGCCGGCTCCAGGCCCCCAAGAATGCGCTGCTTGGCCAGCTCTTGCAGCCAGGCAGCCTGGGTGCGGCCCGGGAAGCGTGCTTCGGGGCCGCGATAGCCGTGGCGTTCGTCGTAGTCGGAGAGGCCGTTGAGGATGGCCTTGTTGGCCATGTCCTGCATGTCGCTGGGCACGGTGGTAGTGACGCGGAAGCCTTCGGTGTACGCGTCGCTGCCGTAACGCCCGACCATTTCGGCGCGGGCCATTTCTGCGATGTAAGGGGCGTTCACCTCAGGCGTTGGCACGTGATAGCTGGCATTGAGCGGCTCGGCCAGGGCGGCCTGGTAGCTGGCTTCGTCGATCTTGCCCAGCTTGTACATGCGGCCGAGGATCCAGTCGCGGCGCTCCTTGGCGCGCACCGGGTTGGCCAGCGGGTTGAAGCGCGACGGTGCCTTGGGCAGGCCGGCGATCATCGCCATCTGCGCCAGGCTCACGTCGCGGATCGATTTGCCGTAATAAACCTGCGCGGCGGCGTCGATGCCGTAGGCGCGGTTGCCCAGGTAGATCTTGTTCACGTACAGCTCGAGGATTTCGTCCTTGGTCAGCTCACGCTCGATCTGCAGGGCCAGCAGGATCTCGTTGGTTTTGCGCGAGAAGCTGCGTTCGCTGGTGAGGAAGAAGTTCTTCGCCACTTGCATGGTGATGGTGCTGCCGCCGGTCTGGATATGCCCGGTTTTCACCAGTTGGGTTGCGGCGCGCATCAGGCTGCTGGGGTCGACACCATAGTGGTTGAGGAAATTGTCGTCCTCGGCTGACAGAAGCGCCTGAATGAACTGTGGCGGAATTTCCGCAAAACGGATCGGCGAGCGGCGCATTTCGCCGAATTCGGCAATCAGTTTGCCGTCGCTGCTGTACACCCTGAGGGGGATCTGCAACTGGATGCTTCTGAGGGACTCGACCGAGGGCAGGCTGGGGCTAAGATACAGAAACGCACCGCTCACACCGAGTACGAGCGCGCAGATGACTGCGACGGAAGACCACCAGAAGAACTTCAGCAGACGTATCAAGGCTTTTCGGTGTCCAGGTTGGGAGTGGATTGCACGCAGGTCCGGCGGACCGGAAAACGCTGGGCATTATAAGCATTTTTTCGCCTCTCCGGGTTACCGGCCAGGCTGCCCGTCGGCCCGACGGGCAGGCCGGGGCCAGTGTTGACGCGGGGTTGCGACAGGCCGCTGCAAGTGGCAGCAAGGAAGCCGCGATGTTAGGACGCTTTGGCAAGGATGCCAGTTCACTCATGGGGGTAGAAATTGCCTCCGACGTTGTCCGGGTTGTGCAACTTCAGCGGCGCAGTCGGCGCTGCCGGGTGCTTGCTTCGGCTCAAGAACCATTGGAATCCGCGGTCGGCAACGACTGGGTGAGCGAGCCCGCTGCTGTGGTGGCAGCGTTGCGTCGAGCTTACCGACGCAGTGGCTCCAGGCTGCGCCGGGTGGCGCTGGCGTTGCCGGCCAGCCAGGTGATCTGCAAGTTGTGCCATCTGCCGGTGGCGCAGGCAGGGGATGCGCTTGAGGCGCAGTTGCTGGCCGACGCTGAGCAGCTGTTCCCGTTTCCGTTGGACGACCTGGCCCTGGATTTTCAGGTCTTGGGCGCGTCCCGGGAGCAGCCGGGGTGCACGGAAGTGATGGTGGCCGCGTGCCGGCAAAGTGCGCTGGCGTCACTTGAAGCCGTCGTCGCGCAGGCAGGGCTACAGCTTGAGGCTGTCGAGGTCGACAACATCGCCCTCTGTCGCATGTTGCCTCGGGGTTGCCTTGAAGGCTCGGCACTGCTGCGTGTCGAAGCGCACGGCGCAGTGCTTCATGACTGGCAGCCTGGCCAGCCCTGCCAGCGCCGTGAGCTGCCAGCACCGGGGCTCAAGGCGATGGGGCTGTTGTCGGAGCACCTGCATGCCTTGCTTGCTGATGCGCATTTGCCTGCGGGCCTGTGGGTAAGCAGCAGTTCGGCGGTGGAGCCGAGTTGGCTGCATGGCCTTGGCTGCCAGCTGAATACGCCGTGCCGGCATCTACCTGCCGTGGGCGGGCTTGAACATGTCGATGGCTCGATGCTGCTGGCCTGCGCCCTGGCGCTTGGAGGGTTGCGCCCATGATGCGGTTGAATCTGTTGCCCTGGCGTGAGCGGCAGCGTCGGGCAGCGCTGCGGCGCTTTCGCACCCAGCTGGTTGTCGGCGTAGTGCTGGCCCTGTGCGCCGTGACGCTGGTCGACCAAATGGCCAGGCAGCGCGGGCAACAGCAGGCGCTGGCCAACGTGCGGCAGCAGGCCGTTCTTGAAGAATTGACCGAGCAACTGCAGCCGCTGGCCGAAATGCAGGCGCAGTACGAGGCGCTGATCGCCCGTGCGTTGGCGCTGGAGGGCTTGCGCGCCCGGCAGGGTGCCTTGGGCGATATGCTCACTGGCCTTGAAGAGGCGCTGCCGATAGGCCTCCAGCTGATCGACCTCAGCCTGGAAGAGGGCCACCTGAACATCACCGGCCTGGCGACGTCTGGTGCCGTGGTGGCGCAGTTCATGCGCGACCTGGACCGGTCGGGCCTTCTGCTTGACCTGCAACTCAGGCGCGTCAGGAGCTTGCCGGGTGGTGATGAGTTTCGGGTGACTGCGCGTGTTTCGGCGTTCTGGTCGTGAATGTGGTGCCGATCCTTGCGTGGTGGGCGGTCGTCGAGCGTTCCACGCGTATGAGGTGCATGGTGCCGGTGCTGGTTGCAGCGCTGGTGTTTGGTTTGGGTTGCGCGCTTCGCCTGCCCGCGGGCTTGCAACAGCAGGCGCACGAAGCGGCTCGACAGGCTGCATTGAGCGAGCAGCATTCAGCCAGTGTGGCGAAGCGGGCGGAGCTGGAGCAGATGCAGGCTGCTCTGGTTGATGCCGAGCAGCGGTTGCAGGTAGCTCACTGGTACCTGGCCGCCGGGGAGGGCATGAGCGATCTGCTCGACCGCCTGGCGGCTTCGGGGCATGCGCATGGCCTGTTGATCGAACGGCTCGACGTGCATGAAGCCGAGCAGCAGGCTGGCTACCGCAAAGTACCGCTGGAGCTGCAGGTAGTAGGGCGTTATGTGGCTTTGCGTCAGTGGCTGGGTGACTGGCTGGGCCAGGCGCGCCTGCTTCGCAGCGGCGAGATGAACCTGGCCGCAGTTGAGGGGCAGCCTGGGCTTTTGCGTCTGCAGTTGCGCGTCGATGCCTTTCATTCGCCCGCACCCATGCCAGCAGCTGATGTACTTGCTCGCATGCCCGCCAGGGCTGCGACGCCAGTGCCCGTGGTCGACCCCTTCGCGGCCGTGGCGACACGCAGGGTTGGCTCCGGGCTGACCAGCGTGCCGCTGGCACAGCTGGAAATGGTCGGCAGCCTGTCGCGGGGAACAGCACACGAGGCGCTGCTGATGGCGGCTGGCAGGCTCTACCGCGTGCATGCAGGAGAGCGCCTGGGTCGTAACCATGGTGTGGTGGTGCGAATCGATCAAGGCGGGGTTGAGGTACGCGAACGGCTATTCATGGCGGGGGTGTGGCATGAGCGCACGGCGTTCATCACCCTGACGAAACGCTTGGGCAAGGAGGCCTCGAAGCAGAATGAAAATGTTGATGAAATGGGGGTTGGCAGCCCTGCTTTCGAGCCCGCTGGCGTCGGCGATGCCTTATCAGGGTGAGCCCCTGTCGTTGAACTTCCAGGATGTGGAGGTGCGCTCGGTTTTGCAGGTGCTGGCCGACTATGCGGGTGTCAACCTGGTGGTTGGCGATGACGTACAGGGTAATGTCACCTTGCGTTTGCAGGACGTACCCTGGGATCAGGCCCTTGACCTGGTGCTGCGCAGCAAGGGCCTGGCCCGGCGGCAGGAGGGTAATGTGTTGCTGGTGGCGCCTGCGGCAGCGTTTGCTGCGCAGCCGTTCAATGCTGCGGTTGGGGCGGTCGCCGATGCCAGCGAGCAGCCGTTACGCCGTGAGTTGATACCGATCCACCACGCCAAGGCCGCCGAGCTGGTTGAGCTATTGCTGAACACCCTGGCGGATGACGACACCCTTGCCGCTCGAGGCAGCCTGGGAGTCGATGAACGCACCAATACCCTGGTGGCGCACCAGCCTGCGTATCGTTTGGCCGAATTGCGCCAACTGGTTGCGCAGTTGGATGTGCCAGTGCGCCAAGTGGCGATCGAGGCGCGCATCGTCGAGGCAAATGTCGATTACGAGAAAAGCCTGGGGGTGCGCTGGGGCGGGCCGCTTTACGGTGAACGCCTGCGGCCGGGCAAGGAGTTGTTCGTCGATCTTGGTGTGGAGCGTGCGGGCACTGGCGTCGGGCTGGGCCTGCTGCGCGGCGATGTGCTGCTCGACCTGGAACTCAGCGCCATGGAAAAGAGCGGTAACGGCGAGATCATTTCGCAGCCCAAGGTTGTCACGGCCGACAAGGAAACAGCCAGAATCATCAAAGGCACCGAGGTGCCCTACCAGGAAACCAGCCAGAGCGGCGCCACCTCGGTGGCCTTCCGCGAGGCGTCGCTGTCGCTTGAGGTGACGCCGCAGATTACACCGGACAACAAGGTGATCATGGCGGTCAGGGTGACCAAGGACGAGCCGGATTACGTCAATGCCTTGAACGAGGTGCCGCCAATCCGCAAGAACGAGGTCAACGCAAAGGTTCGCGTGGCGGACGGCGAAACGATCGTGATTGGTGGGGTGTACTCGACTTCGCAAAACAATGTGGTCGACAAGGTGCCATTTTTCGGTGATCTGCCGTATGTTGGGCGGCTATTTCGACGCGATGCATTACAAGAGAAAAAATCCGAGCTGCTGGTCTTCCTGACTCCGCGTATCATGAGTGACCAGGCGATTGCTGTGAGTCGTTGATTCTGTGCGAAATTTGATACTTGTGGGGCCCATGGGCGCTGGTAAAAGCACCATTGGACGCCTTTTGGCCAAAGAGCTGCGCCTGCTGTTCAAGGATTCCGACAAGGAAATCGAACTGCGATGCGGCGCCAATATCCCGTGGATTTTCGACAAGGAAGGCGAGCCGGGTTTCCGTGACCGCGAGCAGGCGATGATCGCCGAACTGTGCGAACTCGATGGCGTGGTCCTGGCGACCGGCGGTGGTGCCGTGATGCGCGAAGCCAACCGCCAGGCTTTGCATCAGGGTGGCCGGGTGATCTACCTGCATGCCTCGGTGGAACAGCAGGTTGGCCGTACCGCGCGCGATCGCAATCGCCCGTTGTTGCGCACCGCCAACCCCGAGGCAACCTTGCGCGCCCTGCTGGAGGCCCGTGACCCGCTCTATCGCGAGATCGCCGACGTGGTGGTGGAAACCGACGAGCGGCCGCCACGCATGGTGGTGATCGATATTCTCGAACGCTTGCAGCAGTTGCCGCCCCGTTAACCCGGGACTATTCTCGGCCACCAGCGCCGAGGCGAGGTTCAACGTTACCGCGCGGGTTGCCCGTAAGGCGCCGCGCTCAAGTACATTGTGGGGATACATGCAGACACTTAAGGTCGACCTGGGCGAGCGTAGCTACCCGATCTACATTGGCGAAGGCCTGCTGGACCAGCCTGAACTGCTGGCGCCACACATTGCCGGCCGGCAAGTTGCCATCGTTTCCAACGAGACCGTCGCGCCCCTGTATCTCGAACGCCTGACCAAGACCCTGGGTGCCTATTCGGTGCTGCCAGTGGTGTTGCCTGATGGCGAAGCCTACAAGAACTGGGAAACCCTGCAGCTGATCTTCGATGGCCTGCTCACCGCGCGCCATGATCGCCGTACCACCGTGGTCGCCCTGGGCGGCGGCGTAATCGGTGACATGGCTGGCTTCGCGGCTGCCTGTTATCAGCGGGGTGTCGACTTCATCCAGGTGCCAACCACCTTGCTTTCCCAGGTTGACTCGTCGGTAGGCGGCAAGACCGGTATCAACCACCCGCTGGGCAAGAACATGGTGGGCGCCTTCTATCAGCCCAATGCGGTGCTGATCGACACGACCAGCCTGAACACGCTGCCCGCACGCGAGCTGTCGGCAGGCCTGGCTGAAGTGATCAAGTACGGCCTGATCTGCGACAAGCCGTTCCTTGCCTGGCTTGAGGACAATATTCAGGCCCTGCGTGGCCTGGACCCTGTGGCCCTGACCGAGGCTATCAGCCGCTCTTGCGCGGCAAAGGCTGCGGTAGTGGGGGCCGACGAGCGTGAGTCCGGCGTACGGGCCACGCTGAACCTGGGGCATACCTTCGGGCATGCCATCGAGACCCACATGGGCTATGGCGTGTGGCTGCACGGCGAAGCCGTGGCAGCGGGCACGGTAATGGCCCTGGAAATGTCCATGCGCCTTGGCTGGATCGACCAGGCCGAGCGCGATCGCGGAATCCGCCTGTTGCAGGACGCAGGTTTGCCGGTGGTGCCACCACAGGAAATGACCCCGGCGCATTTCATGGAGCACATGGCGGTCGACAAGAAGGTGCTCGACGGGCGCTTGCGTCTGGTGCTGCTGCGCCAGATGGGCGAGGCCGTGGTTACCGACGACTATCCGAAAGAGATTCTACAGGCCACGCTGTCGGCGGATTACCGCGCGATCGTGGCCCAGCTTTGAGGTTGTGACAGCGCAATGACCAGTTTGCATGCCGATGAGGCCTTTCTCGACCATTACCAGTTGAGTCACGATCCGTTCGCGCCCCGCGTGCCCGGCTTCAAGTTCTTCCCGGCCCAGCGCAAGCCTGTGCTTGGCCAGTTGCACCACCTGGCGCGCTACAGCCAGCTGATGCTGGTGGTCAGCGGCCCGCTGGGCAGCGGCAAGTCGCTGCTGCGCCAGGCCCTGGTGGCCAGTACCAACAAGCAGGCCGTGCAGAGTGTGGTGGTGCCTGCCCGCAGCGCCAGCGATGCCTCTGGCATGCTGGCCCACGTTGCCCAGGACCTGGGCGTGGACAAGGCTGAAGTGCAGGCGATCCTGTCCAAGGTAGTGCAGTTGGCGCTCACCGGGCAGGAAGTGTATTTGCTGGTGGACGATGCGGAACAACTCGACGAGTCGGCACTCCAAGCGTTGCTGGAATTGGCGGCGGGCGTGCCGGAAGGGCGCCCGCATATATTCCTGTTTGGTGAGCCTTCGCTGATTGCCGGGCTGGATGAACTCAATGTCGAGGAAGAACGCTTCCACATCATCGAGCTTGCCCCCTACAGTGAAGAAGAAACCCGCGAGTACCTGGAGCAGCGCCTGGAAGGGGCTGGCCGGGGCATCGAGGTGTTCAGCCGTGAACAGATCGTCGATATCCATGAAAACTCCGACGGTTGGCCTGGCAACATCAACCAGGTCGCCCGTGACACTTTGATCGAAGCCATGATCGCCAGCCGTTCGACGGTCAAGCGACCATCCATGGGGTTCAAGATGCCTAAAAAACATGTGCTCGCGCTGTCCGCTGTGGTCGTGGTCGCCGTTGGTGCCGCGGTTTTGATGCCCAAGAAGGGTGACAAGGCTCCGGCCGAAGCGCCGGCCGCCCAGGCCCAGCTGCCGCTTGGCGAGGGCAAGCAGGGGGCTGCCATCGAGTTCTCTGGCTCGTCCCAGCCGATGCCATTGCCACTGGTTGGCCAGTCCCAGCCGGTGATGCGCGAACCGCTGGCCCAGGCCGCTGGTATGGGCGAGGGTGAGGAAGGCAGCCCGGCTGGCGACACCGCCCTGCAGCCTGGCAACCCGCCGCCAACCGTGACCACCATTGCGCCGCCGCAAGGCGTGCCGGCTGGCCCGGCGCCTGCGCCTGCCCAGCCTGTTGCCAGTGTTCCTGCACAGCCGGTAGCGCCTGCGCCAAAACCGGTCGCAACCCAGCCAGCCAAGCCGGTTGCACCGGCCAAGCCTGCGCCAGCACCCACCCAGGTTGCCGTGGCCAAGCCGGCCGCCAAGCCAGCTGAAAAACCAGCGCCTGCTGCTGGTGGTAGCGGTGGCTGGTACGCTGGACAAAAACCGGGCAACTACGTGGTGCAGATCCTCGGCACCAGCTCCGAAGCTTCGGCCCAGGCGTACGTCAAGGCCCAGGGTGGCGACTATCGCTACTTCAAGAAAAACCTGCAGGGTAAGCCGCTGTTTGTGGTCACTTATGGCAGCTTCGCCAACCGTGACGCAGCGGTTGCGGCAATCAAGAACTTGCCAGCGAAGGTCCAGGCTGGTAAACCTTGGCCACGTACCGTCGCCAGCGTCCAACAAGAGCTGGCTTCGGCCCGCTGATACCTTCCGGGCGGCATCACCCCGCCGCCCAGTAGCTAAGCGAATTCTAGCTTTCGACTAGCCTGCTGCGTTTTTACGCGGCAGGCTTTTCTGTCCCAGACTGCCGGCCACAAGCCCTAGTTGCAGTCATGGCTGAAACGCTTCAGACTCGAGCCAAGCCGCTATCACGGCGCATGGCGCAAAAACATTCAAAATTGCGACATAAATTTTCAATGGTGAGACATGAAAATTTGTGGGCATCGCTGTCGCTGTGCAACAATGGTTTTCCATGGCCACCGCAAAAAAGCTGGCGTTTGATCGGCGTGGATGGTAAGTGGTTGTTAAAAAAGAGATTTGCCTCCGTTGAGAGGTGAACCTGGTGAGAATGTGTCTATGAAAACAGGTCTGTACCATCCCGAAGAATTCAAGGACAACTGTGGTTTTGGCCTGATCGCCCATATGACGGGCGAGCCGAGCCACCACCTTCTGCAAACCGCCATGCAGGCGTTGACTTGCATGACCCACCGCGGCGGTATCAACGCCGACGGCAAGACCGGTGACGGTTGCGGTCTGCTCATGCAGAAGCCCGATCAATTCCTGCGTGCCGTGGCCCAGGAACACTTCGCCGTCGAGCTGCCCAAGCAGTACGCCGTCGGCATGGTGTTCTTCAACCAGGACCCGGTCAAAGCCGAAGCTGCCCGCGCCAACATGGACCGCGAGATCCTTGCCGCTGGCCTGAAGCTGGTCGGCTGGCGCAAGGTGCCGATCGACACCAGCGTGCTCGGCCGCCTGGCCCTGGAGCGCCTGCCGCAGATCGAGCAGGTGTTCATCGGCGGTGAAGGCCTGAGCGATCAGGAATTCGCCATCAAGCTGTTCAGTGCCCGTCGTCGTTCGTCGGTGGCCAACGCCCATGACGCCGACCATTACATTTGCAGCTTCTCGCACAAGACCATCATCTACAAAGGCCTGATGATGCCGCGCGATCTCGCGGCGTTTTACCCAGACCTGGGTGACGAGCGCCTGCAAACCGCGATCTGCGTGTTCCACCAGCGCTTCTCCACCAACACCCTGCCGAAATGGCCGCTGGCGCAGCCGTTCCGCTTCCTCGCCCACAACGGCGAGATCAACACCATCACCGGCAACCGCAACTGGGCCATGGCCCGACGCACCAACTACGCCAATGACCTGATCCCCGACCTCGAAGAGCTCGGCCCGCTGGTCAACCGCGTGGGGTCCGACTCGTCGAGCATGGACAACATGCTGGAACTGATGGTGACCGGTGGCATCGACCTGTTCCGCGGCGTGCGCATGCTGGTACCGCCAGCCTGGCAGAACGTCGAGACCATGGACGCCGACCTGCGCGCCTTCTACGAATACAACTCCATGCACATGGAGCCGTGGGATGGCCCGGCCGGTATCGTCATGACCGAAGGCCGCCATGCGGTGTGCCTGCTCGACCGCAACGGCCTGCGCCCGGCGCGCTGGGTGACCACCACCAATGGCTACATCACCATCGCCTCGGAAATCGGCGTATGGGGCTACCAGCCTGAGGAAGTGTTGGCCAAAGGCCGTGTCGGCCCGGGCCAGATCCTTGCCGTGGACACCGAAACCGGCCAGATCCTCGACACCGACGCCATCGACAACCGCCTGAAGTCGCGCCACCCGTACAAGCGCTGGCTGCGTCAGCACGCCACCCGCATCCAGGCGACCCTGACCGACGACCAGGGCGCGGCCAGCTACGATGCTGACCAGCTCAAGCAATACATGAAGATGTTCCAGGTCACCTTCGAAGAGCGTGACCAGGTGCTGCGCCCGCTGGGTGAGCAGGGCCAGGAAGCCGTTGGCTCGATGGGTGACGACACGCCGATGGCCGTGCTTTCGCAGCGCGTGCGTTCGCCGTTCGATTTCTTCCGTCAGCAGTTCGCCCAGGTGACCAACCCACCGATCGACCCGCTGCGCGAAGCGATCGTGATGTCGCTGGAGATCTGCCTCGGTGCCGAGCGCAACATCTTCCAGGAATCCCCGGAGCACGCTTCGCGGGTGATCCTCAGCTCGCCAGTGATCTCGCCTGCCAAGTGGCGTTCGCTGATGAACCTGGAGCGCGAAGGTTTCGACCGCCAGCTGATCGACCTCAACTATGAGCAGAGCGTCGGCCTGGAAGCGGCCATCCGCAACATCGCCGACCAGGCTGAAGAAGCCGTGCGCGCTGGCAAGACCCAGCTGGTGCTGAGCGACCGCTACATCGCCCCGGGCAAGCTGCCGGTACACGCTTCGCTGGCTGTTGGCGCGGTGCACCACCGCCTGACCGAGCAGGGCCTGCGTTGCGACAGCAACATCCTGGTGGAAACCGCCACCGCCCGCGACCCGCACCACTTCGCCGTGCTGCTGGGCTTCGGTGCCTCGGCCGTTTACCCGTACCTGGCCTATGAAGTGCTGGCCGACCTGATCCGCACCGGCGAAGTACTGGGCGACCTGGACGAAGTCTTCAAGTACTACCGCAAAGGCATCTCCAAGGGCTTGCTGAAGATCCTGTCGAAGATGGGTATCTCCACCATTACCTCGTACCGCGGTGCGCAGCTGTTCGAAGCTATCGGCCTGTCCGAGGAAGTGGTCGGCCTGAGCTTCAAGGGTGTGTCCAGCCGTATCAAGGGTGCCCGCTTCGAAGACCTGGAAAACGACCAGAAGCTGCTGGCGGCCGAGGCCTGGAGCGCGCGCAAGCCGATCCAGCAAGGTGGCCTGCTGAAGTTCGTGCACGGTGGCGAGTACCACGCCTACAACCCGGATGTGGTCAACACCCTGCAAGCCGCCGTGCAACAGGGCGACTACGCCAAGTTCAAGGAATACACCACGCTGGTCGACACACGCCCTGTGTCGATGATCCGCGACCTGCTGAAGGTGAAAGTGGCCGACCAGCCGCTGCCGCTGGAGCATGTCGAGCCGCTGGAGGCCATCCTCAAGCGCTTCGACTCCGCCGGTATCTCGCTGGGTGCACTGTCGCCAGAAGCCCATGAAGCGCTGGCCGAGGCCATGAACCGCCTGGGTGCGCGCTCCAACTCCGGTGAGGGCGGTGAAGACCCTTCGCGCTACGGCACTGTCCGCAGCTCCAAGATCAAGCAGGTGGCCACCGGCCGCTTTGGCGTGACCCCGGAGTACCTGGTAAACGCCGAAGTGCTGCAAATCAAGGTTGCCCAGGGCGCCAAGCCCGGTGAGGGCGGCCAGTTGCCGGGCGGCAAGGTCAACGGGCTGATCGCCAAGCTGCGCTACGCGGTACCGGGCGTGACGCTGATTTCGCCACCACCGCACCACGATATCTATTCGATCGAAGACCTGGCCCAGCTGATCTACGACCTCAAGCAGGTCAACCCGCAGGCACTGGTGTCGGTCAAACTGGTGGCAGAAGCCGGCGTCGGTACGATCGCCGCTGGCGTGGCCAAGGCCTATGCCGACCTGATCACCATTTCGGGTTACGACGGTGGTACCGGTGCTTCGCCACTGACTTCGATCAAGTATGCCGGCGCCCCGTGGGAACTGGGCCTGGCGGAAACCCACCAGACCCTGCGCGGCAACGACCTGCGCGGCAAGGTACGGGTACAGACCGACGGCGGCCTGAAAACCGGCCTGGACGTGATCAAGGCGGCCATCCTCGGTGCGGAAAGCTTCGGCTTCGGTACCGCGCCAATGATCGCCCTGGGTTGCAAGTACCTGCGCATCTGCCACCTGAACAACTGCGCCACCGGCGTTGCCACCCAGAACGACAAGCTGCGCAAGGACCACTACATCGGCACTGTCGACATGGTGATCAACTTCTTCACCTTCGTCGCCGAAGAAACCCGTGAGTGGCTGGCCAAGCTGGGTGTACGCAGCTTGGGCGAGCTGATCGGCCGCACCGACCTGCTCGACGTGTTGCCAGGCGATACCGAACGCCAGCACCACCTGGACCTGACGCCGCTGCTGGGCAGCTCGCACATTCCGGCTGATAAGCCGCAGTTCTGCGAAGTGGACAAGAACCCGCCATTCGACCAGGGTGAGCTGGCCGAAAAAATGGTGGAAATGGCCATGCCGGCCATCCGCGATCAGGCCGGTGGCGAGTTCAGCCTCGACATCTGCAACTGCGACCGCTCCATCGGTGCGCGTGTGTCGGGCGAAATCGCTCGCCTGCACGGCAACCAGGGTATGGCTGCGGCGCCGATCACCTTCCGCTTCAAGGGTACTGCTGGCCAGAGCTTCGGCGTGTGGAACGCCGGCGGCCTGAACCTGCACCTGGAAGGCGACGCCAACGACTACGTCGGCAAAGGCATGACCGGTGGCAAGGTCACCATCGTGCCGCCAGCCGGCAGCCCGTTCGAAACCCAGCACAGCGCCATCGTCGGTAACACCTGCCTGTACGGTGCCACTGGCGGCAAGCTGTTTGCCGCGGGTACTGCGGGCGAGCGCTTCGCTGTGCGTAACTCCGGCGCCCACGCTGTTGTCGAGGGCACTGGCGATCACTGCTGTGAATACATGACCGGCGGCTTTGTCTGCGTCCTGGGCAAGACCGGTTACAACTTCGGTTCTGGCATGACTGGCGGCTTCGCCTACGTGCTCGACATGGACAATAGCTTCGTCGACAAGCTCAACCACGAACTGGTGGAAATCCAGCGTATCAGTGGTGAAGCGATGGAGGCGTACCGCAGCCACCTGGCGCGTGTCCTGGGCGAGTATGTGGAAGAAACCGGCAGCGAGTGGGGGCGTGAGCTCTCGGAGAACCTGGACGACTACGTGCGGCGCTTCTGGCTGGTGAAGCCGAAGGCAGCCAACCTGAAGCAGTTGCTGTCCAGCACCCGTGCCAACCCGCAGTAAAAACAGCTGCAAGTGGCAAGCCTCAAGCTGCAAGTAGCAGCACGAGGTTTGCCCGGCTTAAGTGATCGTCTTGCGGCTTGCAGCTTGTAGCTTGCAGCTGCTGTAAAGAGGTTTTGAAAAATGGCTGAACGTCTGAACAACGACTTCCAGTTCATCGAAGTGGGCCGCAAGGACCCGAAGAAAAAGCTGCTGCGCCAGCGCAAGAAGGAGTTCGTGGAAATCTACGAACCGTTCAAGCCGCAGCAGTCCGTGGATCAGGCACACCGCTGCCTGGGCTGCGGTAACCCGTACTGCGAATGGAAGTGCCCGGTGCACAACTTCATCCCCAACTGGTTGAAGCTGGTGTCTGAAGGCAACATCCTGGCCGCAGCCGAGCTGTCGCACCAGACCAACACCCTGCCGGAAGTGTGCGGCCGCGTGTGCCCGCAAGACCGCCTGTGTGAAGGTGCCTGCACCCTGAACGACGGCTTTGGTGCGGTGACCATCGGTTCGGTGGAGAAGTACATCACCGACACCGCCTTCGCCATGGGCTGGCGCCCTGACATGTCCAAGGTCAAGCCAACCGGCAAGCGCGTCGCCATCATCGGCGCCGGCCCGGCAGGCCTGGGCTGTGCCGACGTACTGGTACGTGCCGGCGTCACCCCGGTGGTGTTTGACAAGAACCCTGAAATCGGCGGCCTGCTGACCTTCGGCATCCCCGAGTTCAAGCTGGAAAAGACCGTGCTCAGCAACCGCCGCGAAGTGTTCACCGGCATGGGCATCGAGTTCCGCCTGAATACCGAGGTGGGCAAGGACGTGACCATGGAACAGTTGCTCGCCGAGTACGACGCCGTGTTCATGGGCATGGGTACCTACACCTACATGAAGGGCGGCTTCCCGGGCGAAGACCTGCCGGGCGTGCACGACGCGCTGGACTTCCTGATTGCCAACGTCAACCGCAACCTGGGCTTCGAGAAGTCGCCGGAAGACTTCGTCGACATGCAGGGCAAGAAGGTGGTGGTGCTGGGCGGTGGCGACACTGCGATGGACTGCAACCGCACGTCGATCCGCCAGGGCGCCAAGTCGGTGACCTGCGCCTACCGCCGTGACGAAGCCAACATGCCAGGCTCGCGCAAAGAGGTGAAGAACGCCAAGGAAGAGGGCGTGAAGTTCCTCTACAACCGCCAGCCTATCGCCATTGTCGGCGAAGACAAGGTTGAAGGCGTGAAGGTGGTCGAGACCCGTCTTGGCGAGCCGGATGCCCGTGGCCGCCGCAGCCCCGAGCCGATCCCGGGCTCTGAAGAGATCCTGCCTGCCGATGCCGTGGTGATCGCCTTCGGCTTCCGCCCAAGCCCGGCGCCGTGGTTCGAGCAGCATGGTATCCAGCTGGACAGCCAGGGCCGTGTGGTGGCGCCGGAGAAGGGTAAGTTCAAGCACCAGACCAGCAACCCGAAAGTGTTTGCCGGTGGCGACATGGTGCGTGGGTCGGACCTGGTGGTGACGGCTATCTTCGAAGGGCGTACTGCTGCTGAGGGTATCCTGGACTACCTGGAAGTCTGATTCTCGACCTGTTCGCGGGCACGCCCGCTCCCACAGGGTTCGGCGCAGAACCTGTGGGAGCGGGCGTGCCCGCGAAGCTTTTGTATACAAAAACGCTTGATCTGTGGCATCCAATAGACAAAACGCATGGCCATGGCCGTGCCTTTTGCGCTGGCGTCTGAGAAAATGCCCGCACTATTTTTCCGGATGCCGACATGACTGCCCTGAAGAACGACCGTTTCCTGCGTGCACTGCTCAAGCAACCTGTAGACGTCACCCCGGTGTGGATGATGCGCCAGGCCGGCCGCTACTTGCCGGAGTACCGCGCCAGCCGCGCCAAGGCCGGTGACTTCATGAGCCTGTGCATGAACCCGCAGTTTGCCTGCGAGGTCACCCTGCAGCCGCTGGACCGCTATCCGCTGGACGCAGCGATCCTGTTCTCGGACATCCTCACCATCCCCGACGCCATGGGTCTGGGCCTGTACTTCGAAACGGGCGAAGGCCCGCGTTTCAAGAAGACCATCAGCACCCCGGCCGATATCGAAGCACTGCCGATCCCCGACCCGCAGAAAGACCTCGGCTACGTGATGGACGCGGTCAGCACCATCCGCCGCGAACTGAATGGTCGCGTGCCGCTGATCGGCTTCTCGGGTAGCCCGTGGACCCTGGCCACCTACATGGTGGAGGGAGGCTCGTCGAAGGACTTCCGCAAAACCAAGGCCATGGCTTATGACAACCCGCAAGCCCTGCACCTGCTGCTGGACAAACTGGCCCAGTCGGTCACCAGCTACCTGAATGGCCAGATCCTGGCCGGCGCCCAGGCCGTGCAGATTTTCGACACCTGGGGCGGCAACCTGTCGGCGGCGGCTTACCAGGAATTCTCCCTGGCCTACATGCGCAAGATCGTCAGCGGGCTGATCCGCGAGCACGAAGGCCGCAAGGTGCCGGTAATCCTGTTCACCAAGAACGGCGGCCTGTGGCTGGAAAGCATCGCTGAAGCCGGTGCCGACGCACTGGGCCTGGACTGGACCTGCGAGATCGGCGACGCGCGTCGCCGCGTGGGTGACAAGGTGGCGCTGCAAGGCAACATGGACCCGACCGTGTTGTACGCCAAGCCCGAGGCCATCCGCCAGGAAGTGGCGCGCATCCTGGCCAGCTATGGCCACGGTACTGGCCACGTGTTCAACCTCGGCCACGGCATTACCCCGGAAGTCGACCCGGAGCATGCCGGCGTGTTCATCAATGCCGTGCACGAGCTGTCGGCGCAGTACCATCAGTGAACTGATCGCTGAAAACAAAAAGCCCGGCCATGTGCCGGGCTTTTTGTTGCATTAAGTTTTAATTCAGCGATCGTCGTTAATCTGGTCCCATCGAAACCCAAACAGGACCTGATCCTCATGAAAGCTCATTACGTTGCACTGATCCTTGCCCCTCTGTTCAGTACCGCCGCACTGGCTGCGACTTACACCGGCCCCGGCGCCCAGTCGGTCGCCACCGTGGCCGCTGCCAACGAAGCTGCGGATGACACTCCGGTCGTACTGCAAGGGTTTGTAACCAAGAAGATCAACAACGACGACAAGTACGAGTTCAAGGACAACACGGGCACCATTACCGTTGAGATCGATGACGAAGACCTGCCGCCGACCCCGTTCAACGACAAGACCAAGGTCAAGCTGACCGGCGAGGTGGAGAAGCACCTGATGAGCCGGGAAGTGGATGTGGATATTGTCGAGATCATCAACTGATCCGGCGGCCCTTTCGCGGGCACGCCCGCTCCCACAGGGACTGCACCGAACCCTGTGGGAGCGGGCTTGCCCGCGAATGCTTCACACCGATTTAGGCGGTAACTTGCTCAAGTGCAATGCCACCAGCAACGCCACCGCCAGCAAGCTGCCAATGAACAACCCGATGCCATCCCAGCCCCACTGGTGCCAGAACACCCCGCCTGCCGTACCCGCCACGCTGGACCCTGCGTAATAGCTGAAGAGGTACAGCGACGACGCCTGCCCCTTGGCTTTCAGCGCCCGGCGCCCGATCCAGCTGCTTGCCACCGAGTGTGCGCCAAAGAAGCCGAAGGTGAACACCAGCATGCCCACGATCACCATCGCCAGCGGGCTGGCCAGGGTCATCAGCAAGCCACCCGCCATCACCACGATACTGGCCCAGAACACTTTGCGTCGGCCCAGCTTGTCCGCCAGGGCGCCCACCTGTGCCGAGCTGTAAATGCCCGACAGGTACACCACCGACAGCAAACCGACCAGCGCCTGGTTCATGTGGTAGGGCTCGGCCAGCAGGCGGTAGCCGATGTAGTTGAACAGGGTGACGAAGGCGCCCATCAGCAGGAACGCCTCGAGGAACAGCCAAGGCAGGCCGGCATCCTTGAAGTGCATGACAAAGCCGTCCAGCAGGCTGCGTGGGTTCATCAACTGTGGGCGGAAGTTGCGCGATTCGGGCAATACCTTCCAGAACACCAGCGCGGCCACCAGTGCCAGGCCACCGATAGTCAGCATCGCCGTGTGCCAGCTGACGAAGTCAATCAGTACGCCAGTGATGAGCCGCCCACTCATACCGCCAATCGCGTTGCCGCCGATATACAGGCCCATGGCCAGGCCAATGTGCTGCGGATGGATTTCCTCGCTCAGGTAGGTCATCGCCACCGCCGCCAGGCCGCTCAGTGACAGGCCGACCAGCGCACGGGTGGCCAGTACCAGCTCCCAGCTTGGCATCACTGCGCTGGCCAGGGTGGAGAGGGCTGCACAGACCAATGCAAAGACCATTACCGGCTTGCGCCCGATGCGGTCGGAAATAGGGCCGGTGATCAACAGGCCGAACGCCAGCATGGCGGTGGACACCGACAGCACCAGGCTGCTTTGCGCCGCGTTGATGGCAAATTCCTTGGACAACAGCGGCATCATCGGCTGTACGCAGTACAGCAGGGCGAAGGTGGCGAAGCCGCCGCTGAACAGGGCCAGCACGGTTTTCATGAAGGCGGGGGTGCCTTTTTCGATCCACATTTCGTTCAGGGGAGCGGGTTCTGGCTCGGCGGGAAGGGGGGCTACAGCAGTTTTCACGGGCGGGTACCTCTGACGCAATGAAAAAAGCATATAGCTGGCTAATGATTAGATCCAATATATTGTTCGACCTATTTAAGACGTTTTGCGACCTGTTTGGAGCTGATCATGGAACTGCGCCATCTGCGTTACTTCATTGCCGTGGCCGAAGAACTGCACTTTGGCCGTGCGGCACAGCAGCTGGGTATTTCACAGCCGCCGCTCAGTCAGCAGATCCAGGCGCTGGAGCAGGAGCTGGGCGCGCGCTTGTTCGAGCGCACCAACCGTCGGGTCGAGTTGAGCGAGGCGGGGCGGCTGTTCCTTGACGAGGCCCGGCAAGTGCTGGCGCAGGTAGAGAAGGCTGCCGATGTGGCGCGGCGTGCACAGTTGGGTGAACTGGGCGAGATGAAGATTGGCTTCACGTCGTCTGCGCCATTCACCTCGAAGATTCCCAAGGCAATCCACGCCTTTCGCCAGCGCTTCCCGGCGGTGCACCTGAACCTCAAGGAAATGAGCAGCCGCGATGTTGCCGAAGGGGTGTTCGACGAGTCCATCGAAGTGGGGCTGATGCGGCCCATGCCGCTGCCGGAGGGCTTGCTGGCCACCGAGTTGTTCCGGGAGCCGCTGGTCGCGGTGATCAATGCTTCGCATCCGCTGGCGGAAGGCACCGAACAGGGTGTGCACATGGCGGCGCTGGCCCATGAGCCGTTCGTGTTCTTTCCGCGCAGTTACGGCAGCGGCCTGCATGCGCAGCTGCTGAGCCTGGCGCGGCAGGCAGGCTTCAGCCCGCATTTTGCCCAGGAGGCGGGGGAGGCGATGACCATCATCGGCCTGGTGTCGGCGGGGTTGGGGGTATCGGTGTTGCCGGCGTCGTTCCAGCGCATGCGCATTGAAGGGGTGGTTTACCGCACCTTGCTCGATGAAGGGGCGATGTCGGCAGTGTGGCTGGTGCAGCGCGAGCGCGGTGGGTCGGCGATGGCGCGGGCGTTTGCGGAGCTGGTCACCGGGCAGGCCTATGGCTGACGGCGTGGCGCCTTCATACCCGGCAAATGGCACTGGCCATTGCTGCGGCGCCGCCACATACTCGGGCATTCGTTGATACACGGAGGTCAATCATGCGGCGCGTGGTGTTCAATCAGAAAGGTGGTGTGGGCAAGTCGAGCATTGCCTGTAACCTGGCGGCGGTCAGTGCCAATGAAGGCTACCGGACCCTGCTGATCGACCTGGATGCCCAGGCCAACTCGACCCAGTACCTCACAGGCCTTACCGGCGAGGACATCCCCATGGGCATTGCCGATTTCTTCAAGCAGAGCCTGTCCAGCGGGCCGTTCAGCAAGAAGAACAAGGTCGATATTTACGAAACCCCGTTCGATAACCTGCATGTGGTTACCGCCACACCCGAACTGGCCGATTTGCAGCCCAAGCTTGAGGCCAAGCACAAGATCAACAAGCTGCGTAAGTTGCTGGACGAACTGGATGAGGACTACGACCGGATCTACATCGACACCCCGCCAGCGCTGAATTTCTACGCGGTTTCTGCACTGATCGCTGCCGATCGCGTGCTGATCCCCTTCGACTGCGACAGCTTTTCGCGCCAGGCCCTGTATGGTCTGCTGGCCGAAATCGAAGACCTCAAGGAAGACCACAACGAAGACCTGATGGTCGAGGGCATCGTGGTCAACCAGTTCCAGTCCCGCGCCAGCCTGCCGCAGCAGATGCTTGATGAACTGCAAGCCGAGGGCTTGCCGGTGCTACCTGTGTACCTGAGCAGCTCGGTGAAAATGCGTGAATCGCACCACGCCAGCTTGCCGCTGATTCACCTGGAGCCCAAGCACAAGCTGACCCAGCAGTTTGTCGAGTTGCATTCGCTGCTGGAAGAAAACGCTTAAACCCCTTGGCTACGCAACCACTCCAGCAACGACTGGAGTGGAAACGCCCCGGCCTGGCGGCTGACTTCGCGGCCGTTCTTGAACAGCAGCAGACTGGGGATCGAGCGGATGCCCAGTTGGCCGGCCAGGTTGCGGTTGGCTTCGCTGTCTAGCTTGGCCAGGCGGCAGCGGCCGGTCAGTTGGCGGGCCGCCTGTTCGAAGGTGGGGGCGAAGGATTTGCACGGGCCGCACCAGTCGGCCCAGATGTCGATCAGCAGCGGCAGGTCGCCCTTGATCTGGCTGGCGTAGCTGGCTTCGGTGAGTTCGAAGGGCTTGCTCAGTAGCACATTCTGTTTGCAGCGGCCGCATTTTGGCGCGTCAGCCAGGCGTTCGGCGGGCAGGCGGTTGAGGCCGTTGCAGTGGGGGCAGGGGATTACCAATGGCTCGGACATGTTGTTTCCTTGAGATTTTTGGGGCTGCTTTGCAGCCCATCGCGACACAAGGCCGCTCCTACAGGAGTCCGCGTACCCTTGTAGGAGCGGCCTTGTGTCGCGATGGGCCGCAAAGCGGCCCCAGGGTTCATGAAGAGCAACTGATTTCCAGGTGCTTGCCCCACTCCGGCGGGCGCTCGGCGTAGGCCTGCATCCCAGGCTGCTCTTCGAAGGGCATGCTCAGCACCTGATGGAGCCGCCGCACTTCACTGTAATCCCCCGCTTCAGCCGCTTCGATGGCCTTCTGCGCCAGGTAGTTGCGCAGTATGTACAGAGGGTTCGCCGCGTGCATGCGCTCACGGCGCCCTTCGGCGTTGTCAGCTTCACGCTCGCAGCGTGCCAGGTACTCCGCGCCCCAGGCATCGAACCCGGCCAGGTCGATGAAATCGTCCCGCACCACTTTCAACGCGTCGGCAACCGGCTGCTCACCAAGTTTGCGCAAGAACAGGTTGTAGTCCACACCACCACGCTGCATGCACTGCAACAGGCGCTCGACCAGCGCCATGTCGTCATCCTCGGCAGTGGTCAGGCCCAGGCGCCGGCGCATCAGGTCCAGGTAGTGGGCCTGGTACAGCGGCAGGAACAGCCCCAACGCCTCCTTCAATGGCTCCACCTCGATCACCGTGGTCAGGGCCTGGGCCAGCGCGCTGAGGTTCCAGTGGGCAATGGGTACCTGGTTGGCGTAGCTGTAGCGGCCACGGTCGTCGGAATGGTTGCAGATGAAGTTGGCATCGAAGTCGTCGAGGAAGGCGAACGGGCCGAAGTCGAAGGTGATGCCCAGGATCGACATGTTGTCGGTGTTCATCACCCCGTGGCAGAAGCCATAAGCCTGCCAGCGGGCGATCAGTTCGGCATTACGCTCGACAATGGTACGGAACATGGCCAGGTAGGGCTGTTCGGCTTCGCGGCATTCGGGGTAATGCTGCTCCAGCACATGGTCAATCAGCACGCGCTGCTGTTCGGGCTGTTTGGTGTAGTAGAAATACTCGAAATGCCCGAAGCGCACATGGCTCTGCGCTACGCGCGTGAGCATGGCAGCACTTTCGCGGGTTTCGCGCCATACCGGGGTGCTGGAGCCGATCACGCACAGCGCCCGGCTGGTGGGGATGCCGAGGGCGTGCAGGGCTTCGGAGGCAAGGAATTCGCGGATCGACGAGCGCAGCACGGCACGGCCGTCGCCCATGCGTGAGTAAGGCGTCTGGCCCGCGCCCTTGAGGTGCAGGTCCCAGTGCTCGCCGGCATCGTTGAGCACTTCGGCCAGCAGCAGGCCGCGGCCATCCCCCAGGCGTGGGTTGTAGGAGCCGAACTGGTGGCCGGAATAAACCATCGCTCGAGGGTCGGCTTCTTCCCACAGCTTGTGGCCGCTGAACAGCTCGGCAAACACCGGCAGTTCGGCCTGTGCAGGGTCGAGGTCGAGCAGGGCCATGGCCGACTCGCTTGCTACCACCAGGCGTGGGTCTGCGATGGGCTCGGGTAGCACCTGGGTGGAGAACGCGTCACCCAGGCGGGCGAAGCGGTTGTCGAAGGTGAGTTGGTCGAGGGCTTTCACGGGGCCGGCTCCTGGAATGGGGGCATTGGGGCCGCTTTGCGGCCCTTCGCGGGTAAACCCGCTCCCACAGGCACAGCGCAGGTTTCAAGATCGGCGCGGTCCCTGTGGGAGCGGGCGCGCCCGCGAACGAGGGCGGAGCCCTCGCAGGGTTTCAGCACAGAATAAAGGATTCAGGCTGAAGCAGTGCCATCGGATTTCGGCTGCTCCATGGGAATCAACTGCTGCTTGCCGCCTTTCGGGTCCATCAGGAACACCTCGACCTGGCGCACCGATATCTTGATGTCATGCGCCTTGAACTCGCGGCTGATGTAGCGGTTGAGTTCGTCCAGCGTCGGGTTGCGGTCGCCCAGGTCGCGTACGTGCATGCGCAACTCGTGGTCCAGCGAGCTTTCGCCGAAGTTGAGGAAGTACACGATCGGCTCCGGGTCCTTCAGCACCCGTGGGTTTTCATGCGCACCCTTGAGCAGCAGGTCGCGCACCAGGTCCAGGTCGGAGCCGTAGTCGATGCCCAGCTTCAGCGTCACCCGGGTGACCGTGTCGGTCAGCGACCAGTTGATCAGCTGGCCGGTGATGAAGGTCTTGTTGGGGACGATGATGTCCTTGCGGTCGAAGTCGGTGATGGTGGTGGCGCGGATGCGGATCTTGCTGACCGTGCCCGACAGGTTGCCAATGGTGATGGTGTCGCCAATACGCACCGGGCGCTCGAACAGGATCATGATGCCGGAGATGAAGTTGGCGAAGATTTCCTGCATGCCGAAGCCCAGGCCCACTGACAACGCTGCCACCAGCCATTGCAGCTTGTCCCAGCTCACCCCCAGGGTGGACAGGGTGCTGACGATACCGACGCCGACGATGGTGTACGACAACAGCGTGGTGGTGGCGTAGGCGCTGCCTTGGGCCAGGTTGAGGCGTGACAGCACCAGCACTTCCAGCAGGCCCGGCAAGTTGCCGGCCAGGGCGAAGGTGATGCCGACGATGACCAGCGCACCCAGCAGGTCGCCAAGGCTGATTGGCACCATGCTGGCGGCGGCACCGGTGCCGCTGGTGTATTCGTAAAGGACGAAGTTGTTGAGGTAGGCGAACACCGAGATCAGGTCTGCCCACACCCAGTACAGGCCGGCGATGAAGCCGCCAAGCAGGGCCAGGCGGATCAGGCGCAGCGACTGCTGGTTGACCTGTTCGATGTCCAGCGTTGGCTCTTCGGTGATGACTTCGCCATCCAGCCCCTCCTTGGCTGCTGCGCGCTTGCTCAGCGCCCGCTGGTAGGCCAGGCGCCGAGCCGCCACTGACAGGCCACGCACGAACGCGGCCTCGATCACCAGCCAGAACAGCAGCAGGTACAGGGTGTAGATCAGCCGGTCGGTGAGCTTCAGCGCGGTGTAGTAGTAGCCGAAGCACACGGCGACGAACAGGGCGATGGGCAGGGCAGTGAACGCAACGCCCACGGCTCTGCGGAACAGTGAGGTGTCGCGGTGTGCCGGGCTGCTGAGCAGCAGGCGGCTGAGCAGCCAGGCCATCAGTGCGTAGCAGGTCAGCACCACGCCGATACCCAGTACGTCGTCGGCCAGCGCCGATGGCTGGTGCTCGGCCACCGCCACCACGCCGACCAGTGCCAGCACCACGGTACCCAGGCGGCGCACCCAGCCGCGCAGGAACTCGACCTGCGGCTTGTGCCAGCGGAAGTGGATTTCTGCTACGCCACCGGGGGCGAGGATGCGGTAGGCGGTGTAGAACACCAGCCAGGCCTGGGCCAGTTGCCAGAGGGCCGCGCCCAGGTTGGCGTTTTGCCCGCGGGCGTCGATCTGCAGGGCATAGCTGCACAGTGCCAGGCCAAGGCTGACCGGCATCGCCAGCAGGATATTGATGAGAATCGCCTGGGGCGTGTGCCACTGGCTGTCACGGCGGAAGTGACCGATGTCCTGGTGCACCTTGCCCAGCCGCTGGTACAGGTATTTGCGCCGCCACAACAGGGCGCCGATCACCAATAGCAGGGGTAGGAACAGCAACGGGCGCTGGCTGAGGCCGTCGGCCAGCTCCTTCAGGCCCGAGCCCCACGGCAGGTTGGCGACCTGGTCGGCCAGGCGCTCGGGTACATAACTCAGCCAGTCCCAGTCCAGCGGTTTGTTGCTGGGGATCCAGAACATCTGTTCGTCGAGGGTTGTACGCAGGCTCTGCGCGGTGCCCAGCAACTGTTTCTGGTTGAGCTGCAGGGTGATCGATTCGTTAAGCAGCGCCGACAGTTCGCGGTTCAGCCGTTCAAGCAGGTCGCTGCGGTTGATGGCAACTTCCAGCAAGGCTTTGCGCAGTTGCGGGCTCACCTCTTCCTGCGGCTGCACGGCCAGCAGCTTGTCGACATAGGTGACCGGGCTGCTCATCTGCTCGCGTTGCTGGTTGACTTCGAACTGGTACAGGCGGGTGTCGGCGATCTGGTCGGCCAGGTCGCGGTCGACTTTCAGGTGCGGCAGGGTCTGCTTCTGCTTGTAGAGAATTTTCGACAGCAGCAGGCTGCCCTTGAGCACGTTGATCTGCTCGTCCAGCGCCTGGTCAGCCTGGGTCAGGCTGTCGAGTTGCTGTTTGGTGCGCAGGTTCTGCTGGGTCAGTTCGTTCAGGCGGTCGGTGCTTTTCAGCAGGTAGTCGGACAGCTTGAGGTTGACCGCGCTTTCGGTGGCCAGCAGGCTGCTGCCGCCGGCCTTCTGGGCCTCGATCGATTGTTGGGTGACCGCTTCCTGTGACTGGGCCAGGCGTTTGTCGTTGATCAGCGTCTGCAGGTCTTGGATTTCCTGCTCCAGGCGCGCGGCGCGTTCGATCAGCAGGTCATGTCGGGCGTTGCCCAGGTCTTGCAACAGGCTGTTGCCGGCCAGCTCCTGGCGACGCAGCAGGGTCAGTGCGTTGAGCGAGGCCAGTTCGGCATTGAGCTGGTTGCGCTGGTCGGCGTTGATGGATTTGCCGCCATCCTTGCCGGTTTTAAGAATGTTGTTGATCTGCTGGGTGCGTGCCTGGCTGTTGCTGATTTCGGCCTGGGCGCGCTCTGGGCGGGTTTGCGAATTGATGATCAGGCTGTTGGCTTCGGACAGCGCCTTCTGCAGCTCGCCCTGCTGGGTGTTGCGTTCGCTGAGCATCTGCTCAAGCTGCGGCACGGCCAGTGTGGCGTAGCGCTGGGCCACGGGCTGGGCCTTGGTTTCCTTGAGCCGGGCGAGTTCTTTCTGGCTTTCGCTGGTTTCCTTTGGCGCGCCGGCCAGTTGCTGCTTCAGCGCGGCCAGCTTCTTTTCGTTGTCTTCCTTGCTGGCGAGCAGGCTCAAGGTCTGTTCGAGCACCTGCTGCAGGGCCTTCTGGTCGGCCTCGGGCAGCTTGCGCTCGGCGATCTTGTCGAGGCTGTTCTGGATGCTGGCGGTGGTCGGGGCCTCTGCGGCAGTGGCCGCAAAGGAAAGGGACAGGCACAGCCCGAGCAGGGCTGTGCGAAGGTACACGCGCAGGGACATAGGCAGACTACTTGTGGATCCGGCAGAAACGAAGTTTAGAGGAACAATCCTGGTCCGGGTCGCGTTCCTTCGGGGAATCTGACGCCTACTTTCTGGATCTTGTTCCCGTCCATGGTCGCCACGGTCCAGATCGTGCCATGCCATTCGACCTGGTCACCTACTACTGGAGCGCCTCCGACCTTCTGTCGGATGAACTGCGCCAATGGCATTTTCGCGTCCAGGCCGTCGAGTTTCAGGCCATAAAGCGCGGCCACTGCACCCAGTTCGGCATCGCCTTCGAGCACGAAGTCGCCGAAGAAGCGCAGGTCCAGGCCCCGTTGTGGCGCCTGGCTGAACAGTTTGCCCAGGGCCGGCAGGTTGTGCTCGTGGCCGATCACGCAGAGCATGTCGCCCACTTCCAGCACGGTACTGCCCGACGGGTGCAACAGCTGCTCGTTACGGAACAAGGCGGCAATCCGCGTGCCTTCGGGCATTTTCAGCTCGCGCAGGGCGGCGCCGATGCACCATTTTTCGGCACCCAGGCGGTAGACAAACAGTTCCCACTCGCTGGTGATGTGCACTTCCAGGGCGGAGCGTGAAATTGGTGCCGGGTCTGGCGGTACGGTCACTTTCAGCAGTTTGGCCATCCACGGCAGGCTTGTACCTTGCACCAGCAGCGACACCAGCACGATGAAGAACGCCAGGTTGAAGAACAGCTGGGCATCCGGCAGGCCGGCCATCAGCGGGAACACCGCCAGGATGATCGGTACCGCGCCGCGCAGGCCGACCCAGGAAATGAAGCCCTTCTCGCGGCCATGGAAGGCCTTGAACGGCAGCAGGGCCGCGACCACCGACAAAGGCCGTGCCACCAGGATCATCCACAGCGCCAGGCCCAGCGCCGGCAGGGCGATGGGCAGCAGGTCGTGCGGGGTGACCAGCAGCCCCAGCACCAGGAACATGCCGATCTGGGCCAGCCAGGCCATGCCGTCGAGCATGTGCAGGATGCCGTGGCGGCTGCGGATCGGCTTGTTGCCCAGCACCAGGCCGCACAGGTACACGGCGAGGAAGCCGCTACCGTGCAGGGCGTTGGTCAGGGAGAACACCACCAGGCCGCCGGCCACCACCAGGATCGGGTACAGGCCGCCGGCCAAGTTGATGCGGTTGACCAGTTGCAGCATCAACCAGCCGCCGCCCAGGCCCAGCAGCCCGCCGATACCGAACTCACGCAGCAGGTGCGTGAGCAGGCTCCAGTGCAGGCCGGTCTGGCCGCTGGCGATCATGTCGATCAGGGTGACGGTGAGGAATACCGCCATCGGGTCGTTGCTGCCCGATTCAATCTCCAGGGTGGCGGTAACTCGCTCATTCAGGCCTTTGCCGCCCAGCAGCGAGAACACTGCCGCAGCGTCGGTGGAACCGACAATGGCGCCGATCAGCAAGCCCTGGATCAGGCTCAGGTTGAACAGCCAGGCGGCGACCAGGCCGGTGAGGGCAGTGGTGATCATCACCCCGACGGTGGCCAGCGATAGCGCCGGCCACAGCGCTACGCGGAAGCTTGCCACCCGCGTGCGCAGGCCGCCGTCGAGCAGGATCACGGCCAGTGCCAGGTTGCCCACCAGGTAAGCGGTCGGGTAGTTGTTGAAGATGATGCCGCCACCATCCACGCCGGCAATCATGCCGACGGCGAGGATGATGACCAGAATAGGGATGCCCAGGCGTGACGACAGCGAGCTGACCAGGATACTTGCACCCACCAGCAATGCGCCGATCAGAAACAGGCTGTTGATGGTGCTTGCATCCAAAGGCAGGTACTCCGAGACAGCGGGGGGAAGGGACTTGGTAGCATCTCGCTAGCAGGTCGCGTGCCAATCGATTCTAACCTGATGAATTGGCAGCATGTAAAGCGTTTCTGCAGATGTGCAAAAGGCACCGCGGTGGGTGCCTTTTGTTGTGTTGCCTGGGCGCGCCTCTTCGCGGGCTCGCCCGCTCCCACAGGGATCTTGCAAGGCCTGCTGGCGATGCAGTACCTGTGGGAGCGGGCAAGCCCGCGAAAGGGCCAGTGCGGGCTTACGCCTGCTTCACTTCACGCATCGGCTTGCCTTTCACCGGTGCATCGCCTGCCACGTAGTACTTGGCAGTGCTGCGTGCCAGCGGCTTGCGGCCACGGATCTTGTCCGAAATTTTCTCGGCGATCATGATCGTGGTGGCGTTGAGGTTGCCGGTGATGATCAGCGGCATGATCGACGCGTCGACCACACGCAGGCCTTTCATGCCGTGTACACGGCCTTCGCCGTCAACCACCGCCATGTCGTCGGTGCCCATCTTGCACGAGCAGGACGGGTGGAAGGCGGTTTCGGCGTGCTCGCGAATGAACTTGTCCAGCTGCTCGTCGGTTTGCACGTCGGCGCCCGGGCTGATTTCGCGGCCACGGTACGGGTCCAGCGCCGGCTGGGCCATGATTTCGCGGGTCAGGCGGATGCCGTCACGGAATTCCTGCCAGTCCTGCTCGGTGGACATGTAGTTGAACAGGATGCTCGGGTGCTGGCGCGGGTTTTTCGACTTGGCCTGGATGCGACCACGGGCAGGCGAGCGCATGGAGCCCATGTGCGCCTGGAAACCGTGCTCTTTCACGCCATTGGAGCCATTGTAGTTAATGGCGACTGGCAGGAAGTGGTACTGAATGTTCGGCCACTTGAACTCAGGGCGGGTGCGGATGAAACCGCCAGCCTCGAACTGGTTGCTGGCGCCGATGCCGGTGCCGTTGAACATCCACTCGGCACCGATGGCCGGCTGGTTCCACCACAGCAGCGATGGGTACAGCGACACCGGCTGGGTGCAGGCGTACTGCAGGTACAGTTCCAGGTGGTCCTGCAGGTTTTCGCCAACGCCCGGCAGGTCGTGCACGACCGGGATGTCGAGGCTTTCCAGCAGGGCGCGTGGGCCTACGCCGGAGCGTTGCAACAGTTGCGGCGAAGCGATGGCGCCAGAGCTGACAATCACTTCCTTGCGCGCACGGGCTTCAACACGCTCTTCGCTGTCGCCGACCAGGTAGGTCACGCCAATTGCGCGCTTGCCGTCGAACAGCACGCGGTCGCTCAGGGCGTGGGTGACGATGGTCAGGTTCGGGCGCTTCTTGGCCTGGTCCAGGTAGCCACGGGCGGTGCTGGAACGGCGGCCGTTCTTGGTTACCGAACGGTCCATCGGGCCGAAGCCTTCCTGCTGGTAGCCGTTCAGGTCTTCGGTGCGTGGGTAACCGGCTTGTACGCCGGCCTCGACCATGGCGTGGAACAGCGGGTTGTTGCCAGCCTTCGGCGTGGCAACGCTGACCGGGCCTTCGCCGCCGTGGTAGTCGTTCGGGCCGATGTCGCGGGTTTCGGCTTTACGGAAGTACGGCAGGCAGTCCAGGTAGGTCCAGTCTTGCAGGCCCGGCAGTTCTGCCCAGCCGTCGAAGTCCATGGCGTTGCCGCGGATGTAGCACATGCCGTTGATCAGCGACGAGCCACCCAGGCCCTTGCCGCGGCCACACTCCATGCGGCGGCCATCCATGTGAGGCTCCGGGTCGGTCTCGTAGGCCCAGTTGTAGCGGCGGCCTTGCAGCGGGAAGGCCAGGGCGGCTGGCATCTGGGTGCGGAAGTCGAAGCGGTAGTCGGGGCCACCGGCTTCCAGCAGCAGTACGGTAACGCCGGCGTCTTCGGTCAGGCGGGTGGCCAGGGTGTTACCGGCCGAGCCGGCACCGACGATGATGTAATCGAATTCTTGGGACATGAAAGTACCCTCGTGTTGGCGGTGATCAGGGAGCGGGAACGCCCGTGCGCAGCGGCACGGGCGTGGCTGGACAGGGCCTTAGAAGACCGAGTTGTAGCCGCCCAGCTCGACCTGGACCGACTTGATGCGGGTGTATTGAGCCAGCGAGCTCACGCCGTTTTCACGGCCGACACCCGACTGCTTGTAGCCACCAACCGGCATTTCGGCTGGCGATTCGCCCCAGGCGTTGATCCAGCAGATACCGGCTTCCAGCTTGTGGATGATGCGGTGGGCGCGGGTGATGTCGTTGGTGCACACACCGGCGGCCAGGCCGTACTCGGTGTCGTTGGCACGACGGATCACTTCTTCTTCGGTTTCGTAGGTGAGAATGCTCATCACCGGGCCGAAGATCTCTTCCTTGACGATGGTCATGTCGTCGGTGCAGTCGGTGAACACGGTCGGGGCCACGAAGGCGCCCTTGGCGAAGTCACCGGCAGTCAGACGCTCGCCGCCGCACAGCACGCGGGCACCTTCTTCTTTACCTTTGGCGATGTAGCCCAGCACGTTTTCCATGTGCGGGAAGCTGACCAGCGGGCCGAAGTTGGTGTTTTCGTCTTCCGGGTTGCCAACGCGAATGCGGGCAACGCGCTCGGCGATCTTGGCTTCGAAAGCAGCTTTCATCTCGGCAGGGATGAACACGCGGGTGCCGTTGGTGCACACCTGGCCCGAGCTGTAGAAGTTGGCCATCATGGCGATGTCGGCGGCCTTGTCCAGGTCGGCGTCGGCGCAGATGATCAGTGGCGACTTGCCGCCCAGTTCCATGGTGACTTCCTTCAGCGACGAGCTGGAGGCGCTGGCCATGACCTTCTTGCCGGTGGTGGTGCCGCCGGTGAAGGACACTTTTTCAATGCGTGGGTGCTCGGTCAGCCAGGTGCCGACTTCGCGGCCGCTGCCGGTCAGTACGTTGAACACACCATTCGGCAGGCCGGCTTCGGTGTAGATCTCGGCCAGTTTCAGGGTAGTCAGCGAGGTGACTTCCGAAGGCTTGAAGATCATGGCGTTGCCAGCGGCCAGGGCCGGGGCAGACTTCCACAGGGCGATCTGGATCGGGTAGTTCCAGGCACCGATACCCACGGTGACGCCCAGCGGCTCGCGGCGGGTGTAGACGAAGGACGATTCACGCAGCGGGATCTGCTCGCCTTCGATGGCTGGTACCAGGCCTGCGTAGTATTCCAGCACGTCGGCGCCGGTGACGATGTCGACGTAGCGGGTTTCGGAGTACGACTTGCCGGTGTCCAGGGTTTCCAGCATGGCCAGCTCGTCGTTGCGCTCACGCAGGATGTCGACGGCGCGGCGCAGGATGCGCGAGCGCTGCATGGCTGTCATTGCTGCCCAGACTTTCTGGCCGCGCTCGGCGCTTTCCACAGCCTTCTCGACGTCGGCCTCGGTAGCACGCTGAACGTGGGCGAGGACTTCGCCGGTGGCCGGGTTGATGGCTTCGAAGGTGGCATCGCTGCCAGCGTCGACGTAAGCGCCATCAATGTAGAGTTTTTGCGTTCCGAAACGGGCCATAGTGTCCTCGCAAGTGCAGTGTGTGGTTTGGCTTGCGCGTCACGCTCCTGCCGGGTTGGCAAGGGCCGTGCGCGCTTGGTCAGCAGCCTGGTCGTTGGTGCTCAGGGTGTGCTGTTTAGCCAGTTGTAGATCCATGTATTCGTAAGCAATCCGTATCGCCTGGTCGGTGTCGAATGCATCACCCGACAGGGCACCACGCAGCCACAAACCGTCGATCAGGGCCGCCAGGCCGCGGGCTGCCTTGCGCGCATGGTAGAGCGGCAGGGCGCGGCGGAACTGGCAGCACAGGTTGGAATACAAGCGGTGGTCGTTGATCCGCTGCAACCTGTGCAAATCGGGCTGGTGCATGCTGGAAGCCCAGAAGGCCAACCAGGTTTTCATTGCCGGGCCGTTCACCTGGCTGGCATCGAAGTTGCCCTCGATGATCACTTTCAGGTGGGCGCGCGGGCTGTCGTCCGTCAGGGCCTGGCGACGTGCTCGAACGCCTTCGTTGAGCATGTTCATGATGTAACCCATCGTCGCTGCGATCAGGCCGTTCTTGTCCCGAAAGTAGTGACTGATGATGCCGTTCGACACACCGGCCAAACGGGCAATCAGCGCAATGCTGGCGTCCCCCAGACCGACCTGATCGACCGCCTGCAACGTGGCTTCGATCAACTGCTGGCGGCGGATGGGTTGCATACCGACCTTGGGCATCTTGCTATCTCCTCAGGCCTGCGAGCAGACGACGGGCGGCTGACTCGGCGAAGGCCAGTCTATTTTGTTTTGATTGAACGTTCAATCAATAAAGAATAAGCTCTGCGACAATTTGTGCCATTGACAGTTTTTCAGGCGGTCGAGAAGGCACGGATTGACACCCCAGGAAATCGCGTAACCCCCGGAATACAAGGCGTTGACGGGCATGAGCGATGCGAAATGCAGATTCTGCCGTACGGTCACTGGCCCTGCGACAGGCCCTTGGAGCGGGCGGGGTGATCTGTGACGAATGCGCGCACCTCAGCCGAGGCGTGGCATTTTCAGCAGGCCACCTGTCTGTTTTTTTGCAACGTATCGATTCGGGATCACGGTTTCCAGGGTGCTTTTATAACACCTGACGCAGTGGGGATATTCCACCAATTGCTCGGGAAAGACTGATTAGCCTCCACAGCCGTACTGCCCGGAGCATTCGTGCAATGAGTTCTGCCTCACTTACCAAGCCCCCCGCCGAGAGGGTACGGGTCAACCGCGTGGTGTTCTTCACCTCCGCGCTGATGATCCTTGTTCTGACTGCCTTGCTGATCGCTGTACCCGAAACCGCCGGCCAAGTGCTGGGCGTGGCCCAGAAATGGCTGACGCGCACCTTTGGCTGGTACTACATGCTGGTGATCTGCGGTTACCTGGTGTTTGTCGTCTACCTGGCCTTCTCCGACTACGGCAGCCTTAAGCTGGGCGGCAAGGACGACCAGCCGGACTTCAGCTACGGCGCCTGGGCCGGCATGCTGTTTTCCTCCGGTATCGGTATTTCGCTGCTGTACTTCGGTGCTTCCGAGCCACTGGATCACTACTTCAACCCACCGGAAGGCACCCCGGCCAGCCTCGAAGCTGCACGCCAGGGCCTGCAACTGACCTTCCTGCACTGGGGCCTGCATGGCTGGGCGATCTACGCCCTGGTCGGCCTGGCCGTGGGTTACTTCGCCTACCGCCACAACCAGCCGCTGGCACTGCGCTCGGCGCTGTACCCGCTGGTAGGCGAGCGTTGGGTCAAAGGTGCTGCCGGCAATGCCGTGGACATTTTCGGCATGTTCGTCACCCTGCTGGGCCTGGTGACCAACCTGGGCATCGGTTCGATGCAGGTGTCGTCCGGCCTGGAATACCTGTTCGGCATGGACCACAGCAAGACCAACCTGCTGGTGGTGATCCTGGTCATGGCCGGTGTGGCCACCGTGGCGGCGGTCTCGGGTGTGGAAAACGGCATTCGCCGCCTGTCCAACCTGAACATCATGCTGTTCAGCGGCCTGTTGATCTTCGTGCTGCTGGGCGGCGAAACCCTGCACCTGCTCAATGGCTTCGTGCAGAACGTCGGTGACTACCTGAACGGCATCGTGCTGAAAACCTTCGACCTGTATGTGTATGAAGGCGAGGCGGGCAAGTCCGAGCGCTGGCTGGGCCTGTGGACCGTGTTCTACTGGGCCTGGTGGATTTCCTGGGGCCCGTTCGTCGGCATGTTCATTGCCCGTATCTCCAAAGGCCGCACCGTCCGCCAACTGGTCATGGGCGTGCTGCTGATCCCGCTGGGCTTCACCCTGGCCTGGCTGTCGATCTTCGGCAACACCGCGCTGGACCTGGTGATCAACCAGGGCGCAGTGGAACTGGGCAAGACCGCGCTTGAGCAACCCTCGATGTCGATCTACCAGCTGCTGGAATACTTCCCGGCCGCCAAGATCGTGATCGGTGTAGCGGTGTTCGTGGGCTTTGTGCTGTTCCTCACCCCGGCCGACTCCGGCGCGGTGATGATGGCCAACCTGTCGTGCAAAGGCGGCAAGGTCGACGAAGACGCCCCGCACTGGATGGTGGTGTTCTGGTCGGTGGTCATTACCCTGGTCACCATCGGCCTGCTGTTTGCCGGCAACTTCGAAGCCATGCAGACCATGGTGGTGCTGGCAGGCCTGCCGTTCTCGGTGGTGCTGGTGCTGTTCATGTTCGGCCTGTACAAGGCCATGAAGCAGGACGTGGCAGTGGAGCAGGAGCGTGCCGAACTGGCTGCCCGTGGCCGTCGCGGCTTCAGCGAGCGCCTGACCCAGCTGGAGCTGCAGCCGACCCAGGCCGTGGTGCAGCGTTTCATGGACAAACAGGTCAGCCCGGCGCTCAAAGACGCCGCCGCGCAGCTGCAGACCTTGGGCTTCGAGGTGGAAACCCGGGTTGGCCAGTCGCGCAACATGATGGGCCTGCGAGTGATGATGGACGAGGGTAACCCGTTCGTTTACGAAGTGAGCCTGGACGGCTACATGGCCGCGCCGAGCGAAGCACCCGTGGAAGGCGAGCCGGAAGTGCGCCAGCGCTTCTACCGTGCCGAGGTGTACCTGCACGACGGCAGCCAGGAGTATGACCTGATGGGCTTTGCGCCTGAGCAGATCGTACGGGATGTGCTGGACCAGTTCGAAAGCCACCGCCAGCTGTTGGGGCGTGTGTACAGCTGATGCTGATACGCTGAAAAGAAGGCCTTGCTCGACAGAGCAAGGCCTTTTTTTTTTGCGCGAGCAATATTTAGCGTAGGCCTCGGCAAGGCGTGTAGCAGCCTCCCGGATTTACCGAGGAGGTATGCGCAACATGAACAGCCCCGAGCCCCGCACGTTTGCCTTCGCGCAAGCAGTTGCCAAACAGTTTGCTGGCCGGCCCACCTTGCGGCAGGTCGCCAGTGAGCAGCTGTTGGCAGTGTTGCTGGCCGAGCTGCCATGGCTGGCTGATGTAACGCCCGCCCTGTCAACGGCTGAACCCCTGATGCTGGATAGCCCGGACCCCGACACGCCTTACTGGACCACTCAACCGTTGCTCGACCGAGTGTTGCAAGCGCTGTTGGACCCACAGCTGCTTGATATCGAGCCATTGGAGGACGGGCGCCAGTTCAATGTCGGGCTCACGGCGCCCCACCGTTTTGCGGGCTCCCACAGTGAGCTCGATACCCGGCGGCTGACGGGTTTGTCGCGCTCGCTGAATGAACTGGTTGCGCGCTTGGCGCAAAGCTTCTGTGAGGCCCAGCTTGAGTACTGGAAGGCCCAGGGTAGCGCTGGGGTCAGCCGGGATAGCTGGTTGCAGCTTGTGTTGCAAACCGCCCTGTTGCGCGGCCTGCCCATGCAAGGCCTGGATGCAAAGGAGCAGGCCTGCATCCGAGGGGTGATACGCGGCCAGGCTGACCAGCCGTCGGTTTATTTCGTGCAGGCCCAACTGACGAGTGCGTCACAGCAATACGATGAAATGCTGTGCCACCTGTTGGTGCTGGGCGAGTGGGACGAGCGGCAGGTTGTGTTGTGGTGCGAGCCGTCTGGCACCGTGCGCAGTTTCGAATCCCTGGTTGATTTCGGCTACGCCCTTCGTGATGAGCTGGCGCAGCGCTACGCATTCGAGCAGATGAGCTGGCAGCGTTACCCTGTGCAAGGCAATGCTTTCGCCCAGCAAGTTTCGCTGCTGCTCGAAACCGTGTTCCGCAGGCTTGATCGGGTATCTTTCAGTGCCATTAGCGATGTTGGGGCGCTTGAGCAGCGGTTTGCCGAGTTGAGTGATCCATCGTCATGGTTCGTCGATTACGAGAATGAAACGCCAGCGGTTCAACCGCCACTGGGCTTGCGTGCCAGCAGCGCCCAGGACAGCTTTGCGTGGAGTGCCGCGCTGTTGCAAATCGCCGCCTACCAACTCGATGCAGACGGCATCGCCGCATTGGAGGGTGTTCAGTCTCTGCAAGCCTATACCCGCCAGCAGTTGGCGGAGCAAATTCGCCTGGACCACGCTGACGAAGGCTCAGCAGACAACGTTCTTCTGGATTTGTACCTGGCGCGTGGGATGCCGGGTGGTGGGGCAACAGGCGCCGGGGGAGGAGAGCCGCTGGCGTTCGTCGGTAGCAAGACCCTCACAGAATTTGCCATCGGCAATCTTTCATCCCTGAAGGGAGCGACCATTCGAAACATTCGCCACAGTGATGGCAGTGAAGTGCCCACTTGGCTGAATCCGGACTCTGTCAGGCGGTTGGTGCTTCAGGTCGACATTGGTGGTAGTTATCCAGCCTACGTAGCCGGGCATCTGGACGACCCTACGACGCGTGCCGACCGTGTCAGGCGATTTGGGCGGGAATGGCGCAGCGCACTGCTTTGCACTGCCGTCACCGCCAAACTTGACCAGCGGGTCTCGCAAGCCGGGCTGCAATGCGTTGTCGACTTCTGTGCCGGGCATATAGACCCGATCACACCGCGAATGGTGCTTATTCCCTTGGCGTTCAAGCGCAGCCCGGCGTCCGGGAAAAGGGACCGGGTAGGGGGCATGTACATGTTGTACTGCGCCGAACCTTCACTGGTACTTCTATATCGGCCCCTGTTTGCGCAAGACACCCTGCGCGAGTATGCAAGCCTGCCGGCCTTGCTCGACCAGGTTCGCGAGTCGCAGCCGTTACAGGGCAGTATCGTTGACTGGATGGACCCGGCTGTTCGCGCGATCTATCAGAACGGGGGGTTTCAGGAGCCTCACATTGCTGTTATCGGAATTGATTTCTACACGCCGCCCGCTACTCCTGAACCCGCCAGCTTTTCTATTGAATTCTGGCGCAATGATCTTGATGAAAGGCTCTATGCCGCAAACCGGGATTTGCTCGTCGAGCTCGCGAACGAGCAGTCCGTTTCCAATGCCGAAAGCCGCTGGCAGACGCTGAGCGAAGGCGCGTGGCTTCTGTTCGATGTGGTGACTCTGGTTATCCGTGGCCCAGTCGCCTCCATGGCCTGGCTGGTCCAGCTCCTTGGTGCTTTGGAGAACGACCTGAACGCGCTTGAGCAGGGTGGCGAATTCGCACGTTCGGCTGCCATTGCCGACCTGATGTTGAACCTGGGTATGACCTTGTTGCATGCCCGTCAACCTGTGCAGGGGCTGGCTGCGGTCACTGAGCTACCTGACGCTTCAGTGTTTGAAGGCCCCGTTGCCCAGCGCGGCGCTTTTGCCGAGAACACGCTCGTTCCCGTGGACGTTGGCACTGGCCAGGCATTGGCGGCGCTGCCTGGCCGTTGGCTCGACTTCTCCTGGCGGGGCCAGAGTGGGCTCAACTGGTTGCCGCCTGCACAGCGGCAAGCGCTCCATGCCATGCGTTCAAACGTGGCGCTCAACGGCCTGCAGCCGTTGACCACCCATGAGGCGAGGGGGTTGTACCTTATCGATGGCCACTATTATGCGGCGTTGGGCGGGGACGCCTACCGTGTGGAGCGATCACCAGCCGGTGTACGAGTCGTCGATCCCCGAGGAACACCAGGGCCCTGGATCGTTTTCGATGGTGTCTGGCGAGTCGACACCTCACTCCGCCTGTATGGCGGTATGAAACAAAGCGCTACTCGGGCCAGGCTTGCGAACCGGTTCCACGAGATGAAAGACAAGATCCGCCAACTGGACCTGCAGGTGAATGAAGCGAGGGAACTGTTCGGCGCACGGGCAAAAAAATCGCTTGAATCGTTAGACCGGTTGCAAAACCTCAAGGCTCTCAGGGCGAAGGCAGCTGCAGCGCTACTCTCACCGCCAGAGGGGGCTGATGTTACGCAGATGCAGGGTTTGCTTCAGCGGTACGATGACCGTATAGCTGAGTGGGAAGCGGAGGATTTCAAGCGCAGGGAGGAATCGGTACAGCAATTGGAGACCGCTGTGCGCGCAGAACAAGCGATTCTGCCACTGCTAACGACCATGAAGGAGCCCAAATTTGCTACCGAGCGCTCGATGGACGATTGGGATGCCGTGATCGAGCAGCACGAGAAGAACGTTCGAACGGGGCTAATCCGCAATAGTGATTTCATTGTCAAAGAGCTGTGGGAATTAGCGGATTATCAGGCGCTTGCCGAGATGCGAAACCGCCTGAACGGGCGACCTATCGTTGAAGTCTCCGAGCTGTACAAAAAGTTACGCCTCAAGCTTGAAACCGTTGTAGGCCTGCAGGACCGCATACTTCTGGCTCAAGAGCATCTCGATGAATTATTGGCTGTGACAGCGGACGATTTCGAGATATCCAGCGCGCCGGAGGAATCGGCGCATACCGTTGGCCAGTTGATTGCTTCGCGTCACTTCACCACTGTCCAATTGCGTTTCCACCAGGTGCTGAACCTGAGTGACCTTGCTTTGCACCTGGACAGCGAAACCGGGATCGAAACGCTTGTCGGCTACAGGGAAGAATTGGCCGGCCTGAACTTGCGTAGCGCCGCAGATGCCCACGGTGAACTGGACGTTGTCACCCTGTCGGCGCAGGACAGGGTTGTCATCCTGCAGGAAGCCTGGGATGAATACACAGCCGCGCTGCTCAACAGCGCGCGTATCCGCAAAACAGGCGGGCAGTTGATCGAGCCGGGGATGATCGATCGATACCAGGAACATGTCGGCAAGCTCAAGCTGGACGCCGGACGCCGCCTGGTCGAAGCGGTTCGTGAGCAGGAAACCGGCACTGTACCCGATAGGCGTTCGCCCTATTCGGTCGCCAGCACGCAGCAGCGGCTGGTCCGCAATGCTCAAGGGCAGTTGCTGATCGGGACGGAGACCGAGGTGGAGGGGCAGCGCATCGTCGAGGTGCGCGAGTCCTTTTCCGACGATGTGTTGGCCACATTCGAGCAGGTTCAGGGCCAATGGCGTGAGCGAGAGGCTAAAAGGCCTTCATTGGTTGATCAGGCGCCTCCGGACGATCTACCCATGTGGGTGCAGTCGCTGCTTGAAGAAAATACGGCTGTGCGGGAAAAGGCCAGGTCGTACGTCGAGCACGATATCAAGGGCTCCTTGCTCGCCCAGCTGTTTGATCAGCAGCTGAACAAACTGGACCAGGCCGCGAGCGTCGTGCGCGATGCGGGGGGCAACGAGAGCCTTCTCAGGACGCTGGAGCGGGATGCAGATGCACTGCGGGCCGAGAAAAAACTGCAACTGACCACCCTGTACACCGACACCAGCTATCCCTCTGCTGACGCCCTGCAGTTCCTGCATGCAGAGGGCGTGATCACGGTTGAATACAACGAAAGGCGCACCATGCAGGACGGTAGTGCATTTGATGAATACAAGGTGCTGCGCCTACCGAGCAGGCGAAACCTGTGGGCCGCGCACTTTCATTTCAGTTCACCTGATGACTACGCACAGGACTTCACCACCGGGCACCTGAAAACCTGGAGCCAGCGCCGAATGAGCCGTCGCCTGGCCGCCGCCGCGGGCCAGCGCCTTCATTATGGCAAGCTGACGCTGGAGCAAGCCCGGGGGATCATTCCCTTCTGATTGCTAACGCTGGCTGCGGTTGGTGTACCGGCCATGCCTGCCGTGCGCCGGCATGGCCTGGTTACCCCGTTCGGCGATCATCTGCTGCAGGCTGACCAGGGTGATGCCTTGTTGCGCCAGGCGTGGCAGCTCGCGCGCCAGTATGTCGAGTGTTTGCGGGTAAGGGTGGCCGATCAACACGGCGGAGCCTTGTTGGCGGGCAAGGGCGATACCTTGCTGAAGTTGCCGGCTGATCGCTTCGTTGGTGCGCTCGTCGTCGAGGAACACATCACGGGAAACGTGTGCCAGCCCCTGTGCCTGCGCTTCGGCCGCCGCTACCGTCGCCGCACTGGTGCGGCTGTCGACAAAGAACAGGTGGCGCCGCTGCAACTCGGTCATCAACCAGGTCATCGGTTCGCGTTGGGCCGTCATCCGGCTGCCCATGTGGTTATTGATGCCTGCCGCGTACGGGACTTTGGCCAAGGCCGCATTCAGGCGCCGGGCCAGTTCCTCGATGACGATGCCCGGGTGCCAGGCATAGGGCCCGGTGGCCGGGTCCATCGGCATGTGCAGGATCACCGTTTTGCCAGCCTTGTGCGCCTGGCGGGCGAAGTCGGTGGCGTGCGGGGTGTCGGGCATGATTGCCATGGTCACCGGGCCCGGCAGGGCCAATGTGCGGCTATCACGCTCGGGGCTCTGGCCCAGGTCGTCGATGATGATGCTCATGTAGGCCTTGTTGGCCGGTGCCGCTTGCGCGACCCCGGCCAACAGGCAAAACAGCAGGCACAGCAGATAACGCATGCGTTGTATCACTTGCCCGAGGTGATGTTCAGGCCCTTGAGCAGGCTCAGTGCCTGGCTCAGCTGGAAGTCGTCATCCTGCGGGCGCTCCTTGCGCTTGCTGCTGCCGGTCGGGCGGTCGGCACCGCCGTTACCATTGCCCAGGTGACCTTGCAGGTCAGCTTCCTTGAAATTGTCGGTGTCGACTTCAGCGGTGAGCTTGGCCGGGCGCACTTCGATGTCAGGAACGATGCCTTGCGCCTGGATCGAGCGGCCATTGGGGGTGAAGTACAGCGCAGTGGTCAGCTTCAGGGCGCGGTCGTTGGCCAGTGGCAGCACGGTTTGCACCGAACCTTTGCCGAAGCTGTCGGTGCCCATCAGCACGGCGCGCTTTTGGTCCTGCAGGGCGCCGGCGACAATTTCCGAGGCCGAGGCGCTGCCGCCGTTGATCAGTACCACCAGCGGCACGCCTTCGCTGGCGTCGGCCGGGTCGGCCGAGAAGCGCAGCTCGGAGTTGGCGATGCGGCCCTTGGTGTAGACGATCAGGCCCTTGGTCAGGAAGTGGTCGGCCACTTCCACGGCGGATTGCAGCACGCCGCCCGGGTTGTTGCGCAGGTCCAGCACCACGCCGCGCAGCTTCTTGCCGTTGTCCTTGCGCAGCTTGGCCAGGGCCTTGCCCACCTCGTCGCCGGTCTTGACCTGGAACTGGGTGATGCGGATGTAGCCGTAGTCGTTCTCCAGCAGCTGGCTCTTCACGCTCTTGACCTGGATGACCGCGCGGGCCAGGGTCACGTCAAACGGGTTGCCGCCGTCGCGCACCAGGGTCAGGGTGATTTTCTCGCCAACCTTGCCGCGCATCTTGTCGACTGCTTCGGTCATGGTCTGGCCGCGGGTGGGTGCGCCATTGATCTTGACGATCAGGTCGCCAGCCTGCACCCCGGCACGCGAGGCCGGGGTGTCGTCGATGGGCGAGACCACCTTGATGAAGCCGTCTTCCTGGCCCACTTCGATGCCCAGCCCGCCGAACTCGCCGCTGGTGCTTTCCTGCAGCTCCTGGAAGTCTTCGGGGCCAAGGTAGGCCGAGTGCGGGTCAAGGTTGCTGAGCATGCCCTTGATCGCGTTTTCCAGCAGGGTCTTGTCGTCCACCGGCTCTACATAGGCCGCCTTGATGCGGTCCATGACCTCGGCAAAGGTGCGCAGCTCTTCCAGTGGCAGCGGCGCCTTGGCGGTCACCTCGGTGGCGGGCACTGCGGCGGCCTTGGCCGGCTCGGCGGCGGTGGCCAGGGGCGCGCCGACCGCCAGGGCGATGGACAGGGCCAGCTGGGTGAGACGAGGCGAGTGCAGCATGTCGAACGAACTCCTGATCCTGTAAGCGCTCCCTGGGGAGCATCGGCGCAGCATTCAGGCTACGCCGTAGAAATTTGACTAGCCCCGGCACCACTGCGCAGGGTCGGTCGGTCGGCCCTGCTGGCGGATGGCGAAGTACAAGCCTGCCGCGTCCTGGCCACCGCTGTCGCCCACGGTGGAAATGGCTTCACCGGCCTTGACGATATCACCGGCGCTCTTGAGCAGGCTCTGGTTGTGGCCGTAAAGGCTCAGGTAACCATTGCCATGGTCGAGAATGACCAGAAGCCCGGCACCGCGCAACCAGTCGGCAAACACCACACGCCCACCGTGTACGGCGCGTACCTGGGTGCCTGGGTTGGCGCTGATCATCACGCCGTCCCACTTGGCACGGGCATCGCTGCCGCGCGCATCGCCGAAGCGTGCCAGCAATCGACCATTCACGGGCCACGGAAGTTTTCCACGTGCGGAAGAAAATGCGCCGCCGTAGCTCTCGCCGTCGGTGGAAACCATCGGGCCGAGGGTGGTGCGGGCCTTCTTCGGTGGCTCCACCGGCTCCTTGGCCTCTTCGCGGGCAGCGGCGGCGGCCAGGGCCTCCTGCTGGCGGCGTTTTTCCGCTTCCTGCTGGGCCAGCAAGGCTTTCTTGCGCGCTTCTTCAGCCTCGCGGGCTTGCCGGGCCAGGGTTTCCTCGATGGTCTTGAGCACTTTGGACAGGTCGGCCTGGTCCTGCTCGCGGGCCTGCAACTTCTGGTCGCGGTCCTTCATGTCGCCATTAAGCTTGGCCAGTACCTGCTGGCGCTTGCCTCGTTCGGCCTCAAGGGCCTGGCGGCGGCTGTCGAGGTCGGCGCGCTGGGCCAGCAGCTGTTGCTGCTGGGTGGCCATTTCCTGCTCGACGTTGGCCAGTTGGCGCAGGGTTTCGTTGAAGGTGCGCAGTTGTTCCAGGCGCGCCTTGCTGATGTAGTCGTAGTAGGTGAGGGTGCGGGCGAACTTCTCGGGGTTCTGCTGGTTGAGCAGCAGCTTGAGGTATTCCTCGCGGCCATTGTTCTGGTAGGCCGAACGGGCCTGGATGGCGATCAGTCGCTGTTGTTCAACGCGGGCGCTCTGGAGTTTTTTTTTCTCGGTATCAAGGCGCTCCAGATCGCCCTCGGTCTTTTTTAGTTCTTGCTGCAGCGCCTCCACCTGCTTTTCGAGGTTGCCGATGTCGGTCTCGGTGGTTTTGAGGTCCTTTTGCACACCGGCCTTTTCTTCCTGGAGCTTGCCCAGCGTTTTCTTGAGCTCGGCAATGTCCTGGCGGGTGGCGTCCAGTTGCTGCTGGGTCTGTGCACGCTCATCGGCGAAGGCCGGGCTGAGCAGGCAAGACAGGGCGAGTAGGATCAGGGCGCGAAGCATGGGGTTTGGCGTACCAAGGATGGAGACTGGCCTAGTATGCCCGCCCGGGCGGGCAAAAAAAACGCCTCGCTGCGGGTGCAGAGGGGCGTTTGTCTGGAATTCATGTGTAATCGGGGGCTGCTGCGCAGCCCGATCGCGACGCAAGGCCGCTCCTACAGTCATCACGCGGTCCCCTGTAGGAGCGGCCTTGTGTCGCGATGGGCCGCAAAGCGGCCCCAATTCACAGATTCAGGCGTCTACCAGAATCGAAGTACCAGTCATTTCCACCGGCTTTTCCAGCCCCAGCAGCTTCAACATGGTCGGCGCCACATCAGCCAGTACGCCGCCGTCGCGCACTTTCACGTTGCGCTTGCCTACATAGATGAACGGTACCGGCTCGGTGGTGTGCGCGGTGTGCGCCTGGCCGGTGCATTCGTCTTCCATCTGCTCGACGTTGCCGTGGTCGGCGGTGATCAGCGCTTCGCCGTCCACTTTGGCCAGCGCTTCGACGATGCGGCCGACGCAGGTATCCAGCGCTTCAACCGCCTTCACCGCAGCCTCGAACACGCCCGTATGGCCGACCATGTCGCCGTTGGCGTAGTTGACCACGATCACGTCGAAGCGCTGCTGCTCGATGGCTTCGACAATGCGATCGGTCACTTCCGGCGCGTTCATTTCCGGCTGCAGGTCGTAGGTGGCAACCTTGGGCGACGGGATGAGGATGCGCTCTTCGCCTTCGAACGGCTCTTCACGGCCACCCGAGAAGAAGAAGGTAACGTGGGCGTACTTCTCGGTTTCGGCAATACGCAGCTGGGTTTTGCCGTTCTTAGCCAGGTACTCGCCCAGCACGTTGTTCAGGCTGGCCGGTGCAAAGGCTGCCGGCGCCGGAATCTTGGCCGAGTACTGGGTCAGGCCGATGTAGGCAGCCAGTTTTGGCAGGCGGGCGCGCGGGAATTCATTGAAGTCGGCTTCGACGAACACGCGCGACAGCTCGCGGGCACGGTCAGCGCGGAAGTTCATGAAGATCACGGCATCGCCGTCCTCGACCCTGACCGCTTCGCCAATGCGCGTGGCCTTGACGAACTCGTCGCTCTCGTCGCGGGCGTAGGCCGCTTCCAGGCCGGCCTGGGCGGTGTCGGCGGTGTATTCGGCAGTGCTGTCGACGATCAGGTTGTAGGCGGCGCTTACACGGTCCCAGCGGTTGTCGCGGTCCATGGCGTAGTAGCGGCCGATCAGGCTGGCGATGCGGCCCTTGCCCAGCCTTGCGAAGGTGGCGTCGAGCAGTTCGATCGACGACTGCGCGCTGCGTGGTGGAGTATCACGGCCATCGAGGAAGGCGTGCAGGTAGATTTTTTCGGCGCCACGCTGCGCGGCCAGTTCGGCCATGGCAACGATGTGGTCCTGGTGGCTGTGCACGCCACCATCCGACAACAGGCCGAGGATGTGCACGGCCTTGCCGGCACTGGTGGCTTTGTCCACGGCACCGGTGAGCACCGGGTTTTCGAAGAACTCGCCGTCACGGATGGCTTTGGTAACGCGGGTGAAGTCCTGGTAGACGACGCGGCCCGCGCCCAGGTTCATGTGACCGACTTCGGAGTTGCCCATCTGCCCGTCCGGCAGGCCGACATCCATGCCTGAGCCGGAAATGAGGCCATGCGGCTGGGTGGCGCGCAGGCGGTCATAGACCGGCGTGTTGGCGGCAAAAATGGCGTTGTGTTCGGGGACTTCGCTGTGGCCGAAGCCATCCAGGATGATCAGGACCAGGGGTTTGGGCGTACTCGTCATCAATCAAACTCACGGTTGTTCAAAGATGATAAAGACACGCATTTTAGGGCAAATGCGCCACCTGCGGCGAATATTCGTCCTGTTCCCGGACCAGCGCGCCTCATGCGGCAACATGAAGGTACCTTTACGGCCGGCCCGTCGGGCTTTGGTGGCACTGGGGGGCTGTGTATACTGGCCGGCATTTTCAATCGCCTGGAACACCGCTGATGGTTGCTCACCTGATTCAATTCGCGACAGATCACTACATCCTGGTTGCGATCTTCGTTGTTCTGCTGGTCCTGCTGCTGCTCAATGAAATCCGCCGTGGCGGCCAGAGCCTGACCAATGGCCAGCTGACCGCCCTGGTCAACGCCGACAAGGGCCTGGTCCTCGACATCCGTACTGCCAAGGAATACGCCGCCGGCCACATCGTCGGTGCGATCAACATTCCGCAGGACAAGCTGGCCACCCGCATGACCGAGCTGGACAAGCACAAAGAGAAGACCCTGATCGTCGTCGACGCAATGGGCCAGCAGTCCGGCACCCACTGCCGCGAGCTGCTCAAGGCTGGTTACACCGCTGCCAAACTGAGCGGTGGCGTTTCCAGCTGGAAAGCCGATAACCTGCCCCTGGTGAAGTGATATGAAGCCCGTCATCGTCTATTCCAGCGACTACTGCCCCTACTGCATGCGCGCCAAGTACCTGCTTGAGAGCAAGGGCGTGGCCTTCGAGGAAATCAAGGTCGACGGCAAGCCGCAGGTTCGTGCCGAGATGAGCCAGAAGGCCGGCCGTACGTCGGTGCCGCAGATCTGGATCGGCAGCACCCATGTCGGTGGATGCGATGACCTCTATGCCCTGGAGCGCGCCGGCAAGCTCGACGCGTTGCTGGCGGCCTGATTTGCACTGCATTCAAAAACATTAGGATAAGGATCTGCCATGACTGACCAACAGACCAACGGCGCTGCTGCAGAAGACAACAGCCCACAGTTTTCCCTGCAGCGCATCTACGTGCGCGACCTGTCGTTCGAGGCCCCGAAAAGCCCGCAGATCTTCCGCCAGAGCTGGGAGCCGAGCGTCGCGCTGGACCTGAACACCAAGCAGAAAGCCCTGGAAGGCGACTTCCACGAAGTGGTACTGACCCTGTCGGTTACCGTCAAGAACGGTGACGAAGTGGCCTTCATCGCTGAAGTGCAGCAGGCGGGTATCTTCCTGATCGCCAACCTCGATGCCCCTTCGATGAGCCACACCCTGGGCGCGTTCTGCCCGAACATCCTGTTCCCGTATGCCCGTGAGACCCTGGACAGCCTGGTGACCCGCGGTTCGTTCCCGGCACTGATGCTGTCGCCGGTCAACTTCGACGCCCTGTACGCGCAAGAGATGCAGCGCATGCAGGAAGCGGGCGAAGCGCCGACCGTGCAGTAATCGCTGCCGGCTTCAGAAAAAGCGCCTCTCGGGGCGCTTTTTTGTTGCCTGTGCGGGCCTCTTCGCGGGCATGCCCGCTCCCACAGGTACAGCGCTGTACTTGAGGCTGGTGCGATCCCTGTGGGAGCGGGCGAGCCCGCGAAAGGGCCCGCACAAAAGAAAGATCAACTCCCGGCAAACCCATTCTGCCGCCAGGCCTCATACACCGTCACCGCCACGGTATTGGACAGGTTCAGGCTCCGGCACCCCGGCCGCATTGGCAGGCGCAGGCGTTGTTCGGCCGGCAGGCTGTCCAGCACCTCGGCTGGCAACCCGCGGCTCTCCGGCCCGAACAAAAAGGCATCGCCCGGCTGATAGGCCACTTCATGGAACGGGTGCGAGCCTTTGGTAGTGAAGGCAAACAGCCTTGGATTGCCCAGGCTTTCCAGGCATCCGGCCAGGCTCTCGTGGCGCTTGAGCGTGGCATACTCGTGGTAATCCAGCCCCGCGCGGCGCAAGCGCTTGTCATCCAGTTCGAAGCTGATGGGTTCGATCAGGTGCAGGTGGCAGCCGCTGTTGGCGCACAGGCGAATGATGTTGCCGGTATTCGGCGGAATTTCTGGTTGAAAAAGGATGACGTGAAACATGCACGGCTCCAAGCGTGAAGATGACGGGCATTCTACCCCTGAACCGGACGTGCGTTCGAAGGCGTTCCCGCGGATGATGCTGTCGTTGGCGATCGTTGGCGTTATGGTCGGGTTGATGATCGGCCGCCTGACAATGCCCGAAGAGCGGGTGTTGCAGCAGGTGGAGGTGGTGCAGAACGGCCTGGACCTTTGGTTCAACGAAGAGCCGCAGCTGCACGGCGAGAACGTGGAAGGTACGGTTGGGTTGCTGTTCCAGGCCCAGGGCAAGGCCCAGCAAGGGCAGTTGAGCCTTGAGGGGAAGCCGGTGAGCTGGCGGGTGCAGAAGAGCAAGGAAGGCTTGTTGCTGACAGTGGTGGCCGCGCGCCCCCTGCACGGCGAGTGGGCCGGTGCAGAGGACGCTGGACGCTGGCGGGTGCAGGTGAAACTGCACGAATAAAAGAGGGGATATCCCGGCCTGCCTGTACCAGGGTCCCCAAAAGGGCTACGGCGTACTGCGTGTAAAGAGGGGATGGCCCGGCCTGCCTGTACCGAGGTCCCCGAAACGGGCGATGCTGCAAATAAAAGAGGGGTTCACCCGGCCTGCCTGTACCAGGGCCCCGAAACTGGATATGTATTAGCTATTGCAGGGGGCGTGCCAGTTTTGCAAAACCCGGAAATACTGGGCTTTGAGGGGGATTTGGCCGGGTTTTGAGGGGATTTGTGCCTTCGAGAGGTGCATTGGGCACAGGATCGGTGCATCGGGGCTGAAATGGCTGGGGCCGCTTTGCGGCCCAATCGCGACACAAGGCCGCTCCTACAGAGGATTGCGTTCTCCTGGAGCGGCCTTGAGTCGCGATGGGCTGCGCAGCAGCCCCAAGGATCTTGCAGAATTACCGAGAGTCAGTGCTCGTCACCTTCCTCATCATCCCCGCCCGCCACATTCATCCCCAGTTCCTTGATCTTGCGCGTCAGGGTATTGCGTCCCCAACCCAGCAACAGCGCGGCATCCCGGCGCCGCCCAGCGGTGTGCTTGAGCGCCGTCTCGATCATGATCCGTTCAAAACTCGGCACCGCACTGTCCAGCAGGTTGGTCTGCCCACGCGCCAGAGCCTGGTCGGCCCACTGGCGCAGGGCCTGCTCCCAGTTGGTGACCGGCGCGGCATCCTGTGGCAGGTTCAGCAGTTCGGGCGGCAGGTCACCGATCAGCACTTCACGGCTGGAGGCCATCACCGTGATCCAGCGGCAGGTGTTCTCCATCTGCCGCACGTTGCCTGGCCACGGCAGGTTGCGGATGAACTCTTCGGTCTCCGGCTTGAGGATCTTCGGCTCTACCGCCAGTTCCTGGGCGGCACGGGCGAGGAAGTGGCGGGCGAGGGCAGGGATATCCTCACGGCGGTCAGCCAGGCGCGGGATGTGGATGCGAATCACGTTCAGGCGGTGGAACAAGTCTTCACGAAACTTGCCGGCCTGCACCAGCGATTCCAGGTTCTGGTGGGTCGCGGCGATGATGCGCACGTCGACCTTGACTGGCACATGGCCGCCAACCCGGTAGAACTCGCCATCAGCCAGCACCCGCAGCAGGCGGGTCTGGGTGTCGGCGGGCATGTCGCCAATCTCGTCGAGGAACAAGGTGCCGCCGTCGGCCTGTTCGAAGCGGCCCCGGCGCAGGTTGGCAGCACCGGTGAAGGCCCCTTTCTCATGGCCGAACAGTTCGGATTCCATCAAGTCTTTCGGGATGGCTGCCATGTTCAGGGCAATGAACGGCGACGCCGCCCGCGGGCTATGGCGGTGCAGGGCGTGGGCCACCAGCTCTTTACCGGTGCCGGACTCGCCATTGATCAGCACGGTGATGTTGGAGTGGCTGAGGCGGCCAATGGCGCGGAACACCTCCTGCATGGCCGGTGCTTCGCCGATGATTTCCGGGGTGCGCGCCAGGTTTTGCGGCACATCCAGCCCTTGTTGCTCCTGCGCATGCTGGTTGGCACGTTTGACCAGCGAGACCGCCTCGTCCACATCGAACGGCTTGGGCAGGTACTCGAAGGCGCCGCCCTGGTAAGACGCCACGGCGCTGTCCAGGTCGGAATGGGCGGTCATGATGATGACCGGCAAGCGCGGGTGTTGCTCGCGGATCTGCGCCAGCAGGTCGAGGCCGCTGGCGCCCGGCATGCGGATGTCGGAAATGATCACGTCCGGTTGCTGGCGTGCCAGGCGGCCCATCACACCGTCTGCGCTGTCGAAGCTCTGGGTGGTCATGCCTTCCTGTTGCAGGGCTTTTTCCAGGACCCAGCGGATGGAGCGATCATCGTCGACGATCCATACGGTTTCACTTCGGCTCATGAGGCGGTGGCTCCTTGTTCCAGGGGCAGGTAGATCGAGAAGGCGGTATGGCCTGCGTGGCTTTCACACTCGATCAGGCCCTGGTGCTGGCTGATGATGTTCTGGGTGATGGCCAGGCCCAGCCCGGTACCGTCCGGGCGGCCACTGACCATGGGATAGAAGAGGGTGTCTTGCAGTTCCGGCGGAATGCCCGGGCCGTTGTCGATGATCTCGACCCGCGCGACCAGGCGATGGCGCACGTGGCCGATGGTGAACTGGCGCAAGGCGCGGCTGCGCAGGGTGATGCGGCCCAGGCGCAGTTCGTTCTGCGAACTGATCGCCTGCATGGCGTTGCGCACGATATTGAGTACGGCCTGGATCATCTGCTCGCGGTCGATCAGCACGTCCGGCAGGCTTGGGTCGTAATCGCGCACCAAAGTGATGCAGCCCTGGCTTTCAGCCTCGACCAAGCTGCAAACGCGTTCCAGTACTTCGTGGATATTGGTCATGGCCAGCGACGGCAGCTTGTTCGAACCGAGCATGCGGTCGACCAGGTTACGCAGGCGGTCGGCCTCTTCGATGATCACGTTGGTGTAATCGCGCAGGCCTTCCTCGGGCAATTCGCGTGACAGCAACTGCGCTGCGCCGCGGATGCCGCCGAGGGGGTTCTTGATTTCGTGGGCCAGGCCACGCACCAGCATCTTGGTGGTTTCCTGCTTGCTCAGCTGGGCCTCTTCCTTGGTGATGCGCAGCAGCCGGTCGCGTGGATGCACCTCTAGCAACAGCAGGGTCTGGCCCTGGTTGAGGATAGGGGTTACCGCGTAATCGACGGTGATGGTCTGCCCGGTCAGCGAGGTCAGCTGCGCTTCGCGCTTGGTGAACGGGTGCGCCTGTTCGACCGCCTGGCGCAACGAGCTGAGCGCCTCGGTCGACTCAGTGAACAGCTCGCTGATGAACTGCCCATGGCTGCGTTGGCCGCTGACGGCCAGCAGCATTTCCGCGGCCGGGTTCATGTACTCCAGGCGCAGCTCGGCATTGAGCAGCAACGTGGCGGTGGTCAGGTTGTCCAGAAGCAGACGGTGCTGCGCATCGCTGATGGTCATAAGGCGTCGTTGACCTCTTTTGGCGCTTGCCTGGCACTGCTTTGGCCAGGGCCAGGTGCGGTGGCCCCGCTGGTGCGAAGCTCTCTACCCGCAAGAAATGCAAGAAACAAACCAAAGCTCCGAAAAGAAGCGGGATTTGCCGATAAAGGCCTGTATCTGCGCAAATTCGGATCAGAAACTCTGGATGAAACGTTTCATGTGAACCAGATTGGGGAGCAAATAGGGGCAGGGTGCTTTTGGGTGCACCAAGATAGAGCATAGCGTGGTGGGGGTGGTTTTTGCCTGGTGCAGAAACGAAAACGGCCTCCCGAAGGAGGCCGTCTTGATCATGTGATCGGCGCCAGGCGCCGGTCAGATCAGCAGCTGTAGTACAGCTCGTATTCCAGTGGGTGCACGAAGGTGCGGACCTTGATTTCTTCTTCCGACTTCAGCTCGATGAAGGCATCGATGAAGTCATCGGAGAACACGCCGCCCTTGGTCAGGAACGCACGGCCTTTGTCCAGCTCTTCCAGGGCTTCTTTCAGGCTGCCGCACACTTGCGGAATGTCCTTGGCCTCTTCTGGTGGCAGGTCGTACAGGTTCTTGTCGGCAGCATCGCCTGGGTGGATCTTGTTCTGGATGCCGTCCAGGCCAGCCATCAGCAGGGCCGCGAAGGCCAGGTACGGGTTGGCCGATGGGTCCGGGAAGCGTGCTTCGATACGGCGGGCTTTCGGGCTGCCGACGTAAGGAATACGGATCGAGGCGGAACGGTTGCGAGCCGAGTAGGCCAGCATTACCGGGGCTTCGAAGCCTGGTACCAGACGCTTGTACGAGTTGGTCGACGGGTTGGTGAAGCCGTTCAGGGCCTTACCGTGCTTGATGATACCGCCGATGAAGTACAGGGCGGTGTCGGACAGGCCGGCATAGCCTTCACCCGAGAAGGTGTTCTTGCCGTCTTTCCAGATCGACATGTGCACGTGCATGCCCGAGCCGTTGTCGCCGTACAGTGGCTTCGGCATGAAGGTGGCGGTACGGCCGTAAGCGTCGGCAACGTTGTGCACGACGTATTTCAGGGCCTGTACTTCGTCCGCTTTCTTCACCAGGGTGTTGAACTTGACGCCGATTTCGTTCTGGCCGGCAGTCGCCACTTCGTGGTGGTGAACTTCAACGGTCTGGCCCATTTCTTCCAGTGCGTTGCACATGGCAGTACGGATTTCG
>NZ_JBNNVS010000033.1:0-62638 GCF_050280665.1 Pseudomonas sp. NPDC089547 | reverse complement strand
GTTGATAGGTTGGGTGTGTAAGCGCTGTGAGGCGTTGAGCTAACCAATACTAATTGCCCGTGAGGCTTGACCATATAACACCCAAGCAATTTGCTCATGCAGATTGCGGTGGTGAAGACGAAACAACCGAAAGTTCGCAACCACAAATATCGCATATCCGGATTCGCTGGGCTGTCCATCTGGACATTCTGGCTACAGAATTTCTTGACGACCATAGAGCATTGGAACCACCTGATCCCATCCCGAACTCAGCAGTGAAACGATGCATCGCCGATGGTAGTGTGGGGTTTCCCCATGTGAGAGTAGGTCATCGTCAAGATTCATTTCGCAAAACCCCTATCTGCGCATGCAGGTAGGGGTTTTGTCTTTGTGGGCCAAAAAGCCAGGCCCTACACCAACCCCGCTCCCACAATTCGAGCCAGAACACTAGAATAGCCCCACGCACCTATTCAGAAGCGCTATATGCCCAACTCTGTCGATCCCGAAACCCTGGCTCATTTGCCGCTGGACGAGCTTGTTGCCTGCCATGAGTGCGACCTGTTGCTGCGCAAGCCCGTGCTCCAGCACGATGAAAAAGCCCAGTGCCCGCGCTGTGGCTACGAGCTTTATGCCCACCGGCATAATGTGGTCAACCGCAGCCTGGCCCTGGTACTGACCGCCTTGCTACTGTTTGTGCCGGCCAACTTCCTGCCGATCATGCAGCTGCACTTGCTTGGTCAGACTTCTGACGACACTGTCTGGAGCGGCGTGCTGGGCCTGTACAACTCGGAAATGCGCGGCGTGGCCGTGGTGGTGTTCTTGTGCAGCATGGCCATCCCCCTGGCAAAACTGCTCTGCCAGCTGGCGGTACTGTTGAGTATCCGCTTGAACGTGGGGCGCAGCTTCGGCCTGTTGTTCTATCGCATTTATCACCACCTGCGCGACTGGGGCATGCTCGAGGTCTATTTCATGGGCGTGCTGGTCGCCATCGTCAAGCTGGTGGACCTGGCTGAGCTCACCGTAGGGCTCGGGCTGTTCTGCTTTATCAGCTTGTTATTGGTTCAGGTATGGCTTGAGGTGGTGATGTCACCGCACCAGATCTGGAGTGCATTATCGGGGGAGGACCTGCATGCGGGCGATTGATGCAGGCATTCTTGTCTGCAATGAATGTCATGAACTGAACAGGCAAGTGCCAGGTAGCACTTCGCAAACCTGTACACGCTGTGGCGCCTCTGTGCATGCTCGCCGGCCGAACAGTATCGTGCGGACCTGGGCGCTGCTGATTGCGGCGTCGATCCTGTACATCCCGGCCAATATCCTGCCGATCATGACCGTGAGCACCTTGGGCCAAGGCAGCCCTGACACGATCATGTCCGGCGTAATTACCCTGCTCAAGCACGGCATGGTGCCCATTGCTGCCGTGGTGTTCATTGCCAGCATCCTGGTGCCCACGTTCAAGCTGGTGGGCATTGGCTTGCTGTTGTACTCCGTTCAGCGACACCAGCCGCTTTCGGCGCGGCAACGGATATTGATGTACCGCTTCATCGAATTCATTGGGCGCTGGTCCATGCTGGACATCTTTGTCATCGCCATCCTGGTGGCGGTGGTGAATTTCGGCCGAATAGCCAGTGTCGAAGCCAATCTGGGCGCTGTCGCCTTTGCAACTGTGGTGATCCTGACGATGCTTGCCGCTTTAACTTTCGATCCCCGACTGATTTGGGATAACACGGAGTCGGATGACGACCATGAGTGACCTGCCAACGGCTAAAACCCGCCCAGCCTCGAACTGGTCGGCCATCTGGATCCTGCCCCTGATCGCCTTGATGATCGGTGGCTGGCTGGCGTGGCAAGCCTACCGGGATGCCGGGGTGCAAATTGAAGTCCGTTTCGAATCAGGCGAGGGTATCGTCGCCAACAAGACCGAGGTGATCTACAAGGGCATGCCGGTTGGCAAGGTGGTTAGCCTGGTGCTTGACGCAGAAGGCGACAACCAGGGAGTGATCGCGACCATCGAGATGAACAAGGCCGCCGAACCTCACCTGACCAAAGGCACGCGTTTCTGGCTGGTGAAGCCCAGTGTCAGTCTGGCAGGTATTTCCGGCCTGGAAACCCTGGTATCGGGTAACTACATCGCCGTTAGCCCGGGGGAGGGCGAGCGCACCAAACGCTTTACCGCGTTGAAGGTAGCGCCGCCGCTCTCGGACACGGAGCCAGGCCTGCACCTGACCCTCAAGGCCGACAGGCTGGGCTCTCTCAACCGTGACAGCCCGGTGTTCTACAAGCAGATCCAGGTTGGCCGGGTAAAAAGCTACCGATTGTCCGAGGACCAGAGCACTGTAGAGGTCAAGGTGTTCATCGAGCCGGCCTACGCCAGCCTGGTACGCAAGCATACGCGTTTCTGGAATGCCAGCGGCGTCAGCATCGATGCTTCGCTATCAGGCGTGAAAGTGCGTAGCGAGTCGCTGTCGAGCATTGTTGCCGGTGGTATCGCCTTTGCTACGCCGGAGTACCGCAAAGACAGCCCGCCCACCGACCCGAGCCTGCCGTTCCGCCTGTACGAAGACTTCGATGCAGCCCAGGCGGGCATTCGGGTCAAAGTGAAGCTGAGCGATTACGAAGGGTTGCAGGCAGGCCGCACGCCGGTCATGTACAAGGGCATCCAGGTGGGTTCGCTGAAAACCCTGAAGATGGAGGACAACCTGTCCAGCGCATCCGCCGAGCTGACACTGGACCCTCTGACCGAGGATTATCTGGTCGAAGGTACGCAGTTCTGGGTGGTCAAGCCGTCGATTTCCCTGGCGGGTATCACCGGCCTGGAAGCGCTGGTGAAAGGTAACTACATCGCTATCCGCCCGGGCGAAAAGGGCGCGCGGCCCGAACGTGAGTTCGAGGCGCGGGCCAAGGCGCCGCCGCTCGACCTCAAGGCACCGGGCCTGCACATGGTGCTGTTCGCCGATACCCTGGGTTCGCTGGAAATCGGCAGCCCGGTGATGTACCGCCAGGTGAAGGTAGGCAGCGTGCAGAGCTACCAGTTTGCCCGCAACAGCAACCGGATCCTGATTGGCGTGCACATCGAGAAGGAGTACGAAAAGCTGGTCAACGGCTCGTCGCGCTTCTGGAACGTCAGCGGTATTACCCTGACCGGCGGCCTGTCGGGGATCAAGATCAAGAGTGAGTCACTGCAAACGCTGATGGCGGGTGGTATCGCCTTCGATACACCACGCCCCGACGTAGCACTCAAGCGCCACATTCCGCGCTTCCGCCTGCATGACAGCCAGGAAGCGGTAAACCGCGCGGGTACGTTGATCACCATCCGTGTCGACCGTGCAGATGGCCTGAAGCCGGGCACTGCAATTCGCTTCCGTGGCCTGGATGTGGGCAGTATCGAAAGCGTCGACCTGACTGACGACCTGCAAGCAGTGCTGCTGCGAGCGCGTATTACCGAGGCAGCGGATCGTATCGCCCGTGCCGGTACGCAGTTCTGGGTAGTCAAGCCGGCCTTGGGCCTGGTGCGCACCGAGAACCTCGACACACTGATTGGCGGGCAGTACCTGGAAGTGCAGCCGGCAGCCAAGGACCGTGGTCCGCAGCGTGACTTCGTCGCTTTGGCTGATGCGCCGCAGGTGGCGGGGCCGGAAGTCGGTTTGCCATTGACGCTTAGTGCTCCGCGCCGTGGGTCGATCAAGCCGGGTGTGCCGGTGACTTATCGTGAAGTTGCGGTCGGCAAGGTGACGGGCTTCGAGCTGGGCCAGAGTGCTGATCGCGTGCTGATCCATATCCTCATCGAGCCGCGTTATGCCGCGCTGGTGCGCAGTGGCAGCCGCTTCTGGAACAGCAGTGGCTTCGGCTTCGACTGGGGGCTGTTCAAGGGGGCTACGGTACGCACCGAGTCGGTGGAGACCCTGATCGATGGCGGTATCGCTTTTGCTACGCCGGATGGCGAGCAGATGGGTAACCCGGCACGACCGCAGCAGACCTTTGCCCTGTTCGACAAGGCCGAGGATGAATGGCTACAGTGGGCGCCGAAGATTCAGATCGCCAAGTAACAGCGGACAAACACAGGCCTGCTTTTTTGTAGGAGCGGCCTTGTGTCGCGATCGGGCTGCAAAGCAGCCCCAGCAATATCTGCATCGCAGTTGAAGTCGAGGGGCTGCTTTGCAGCCCGATCGCGACACAAGGCCGCTCCTACAAAAAGCGGTGAGACCTTGGCGCATGCACAAATCGCAGACAACAAAAAGCCGACCCTAGGGTCGGCTTTTCGACTTGCACGTCGCTTAGGCAGCTGCAGCTTCTTTCAGCGCCTTGATGTGGCCATTCAGACGGCCTTTGTGACGAGCAGCCTTGTTCTTGTGGATGATACCCTTGTCGGCCATACGGTCGATTACAGGTACAGCCAGAACGTAAGCGGCTTGCGCTTTTTCGGCGTCTTTTGCGTCGATGGCTTTAACTACATTCTTGATGTAGGTACGGACCATGGAACGCAGGCTGGCGTTGTGGCTGCGACGCTTCTCAGCCTGTTTTGCACGTTTCTTGGCGGAAGGTGTGTTGGCCACCGTCGAGCTCCTCGAAAGACTTTAGGTAAATAGCAAACAAAATAGGCCGCGAATCATGCCGATCAGTAGACCGGTTGTCAAGGCCACCTGCAAGGTTCCGCCGAGCGGTGCGCCAACAAGAGGGAAAGATTCCTTTCTGCTGCGCGACCTGTACACTCGGGAATTTTTGGCTCCCCTGCGAAGGCGCGGGAGTATCGCACATTCGGACGCTGTCTGGCAGCGTCCTCTGTCATTGGCGTGAATCTTTTCGATGAACCTGCTCAAATCCCTGGCTGCAGTAAGCTCGATCACCATGATTTCACGGGTGCTGGGCTTCGTTCGTGACACCATCCTGGCCCGCATCTTTGGTGCCGGCGTTGCCACCGACGCCTTCTTTATCGCGTTCAAGCTGCCCAACCTGCTGCGACGCATCTTTGCCGAAGGCGCGTTCTCCCAGGCGTTCGTGCCGATTCTGGCCGAATACAAGACCCAGCAGGGCGAGGAAGCGACGCGCACCTTCATCGCTTATGTCTGCGGCCTACTGACCCTTGTCCTGGCCCTGGTGACCGCCATTGGCATCCTGGCGGCGCCGTGGGTGGTGTGGGCGACGGCCCCCGGTTTTGTCGACAACGCTGAAAAGTACGAACTGACCACAGCCCTGTTGCGGGTGACCTTTCCTTATATATTGCTGATCTCGCTGTCTTCCCTGGCCGGGGCGATCCTCAATACCTGGAACCGCTTTTCAGTGCCGGCTTTCACGCCGACCCTGCTGAACGTGGCAATGATCGCCTTCGCCGTGCTGCTCACGCCGTACTTCAACCCGCCGATCATGGCCCTGGCCTGGGGTGTGCTGGCCGGTGGCCTGGCGCAGTTGCTGTACCAGCTGCCAGCGCTGAAGAAGATCGGCATGCTCGTGCTGCCGCGCCTGAACCTCAAGGACGCGGGTGTATGGCGTGTACTGAAGCAGATGCTGCCGGCAATCCTGGGCGTGTCGGTGAGCCAGATCTCGTTGATCATCAACACCATCTTTGCCTCCTTCCTGGTGGCCGGCTCGGTGTCGTGGATGTATTACGCCGACCGCCTCATGGAGCTGCCCTCCGGCGTGCTGGGCGTGGCCCTGGGCACCATCCTGCTGCCAACCCTGGCCAAGACCTACGCCAACAAGGACCGCGAGGAGTACTCGCGGATTCTCGACTGGGGCCTGCGCCTTTGCTTCCTGCTGGTGCTGCCCTGCACGCTGGCGTTGGCCATTCTTGCCGAGCCGCTGACTGTTGCGCTCTTTCAATATGGCAAGTTCAGTGCGTTTGATGCGGCCATGACCCAGCGGGCACTGATGGCGTATTCCGTGGGCTTGCTGGCGATCATTCTGGTCAAGGTACTGGCACCCGGCTTCTATGCGCAGCAGAATATCCGCACACCGGTGAAGATCGCGATTTTCACCCTGGTCTGTACCCAGTTGTTCAACCTTGCTCTGGTCGGCCCGCTTGCGCATGCCGGCCTGGCATTGGCGATCAGCCTTGGTGCCTGCCTGAATGCCGGCTTGCTGTTCTGGAAACTGCGCAGTCAGCAGTTGTTCCAGCCGCAGCCAGGCTGGGCAGTGTTCCTGCTCAAGCTGGTTTTGGCTGTGGCGCTGATGTCGGCAGTACTGTTGGCGGGCATGCACTATATGCCGGCCTGGGAGCAGGGCGTCATGCTGGAGCGCTTCCTGCGGCTTGGGGCGCTGATCCTGGCAGGTGTCGTGACGTATTTCGGCTGCCTGTACCTGTGCGGCTTCCGGCCCCGGCATTTCGCACGCAAGGCCCTGCACTAAGGCTTCGGGCGGGTCAGGCGTCGGTTTTTCGCATTCCACGCCGCCCTTGGGCGCTGCTGCCTGTCACCAGCGCCCGGGTGTGGTTATAATCGGCCACTTTATGAGCAAGAAGCGCGTTATGCAGCTGGTTCGAGGTCTTCACAACCTGCGCCCCGAGCACCGGGGCTGTGTCGCCACCATTGGCAACTTCGACGGGGTTCACCGCGGCCACCAGGCAATCCTGGCGCGCCTGCGCGAGCGCGGCCAGGCCTTGGGCCTGCCGACCTGCGTGGTGATCTTCGAACCGCAACCACGCGAGTACTTCGCCCCCGAGACCGCACCGGCGCGCCTGGCACGCCTGCGCGACAAGGTCGAGCTGCTGGCCGCCGAAGGCATTGACCGGGTGCTGTGCCTGGCGTTCAACCAGCGCTTGAGCAAGCTCAGCGCCGACGCCTTCGTCAAGGCCATCCTGGTCGATGGCCTGGGTGTGCGCCACCTCGAAGTGGGCGATGACTTCCGCTTTGGCTGTGACCGCGCCGGCGATTTCGCCTTCCTGGTCGAAGCCGGCAAGCAGTACGGTTTTACCGTCGAGGCTGCCAATACAGTGATCCAGGACGGCCTGCGGGTCAGCAGCACCGAAGTGCGCAAGGCCCTGTCCGAAGGCAACTTCGAGCTGGCCGAACACCTGCTGGGCCGCCCGTACAGCATCACCGGCCGCGTGCTGCATGGCCAGAAGCTGGCTCGCCAGCTCGGCACACCTACCGCCAACATCCAGCTAAAGCGCCGCCGCGTGCCGCTGTCCGGGGTCTACCTGGCCAGCATTGAAATCGACGGCAAGGCCTGGCCGGGTGTCGGCAACATCGGCGTGCGCCCCACCGTTGCTGGTGATGGGCGCCCGCACCTGGAAATTCATCTGCTGGACTATGCCGGCGACCTTTACGGCCGGCGCCTGACGGTGGAGTTCCACCACAAGCTGCGTGAAGAGCAGCGATTCGCCTCCCTGGAGGCGCTGAAGTCGGCGATCGATGCGGATATCGCCGCCGCACGTGCACATTGGCACGCTCAACCGCTAACGAAGAGCCTGAAATGACCGACTACAAAGCCACGCTTAACCTTCCGGACACCGCCTTCCCCATGAAGGCCGGCCTGCCTCAGCGCGAACCGCAGATCCTGCAGCGCTGGGACAGCATTGGCCTGTACCAGAAGCTGCGCGAAATTGGCAAGGATCGTCCCAAGTTCGTCCTGCACGACGGCCCGCCCTATGCCAACGGCAAGATTCACATCGGTCATGCGCTGAACAAGATCCTCAAGGACATGATCGTCCGTTCCAAGACCCTGGCCGGCTTCGACGCGCCGTATGTACCGGGCTGGGACTGCCATGGCCTGCCGATCGAGCACAAGGTCGAGGTAACCCACGGCAAGCACCTGTCTGCCGACCGCACCCGCGAGCTGTGCCGCGAGTATGCCGCCGAGCAGATCGAAGGGCAGAAGACCGAGTTCATCCGCCTGGGCGTGCTGGGTGACTGGGACAACCCGTACAAGACCATGAACTTTGCCAACGAGGCCGGCGAAATCCGCGCCCTGGCCGAAATGGTCAAGCAAGGCTTCGTGTTCAAGGGCCTCAAGCCTGTGAACTGGTGCTTCGATTGCGGTTCGGCGCTGGCTGAAGCCGAAGTCGAGTACGCCGACAAGAAATCGCAGACCATCGACGTGGCCTTCCCGGTTGCCGACGAGGCCAAGCTGGCTGCCGCCTTCGGCCTGGCTTCGCTGGCCAAGCCTGCTGCCATCGTGATCTGGACCACCACCCCGTGGACCATCCCGGCCAACCAGGCGCTGAACATCCACCCGGAGTTCAAATACGCCCTGGTCGACACTGGCGAGCGCCTGCTGGTGCTGGCCGAAGAGCTGGTCGAGTCGTGCCTCAAGCGCTACAACCTGGAAGGCTCGGTCATCGCCACCGCCCAGGGTTCGGCGCTGGAGCTGATCAATTTCCGCCACCCGTTCTACGATCGCCTGTCGCCGCTCTACCTGGCCGACTACGTCGAACTGGGCGCCGGTACCGGCGTAGTGCACTCGGCGCCTGCCTACGGTGAAGACGACTTCGTCACCTGCAAGCGCTATGGCATGGTCAACGACGACATCCTTACCCCGGTGCAGAGCAACGGCGTGTATGTCGAGTCGCTGGAGTTCTTCGGCGGCCAGTTCATCTGGAAGGCCAACCCGGCCATCGTCGAGAAGCTGAGCGAAGTCGGTGCGCTGATGCACACCGAAACCATCAGCCACAGCTACATGCACTGCTGGCGCCACAAGACCCCGCTGATCTACCGCGCCACCGCGCAGTGGTTCGTGGGCATGGACAAGCAGCCAAGCACTGGCGAGCCGCTGCGTGAGCGCGCGCTGAAAGCCATCGAAGAGACCAAGTTCGTGCCGGCCTGGGGCCAGGCGCGCCTGCATTCGATGATCGCCAACCGCCCGGACTGGTGCATCTCGCGTCAGCGCAACTGGGGCGTGCCGATTCCGTTCTTCCTGCACAAGCAGACCGGCGAGCTGCACCCGCGCACCGTCGAGTTGATGGAAGCGGTGGCCAAGCGCGTCGAACAGGAAGGCATCGAAGCCTGGTTCAAGCTGGACGCCGCCGAGCTGCTGGGCGCTGAAGCCGACCAGTACGACAAGATCGCCGACACCCTCGACGTGTGGTTCGACTCGGGTACCACCCACTGGCACGTGCTGCGCGGCTCGCACGACATCGGCCACGCCACCGGCCCACGCGCCGACCTGTACCTGGAAGGCTCCGACCAGCACCGCGGCTGGTTCCACTCTTCCTTGCTGACCGGTTGCGCCATCGACAACCATGCGCCTTACCGCGAGCTGCTGACCCACGGCTTCACCGTGGACGAAAACGGCCGCAAGATGTCCAAGTCGCTGGGTAACACCATCGAGCCGGAGAAGGTCAACAACACCCTGGGTGCCGACATCCTGCGCCTGTGGGTTTCCGCTACCGACTATTCCGGTGAAATGGCGGTTTCCGAGCAGATCCTGCAGCGCAGCGCCGACGCCTACCGCCGTATCCGCAATACCGCACGCTTCCTGCTGTCCAACCTGTCCGGCTTCGACCCGGCCCGCGACCTGCTGGCCCCGCAAGACATGCTGGCACTGGACCGCTGGGCGGTGGACCGTACCCTGCTGCTGCAGCGCGAGCTGGAAGAGCATTACAGCGAGTACCGGTTCTGGAACGTCTACTCCAAGGTGCACAACTTCTGCGTGCAGGAGCTGGGCGGCTTCTACCTTGACATCATCAAGGACCGCCAGTACACCACTGGCGCCAACAGTGTCGCCCGCCGTTCCTGCCAGACCGCGCTGTACCACATCAGCGAAGCGCTGGTGCGCTGGATTGCGCCGATCCTGGCGTTCACTGCCGATGAAATCTGGCAGTACCTGCCGGGCGAGCGCAACGAGTCGGTGATGCTCAACGGCTGGTACCAGGGCCTGAGCGAGCTGCCGGAAGGCACCGAGCTGGACCGCGGCTACTGGGACCGCGTGATGGCCGTGAAGGCATCGGTCAACAAGGAGCTGGAAAACCAGCGTACCGCCAAGGTCATCGGTGGCAACCTGCAGGCCGAAGTTACCCTGTACGCCGACGAAGGCCTGAGCGCCGACCTGGGCAAGCTGGGCGACGAGCTGCGCTTCGTGCTGATCACCTCGGCCGCCAGCGTGGTGCCGTTCGTACAGGCACCGGCTGATGCCGTGGCCACCGAAGTCGAAGGCCTCAAGCTGAAAGTGGTCAAGTCCGGCCACGCCAAGTGCGGCCGTTGCTGGCACTTCCGCGCCGACGTTGGCAGCCACCCGGAGCACCCGGAAATCTGCAGCCGTTGCGTCGACAACCTGACCGGCTCGGGCGAGGTGCGTCACTATGCCTAACCCGGCAGTGGGGCGCTTCGGGCGCCTTGCATGGCTTTGGCTGAGCTTGCTGGTCCTGGTCGTTGACCAGGCCACCAAGCTGTATTTCAACAACGCCCTGACCATGTACCAGCAGATTGTGGTCATCCCTGACTACTTCAGCTGGACCTTGGCCTACAACACCGGCGCAGCCTTCAGCTTCCTGGCTGATGGTGCTGGCTGGCAGCGCTGGCTGTTCGCCCTGATCGCCGTGGTGGTCAGTGCCGTACTGGTGGTGTGGCTCAAGCGCCTGGGGCGCAACGAGACGTGGCTGGCCGTGGCGCTGGCGCTGGTGCTGGGTGGCGCCATTGGCAACCTGTACGATCGCATCGTGCTGGGCCATGTGGTCGACTTCATCCTGGTGCACTGGCAGAACCGCCATTATTTCCCGGCCTTCAACGTGGCCGACAGCGCCATCACCGTTGGTGCGGTGATGCTGGCGCTGGATATGTTCAAGAGCAAGAAGTCCGAGGATCCGGTCCATGACTGACACCCGTATCGGCCAGAACACCGAAGTCACCCTGCACTTCGCGCTGCACCTGGAAAACGGCGATACCGTCGACAGCACGTTCGACAAGGCCCCTGCCACCTTCAAGGTGGGCGACGGCAACCTGCTGCCAGGCTTTGAAAGCGCGCTGTTCGGCTTCAAGGCCGGTGACAAGCGCACTGTGGTGGTGGCCCCGGAGAACGCCTTCGGCCAGCCCAACCCACAAAATGTGCAAGTCATGCCGCGGTCCAATTTCGAAGGCATGGAGCTGTCCGAAGGGCTGCTGATCATTTTCAACGACGCCGCCAACACCGAGCTGCCGGGTGTGGTCAAAGCGTTCGATGACGACCAGGTCACCATCGACTTCAATCACCCACTGGCTGGCAAGACCCTGACCTTCGAGGTGGAGATCCTCGAGGTGAAGGCCCTGTAAGCCTGGAGCCGAGCATGCAAATCAAACTCGCCAACCCTCGCGGCTTCTGCGCGGGGGTCGACCGGGCGATCGAGATCGTCAACCGCGCGCTGGAAGTCTTCGGCCCGCCGATCTATGTGCGTCACGAAGTGGTGCACAACAAGTTCGTGGTGGAAGACCTGCGCAACCGCGGTGCCATCTTTGTCGAAGAGCTGGACCAGGTGCCGGACGACGTCATCGTCATCTTCAGTGCCCACGGTGTTTCCCAGGCCGTGCGCCAGGAAGCTGCTGGCCGTGGCCTGAAAGTGTTCGATGCCACCTGCCCGCTGGTGACCAAGGTGCATATCGAGGTGGCCAAGTACAGCCGCGACGGCCGTGAGTGCATTCTCATTGGCCACGAGGGGCACCCGGAAGTCGAAGGCACCATGGGCCAGTACGACGCCAGCAACGGTGGTTCCATCTACCTCGTCGAAGACGAAGAGGATGTTGCCAAGCTGCAGGTGCGTGACCCGGACCATCTGGCTTTCGTGACCCAGACCACGCTGTCGATGGACGACACCAGCCGCGTCATCGACGCCCTGCGCGCACGCTTCCCGAACATCGGTGGCCCGCGCAAGGACGACATCTGCTACGCCACCCAGAACCGCCAGGACGCCGTGAAGCAACTGGCCGGTGAGTGCGACGTGGTGTTGGTGGTGGGCAGCCCGAACAGCTCCAACTCCAACCGCCTGCGCGAGCTGGCCGAACGCATGGGCACCCCGGCCTACCTGATCGACGGTGCCGAGGACCTGCAGCAGGGCTGGTTCGAGCAGGCCGCGCGGATTGGCATCACCGCTGGCGCTTCGGCCCCCGAAGTGCTGGTGCGTGGCGTGATCGAGCAGCTCAAGGCCTGGGGCGCTACCGGCGCTGAAGAGCTGGACGGGCGTGAAGAGAACATCACCTTCTCGATGCCCAAAGAGCTGCGGGTTCGTTCGCTGATCTGATCAGAATCCTGCGCACAGGGAGCCTTTATCGGGTTCACCTGTGCGCAGCCTGATTCGCCCGGTGGACGCCATCACCACCTGAGTAAAACTGGTGGCGGCGTTTTTCTCGCAGAGCTCCAGCGTGCCACCTGTCTTGCCCAGTGGGACACCCAGTCCGCTGAACCTGATCTGATCGCCTGTATTGGCCATGATCCTTATGGGCCTCGAAAGACGTTGCTCACGCAATACCTGCTCATTGTGCTCCAGCAACACTCGCCACCCTTTTCCCCAATCGCTCTCAACTCCCTGGACCAGCACGTTCTGGCCCTGCAGCAGCGCATGGCTGCGAGCACTGCGCAGTGCCTGTGCCAAATCTCGGGCAGCTGCTGCCCTGTGTAGGTCATCAGTCATTCTGGCGTAAGCCGGCATACCGAGCTGTGTCAGCAAGACGGCCACGGCCAAGGCCGACAACATTTGAATCAGTGTTACGCCTCGTTGCTTCACCGTGCATTCCTCCCTGGAAGTGCTTGGCTATAGCTTCACGTTCATCGGCCAAGCCGTCTAGTCGGCCGGGTTCAGGGCTATTGCAGGAAAGGTCGCGGGAGGTGTAGGGATGCGCGCAAGGCAACGGGGCATGACGCTCCTGGAAGTGTTGTTGGCAGTCGTGGTTGTGGCCGTGGGCATGTTCGCAACGGCAGCGATGCAGTTGCAGGCATTGCAGGCTGCGGACGGCGCACGTCGTGATGGGCAGGCCGCGATGGCGGTGCACAGCGAGCATGAGCGGAGGCGGCGATGAGGCGCCGCCAGATTGGGTTCGGTCTTGTCGAGATGGTGATGGCGCTGGCCATCGGGTTGATGCTACTGGCCGCGGCCAGCCAGCTCTTTACCTCCGCACACCAGACCTGGCGTCTGCAAAGTACGGCAGTGCGCATGCAGGATGAGGCACGGCTTGCTTTGCTGCGCATGGCGCAGGATATCCGCATGGCAGGGATGTTTGGTTGCCTGCGGATTAAACCTGACGACTTTGAGGACCCGGCTGCGCGGCAGGCTTTTGCCCGCCCCTTAGAGGTTGAAGCCTCTACCCTCAGCCTGGTTGTGGCGGAGTTGTCCGCAAAGGCTGGCAAAGGTGACTGGGTTTTGCAGACGGACTGTATCGAAAAAGTGCGTGTGGATGAAAAGCCAGTAGAGGGTTACCCACTGACGTTCCCCATCAGCCAGTACGTTTATCAGTTCCATGACAATAAGCTGAGGTTCAAGCGAAAAGGCAACTTCCAACCGCTGGTCGAGAATGTGCGAGAGGCGCGCTTCAAACGTGTGCAAACGCCGCAAGGGGAGAGGGTAGACATCACGCTGATGTTGTACGAGCCCACGCTTAAACTCGAACAGCGCCATGAACTGAGCGTGGCGCTGCGCAATCGGGTGCCGGGGCCATGAAGCGTCAACGCGGTGTCGTGTTGCTGTTGGCGTTGGTACTGAGCCTGCTGCTCGGCTTGCTGACTGCCTCCGCCCTGCGTGATGCCTTGATGGAGACGCGAATGGCTGGTTACCTGCGCGATGGCCTGCTGGCGTTTGAAGAGGCAGAGGCCACATTGCAGGCCGGGGCAGATGAACTGCTGCGGGCACCTCCAGGCAAATGTCAGATGTGCCTGCCCCCGCCACACCCGCACGATTTGACTGGGCAGTGGCAGGGCAGCAAAAGCGGCTACTTCCAGATCCAGCATCTAGGCATGAGCGAGCGCGCTGCGCACATGCCGGAAGGGCCGCACGTTGCTCTGTACCGGGTGACTGCCGTCAGCCAGCAAGCACAAGCCCGGCAGGTACTGGAAGCCGTCTACGCCGTAGCCGGCGACACAGTCCAACGCATCACCTGGCGCCAAAGACTGAGAGGAGACTGACATGCAGCAAGGCTTGAGCCTGATCGAGTTGTTGATTGTGCTGGCCGTGACCGGCATTCTGGCAGCCATTGCCTACCCCAGTTACAGCGACCAGCTTCGGCGAGCCGCACGCAGCGAAGTGGTTGGCCTGCTGCATGATGCCGCCCTGCGCCTGGAGCGCCACCGCGTGCGCACCGGCCAATACGCCGAGGGCGACCCGGCCTTGCCCGACGGTACCCGCTTTTACAGCCTGCAGGCCCAACGCGACAGCGACACCTTCACGCTGCGCGCACGGCGGCTGCCGCATGGGCTGATGGCACAGGATGGCTGTGGCGACTTCCAGCTCGACCAGGCCGGCGTGCGCAGCAATCCCGGTGCCGTTGGTGGCAGCGGGCACTGCTGGGGAAGCTGAAGGTTGAATGATGCCCGGTGCATCGCGGTTTTACTTCAGGTGTTGGATCGACAGATGAGCAAGCAAGTAGTGGTGGTCGGTGGCGGGGTGATCGGCCTGCTGACGGCGTTCAACCTGGCGGCCAAGGTCGGCCAGGTGGTGGTGTGTGACCAGGGTGAAGTCGGCCGTGAGTCGTCGTGGGCCGGTGGTGGCATTGTTTCGCCGCTGTACCCGTGGCGCTACAGCCCGGCAGTGACCGCCCTGGCGCACTGGTCGCAGGATTTTTATCCACAGCTGGGCGAGCGCTTGTTCGCCAGCACCGGCGTCGACCCCGAAGTGCACACCACGGGCCTGTACTGGCTTGACCTGGATGACGAAGCCGAAGCGCTGGCCTGGGCCGAGCGTGAGCAGCGGCCACTGAGTGCAGTGGATATCTCGGCGGCCTACGACGCGGTGCCGGTTCTGGGCCCTGGCTTCAAGCGCGCCATCTACATGGCTGGTGTGGCCAACGTGCGCAACCCGCGCCTGGTGAAGTCGCTGAAAGCGGCGCTGCTGGCATTGCCGAACGTGACATTGCGCGAGCATTGCCAGATTACCGGCTTCGTTCAGCAGGGCGGGCGTGTGACCGGTGTGCAGATGGCCGATGGCGTGCTGGCGGCGGATGAGGTGGTGCTCAGTGCGGGGGCCTGGAGTGGCGACCTGCTGAAAACCCTTGGTCTTGAACTGCCGGTTGAGCCGGTGAAGGGCCAGATGATCCTGTTCAAGTGCGCCGAGGACTTTTTGCCGAGCATGGTGCTGGCCAAGGGGCGTTATGCGATCCCACGGCGTGATGGGCACATTCTGGTGGGCAGCACGCTGGAGCATGCCGGGTATGACAAGACCCCGACCGGTGATGCGCTGGAAAGCCTGAAGGCATCGGCGGTGGAATTGTTGCCAGAGCTTGAAGGGGCCACGGTGGTGGGGCATTGGGCCGGGCTGCGGCCGGGGTCGCCGGAGGGTATTCCTTATATAGGGCCGGTGCCGGGGCATGCGGGGTTGTGGCTGAACTGCGGGCATTACCGCAACGGCCTGGTGCTGGCGCCGGCTTCGTGCCAGCTGTTTACCGATTTGCTGACCGGCGCCGAGCCGATCATCGACCCGGCGCCCTATGCCCCAGCGGGGCGCCTGGGCTGAGAATGCCGGGGCCGCTTTGCGGCCCTATCGCGACACAAGGCCGCTCCTACAAAGAATACGCGATCCCCTGTAGGAGCGGCCTTGTGTCGCGATAGGGCTGCAAAGCAGCCCCAGCATGTCAACGCGGTGCCTGCAGGTGCCGGCTTGGGTAATGCTGCTCATACACCTTGCACACCCGCAGCACCTGCTGATCGGCAAAGCGCCCGGCCACCACTTGCAGCCCCACCGGCAACCCCTCGCGAGTGAACCCGCACGGCACCGAAGCTGCCGGCTGCTGGGTGAGATTGAAGGGGTAACTGAACGGCGTCCACTCCATCCACTGCGCCATCCCCGACCCAGGCGGCACATTGTGGCCTGCCTCGAACGCCGCCAACGGCAACATCGGCGACACCAGCACGTCATAGCGCTGGTGGAAGGCATTCATCTTCGCGATCAGATCTGCCCGAGCCTCCAGCGCCTGGGTGTATTCGCTCAGGCTGATCTGTGCACCTTGCTCCGCAATCCAGCGCAACCCTGGGTCGAGCACTGCCCGTTGTTCACCGCTGAGTGCACTGGCCAGCCGCGCCGCGCCCGCAAACCACAGGGTATTGAAGGCTTCCAGCGGGTCGCCGAAGCCGGGGTCGACTTCCTCAACCTGCGCGCCCAGCCGCGCCAGGCGCTGCACTGCCTGGGCCACCAGTGCCTGGACCTGCGGGTCGACTTGCACGTAACCGAAGTTGGCGCTGTAGGCGATCCGCAGGCCGCTCAGGTCTTGCTCCTGACCCAGCCACGGCGCTTGCCGTGGCGCCCCGGCCAGGCCGTCTCGTGCGTCGGGCCGGGCCACGCAGTCGAGCATCAGCACCGAGTCGTCCACGGTGCGCGTCATCGGCCCCAGATGCGACAACACCGTCATGGCGCTGGCTGGCCATTGCGGTACGTAACCGAAGGTTGGTTTGATCCCGAAGGTGCCGGTAAAGGCACAGGGGATGCGGATCGAGCCACCCGCATCGCTGCCCTGGTGCAGCACGCCCAGGTTCAGCGCGGCGGCGGCGGCCGCGCCACCTGACGAGCCGCCTGCGGTCAGGCGGGTATCCCAGGGGTTGCGGGTAATGCCATACAGCGGGTTGTCTGTCACGCCTTTCCAGCCGAACTCCGGCGTGGTGGTCTTGCCCACCAGCACCGCGCCGGCTTCGCGCATGAAGGCGCTGAAGGGCGCATCAATGTCCCAAGGGCCTGCACCCGAGGTCGTACGCGAACCTTTGCGTGTGGGCATGCCGCGGGTCAGGGTCAGGTCCTTGATCGAGGCCGGTACGCCGTCCAGCCGGCCACAGGGCTCGCCACGTTGCCAGCGCTGTTCGCTGGCGCGGGCGGCGGCGCGGGCACCTTCGCCGTCGACATGGCAGTAGGCGTTGACTGCCGGGTTGTGCAGGTCGATGCGCGCCAGCACATCGTCCACGACTTCTACCGGGGACAGTTGGCGCCGCTGGTAGAGGTCGAGCAGTTCGACGGCGGTGAACTCGCCAATCGCGGTTTTCTGGGTCATCTCAACGGGCTCCCGGGTTGGCGGCCTGGAACATGGCGCGCAGCAGCACGTCGCAGCCATCGGCCAAGTCCTGTGGCGCTGCGTTTTCGATTTCGTTGTGGCTGATGCCACCCTCGCACGGCACGAATATCATCCCGGCCGGGCCCAGTTCGGCAAGGAAGATAGCGTCGTGGCCGGCGCCGCTGACAATGTCCATGTGGCTCAGGCCCAGCTCGCGCGCGCCCTGACGCACGGCGTCCACGCATTGCTCGGCGAAGTACAGGGGTGGGAAGTCGGCGGTCGGCGTCAGCTCAAAACTCAGCCCGTGCTTTATCGTGCTGGCCTCGATGGCTGCGCGCACTTCGCTGACCATGGCAGCGAGGTGCTCGGGGTCGAGGTGGCGCAGGTCGATGGTCATGTGTACCTGGCCGGGGATGACGTTGCGCGAACCCGGGTGCAGCGTCAGGCAGCCGACCGTGCCGCAGGCGTGCGGCTGGTGGGCGTGGGCCACGCGGTTGATGGCTACCACTACCTCGGCCGCGCCGACCAGGGCGTCTTTGCGCAGGTGCATCGGAGTAGGGCCGGCGTGCGCCTCGACACCGCTCAGCACCAGGTCGAACCATTTCTGCCCTAGGCAGCCTTGTACCACGCCGATGGTGGTGCGCTGGTCCTCCAGTACCGGGCCTTGCTCGATGTGCGCTTCAAAGTAGGCACCCACAGCATGCCCGGTGGGCACACGCGGGCCGGCGTAGCCGATGCGTTGCAGCTCGGCGCCGACCGACAGGCCCTGGTCGTCGACCTTGTCCAGGGTTTCCTGCAGGCCGAACTTACCGGCGAACACGCCCGAACCCATCATGCAGGGCGGGAAGCGCGAGCCTTCTTCGTTGGTCCACACCACCACTTCCAGCGGGGCCTCTGTGGTCAGCTTGAGGTCGTTGAGGGTGCGGATCACCTCCAGGCCGGCCATGACGCCGTAGCAGCCATCGAACTTGCCACCGGTAGGTTGGGTATCGATGTGGCTGCCGGTCATTACCGGTGGCAGGGCAGGGTTGCGACCGGGGCGGCGGGCGAAGATGTTGCCGATGGCGTCGATGCTGACGGTGCAGCCGGCTTCTTCGCACCAGCGCACGAACAGGTCGCGGGCCTGGCGGTCGAGGTCGGTCAGGGCAAGGCGGCACACGCCGCCCTTGGCGGTGGCGCCGAGCCGGGCCAGGTCCATCAGTGATTGCCACAGGCGTTCGCGGCTGACCAGTGAGCCTTGGCCTAGCATGTGCTGCGATGGATCGATGCGGGTGTTCATGGTTCATCTCTCCTGAAATTACTGGGTTGCTTGTGCCGGCCTCTTCGCGGGCTTGCCCGCTCCCACAGGTACTGCGCAGTTCTGAGGGAATTGATGCCCCTGTGGGAGCGGGCGAGCCCGCGAAGAGGCCGGCGCAGGTAAACAAGCTCGCTATCAGGCGCTAAGGGCCAGGTAACGGTTCTTGATCCTCGGGTCCTCACGGAACTGCGCCGCACTGCCCTGATAGGCAACCCGACCCTGCTCCAGCACGTAATGGCGGTCAGCAAGTGCATCGCAGACCATCAGGTTCTGCTCCACCAGCAGGATCGACAGGCCTTCCTCCTTGATCCGCCGCAAGATCTTCACCAGTTCATCAACAATGACCGGTGCCAGGCCTTCGGTCGGTTCGTCGAGAATCAACAGCTTGGGGTCATTGAGCAGGGCACGGGCGATGGCCAGCATCTGCTGCTCGCCGCCGGATAACGCGAAGCCGCCGTTGCTGCGCCTTTCCTGAAGCCTTGGAAACATGGCGTACACGTCCCCCAGCTGCCAGCGGCTACCCTTGCGCAGGGCAATCTTCAGGTTTTCCTCCACGCTGAGCTGGCGGAAGATGCCGCGGTGCTCCGGCACCAAGGCAATGCCCAGCCGGGCGATATCGAATATTTCGCGGCCGACCAGTTGCTGGCCGTTGAAGCTGATTTGCCCCTGACGAGGTCGGACAATGCCGAGGATGCTGCGCAGGGTGGTGGTCTTGCCGGCACCGTTGCGCCCCAGCAGGGTCACCAGCTCGCCGCTTTCAACCTTCAGCGACACGCCTTCGAGCACGTGGCTTTTGTCGTAGTAGGAGTGGATCGAATCGACGTTGAGCATCAGGCGGCCTCTCCAAGGTAGGCGGTGCGCACGCGCTCGTCGTTGCGCACCTGTTCAGGGGTACCTTCAACCAGGATCTGGCCGTGGCTCATCACGGTGATGCGCTGGCTGATCGACATGACGATGCTCATGTTGTGCTCGATCAGCAGCACGGTATGGTCGCGACCCAGGTCGCTGATCAGGTCGGTCATCACCGGAATGTCGTCGATGCCCATACCCGAGGTGGGCTCGTCGAGCATCAACAAGGTGGGTTGCGCACAGATCGACATGCCCACCTCCAGCACCCGTTGCTGGCCGTGCGACAGCTCGCCAGCCAGGGTGTCGGCACGGGCGGTGAGCTTGAGGCGCTCCAGTACCTGGTCGGCGGTGTTCCAGTGGCTGCGCTTGTGCTCTACGCTGCGCCAGAAGTTCAGCGCGCCCAGGCCATCGCGGCCCTGGGCGGCCAGGCGCAGGTTTTCGCGTACCGACAGGTTCTGGAACAGGCTGGTCAGCTGAAACGACCGCGCCATGCCCAGCGCCACTCGCCCATGGGAAGGTTTGCGAATGATGTCCTTGCCGTTGAACAGGATCTTGCCGCCAGTGGCCTGGCGCTCGCCGGTCAGGCAGTGGAACAGGCTGGTCTTGCCGGCGCCATTAGGGCCGATGACCGTGTGGATGGTGCCGGCGCGGACTTTCAGGTCCACACCTGCAACCGCCTTGAACGGCCCGTAGGCCAGTTCCAGCTGACGGGTTTCCAGGAGGTAGTCGCTCATCACAGGGTCTCCTTGGCTTTGGCCTGGGGCTTGTCGTTGGTGTTGCGCATTGCCAGCAGGCGCTTGCCCAGTTCAGCCAGGCCACCCCACAGGCCACCACGCATGAACACCACCACCAGGATCAGGATCACCCCCAGCAGCATCAGCCAGCGCGGCCATAGCTCAGACAGCACATCGCCGAGCATCACGATGGCACCGGCCCCCAGCAGCGAGCCGAACAGCGAGCCTGTACCGCCGACAATGGTCATGATCAGGATGTTTTCACTCATCATCAGGTCGATGTTCGACAGCGGCGCAAAGTGCAGCAGCATGGCGTACAGCGCCCCGGCGATACCGGTGATGGCGCCCGACAGCATGAACACCAGGATCTTGAAGTGGCGGGTGTCGTAGCCGATGGCGGCAGCGCGGGTTTCGTTTTCACGGATCGCCAGCAGCGTGCTGCCGAACGGCGAGCGGATCACCCGCAGGGCACCGGCGAAGATCAGCAGGAACAGCACCGCGACAAACACGTAGAAGTGCCGCGGATCGGCCAGGTCGACCAGCACGTGGCCGGCGATTTCGATATTTGGCCGCGGTACGTCGAGCAGGCCGTTGTCACCGCCGGTCCAGCCGCTGAGGGTGTAGGCCAGGAAGTAGGCCATCTGGCTGAAGGCCAGGGTCAGCATGACGAAGTAGATGCCCGTGCGGCGGATCGCCAGGGCGCCTACCAACAGCGCAAGGAAGGCGCCGAACACGGCTGCGCCCAGCAGTGCGGCGAACATGCCCCACTGCAGGTGGATCATCAGCAGCGCTGCGCCATAGGCGCCCACGCCAAAGAAGATACCCTGGCCGAACGACAGCAGGCCGGTGTAGCCCAGCAGCAGGTTGCAGGCCAGCGCCGCCAGGGCAAAGATCAGGATCTCGGTGGCCAGGGTGGCCGACGGTAGCACCAGCGGCAGCGCCACCAGGCTGGCGACAACCAGCAACAGCAGCGCTGGTGCGCGGCCCTTGGCCAGGGGCAATGGGTTTTTATCGCTCATCTCAAGCTCTCCCGAACAGGCCATAGGGGCGGACCAGAATCACCGCAGCCATGGCGCCGTAGATCATCAGGCTGGCGCCTTGCGGCCAGAGGCTGGTCATCATGCTTTGCACCACACCCACCAAAAGCCCGCCGACCAGTGCGCCGCCGAACGAGCCCATGCCGCCGATCACCACCACCACGAAGGCTATGCCGAGGATTTCCGGGCCGACGAACGGCTGGGCACCGCGCAGTGGCGCGAACAGCACACCGGCTACGCCGGCCAGGCCTACGCCCAAGGCGAAAGTCAGGGAGAACAGGCGGAAGATATTGGTGCCCAGCAGCGACACGGTTTCGGTGCTTTCGCTGCCGGCCCGCACCAAAGCGCCGAAGCGGGTGCGCTCCAGCAGCAGCCACAGGCCAAGGCCGATCAACGCGGCGAAACCGATCAGGAACAGGCGGTAATAGGGGTAGATGAAGTCACCAAGTATCAGCACCCCGCGCAGCTCCGGCGGTACGGCAATGTTCTTGCCCACCGGCCCCCAGATCAGCACCGAGGCTTCCTGGATGATCAGCGCGATGCCGAGGGTGACCAGGATCTGGAAGGTGTGTGGCAGGTGGTAGATGCGCTTGATCAACAGGCGCTCCACCACCCAGGCCAGCGCGGCCACCACCAGGGGTGCTATGAGCAGTGCCAGCCAGAAGTTGCCGGTGATGGCCACGGCGGTGTAGCACAGGTAGGCCCCCAGCAAGAAGAACGCGCCGTGGGCGAAGTTGACGAAGTTGAGCAGGCCGAAAATGATTGTGAGGCCCACGGCGATGAGGAAGTAGATCATCCCCAGGCCCAGGCCGTTGAGCAATTGGAACAGGTACAAATCGAGCATGAGCGTGCCCTCGACAGCGCGCGGCGCGGCTGCCTGTACGAGTGTCTGTTTTCAGCGCCGGGGCTTCAGGCCAGGGCGCAACCGGTGTGGTCGACCTCTACGAACGAACGGCCCGAGCTGATGACTTCGGCCAGGTCGTCCTCGTCGCGCATCTGCCCCTGGGGCTTGCCGCGCAGCAGGTAGTAATCCTTGAGCACCTGGTGGTCGCCCGGGCGGATCAGCTCTTCGCCGGTCGGGCCCTGGAAGCGCATGCCCTGCAACGCCGCAGACACGGCGGCGCCGTCCAGGCTGCCGGCCTTGACGATGGCTTCGAGCATGACCTTGGTGCCGATGTAGTCAGCGGCCAGCGGGTAGTTGGGGTTGATGCCGTAGGCTTTGCGGGTGGCGGCAACCAGTTGCTGGTTCAGCGGGGTATCGACCTGGTGCCAGTACTGTGCGCCCAGATACACGCCTTCGAGCACGTCGCTGCCCAGCTCCTGGAACTGGTCGAGGCCGGCCGACCACACCATCAGCACTTTCATGCGGTCCTTGATACCGAAGTTGACCGCCTGGCGCAGGGCGTTGGAGGCCTGGCTGCCGAAGTTGAGCAGTACCAGCACGTCCGGTTTGGCGGCGATGGCGTTGGTCAGGTAGCCGGAGAACTCCTGCTCTTGCAGCGAGTGGTAGCTGTTGCCGATGTGTTCCACGCCCAGTTCGGTGAACACCTTGCGTGCGTTGTCCAGCAGGGCATCGCCGAACACATATTGCGGGGTGATGGTGTACCAGCGCTTGGCCTGCGGCAGCTGGCGGATCATCGGCACCAGGGTTTCGCGGATGGCGCCGTAAGTGGGCACCGACCAGCGGAAGGTCGAGGCGTTGCAGTCCTTGCCGGTGATTTCGTCGGCGCCGACCGGGGTCATGAACACGCCGCCGGCCTTGTGGATTTCCTTCGACACCGCCAGTGCCGAGGACGACAAGGTGCAGCCCTGGAAGAAGCGTGCGCCATCCTGGCCGATGGCTTCCTGCACCTTGCGCACGGCCTTGCCGGCGTTGCCTTCGGTGTCGATGACTTTGTACTTGAGCGGCTGGCCGAGCAGTTGTGGGTACTCGGCAATGGCCAGGCGCGAGCCCATGTCGGCGTACCTGCCGTAGCTGGCGAAGGCGCCCGACATGGACTTGAGGCCATAGAAGGTCAGCGGTTGGTCGGCGAATGCCCGGTGCGCTCCCAGCGGGAGGCTACCTAGGGCACCCAGGGCAAGGCCTGCCTTGAGCAGGGTACGTCTTTGCATGAGTAACTCCTTGGTTGTGGTTATTAGGCAGGAGTGGCAATGACAAAGCGGGTACGGCCGGGCCTGTGTGCAGGCCTCTTTCCAGGCGCATCAGTGGTGGTGGTTGAACTCCAGCAGGAAGTTACGGGCAACCTCGCCTTCCAGCGCGGTCATGTGGTGTTCGGCGTCGCACATGTGCTCGTGCATCAACCGGCGTACGGCGGGTTCGTCGCTGGCGCGCAAGGCCGTCAGCAGTTGCTTGTGGTAATCGATGTTGGCGGCCGCGAATTGCTGGCGCTTGGGCAGGTAGGCCTTTTTCAGCACCACCAGGTCGCGCAGCAGGTCGTTGAGGAACACCGCCATGAAGCGCAGCAACGGGTTGGGGCAACGGTCGGCCAGCAGGGTGTGGAACTCCAGTTCGGCCAAGCGCTGCTCGCGCTGGCCTTCTTCGCTGTCTTCCGGCGCGCTGCAGAAATCGATATTGGCTTGCAGCGCGGCATAGTCGGCTTCGCTCAGCTTGCCCATGACCGATACCGCCAGCTCAACCTCGATGACCTTGCGCAGCTGGTACACCTGCTCGCCATCCAGGTGCTGGAAGTGCAGGTAGTTGCGTAGCGCGCGGCTGGCCGGCTCGGTGCCCACTTCATTGAGATAGGCACCGCCTGTCGGCCCGGTGCGTGTGCTGACCAGGCCCTCGACTTCAAGCGCCTTGAGCGCTTCGCGGGCAGTGCCCTTGGAGCATTCGAAGTGCTCCATCAGTTCGCGTTCGGTGGGTAGGCGATCGCCCGGGTGCAGCGCCTCGGTGACGATCGAGCGCTTGACCGATTCGACGATCAGATCGGACAGCTTCTGGCGCTTGCGTTTGGGTTTGAGCATTTCGCTATTTTTCATATTTATGCGGATAAATAGGATTTAGCGAGTTTTGGTGGGAGGGGTCAATGCTGGAGGAGGGGGAGAGGTCGTAAATGATGCGAAAGGGTCGGGGAGGGATAAGCAGGCTGGTACATCTGTGGGAGCGGGCGTGCCCGCGAACACCGGCGCAGCCGGTGCCATTCACCGCGTTGAATTCTTCGCGGGCACGCCCGCTCCCACAGAGACCGTGTCGCTCTTACAAGTTCAGTTTTGGCGGCCGGGGCCTTGCTGAAGGTGGGCCTGGCTGCAATACCACTCTTTGCCCTGCTGCAGCGCCCGGTCGTTGGGCAGGTGCACGCCGCAATGAGCGCAGCGCACCATCTGCAGCGGCGCATCCAGCTTTGCCTCGGGGTGTGACTGTTGGCTGACTTTGAACTTGCGCCACAGCCAGAACGCGGCGGCGATCAGGGCGATCCAGAAAAGTAGGCGAACCATGGTGTCCAGCTTGTCGGTTGAATAAACCGACAGTCTAGGGCGCGGCCAATAAAAAAGGGAGGCCCATGGCCTCCCTTTCATTCACCGCTGTGTATCAGTCAAACATGCCAAAGGTCATGTAGCTGAACCAGGAGCGGTCTTTCTCGGCTTCTTTCGGGCCTTCCGGCACGATCGGGTCGCCATTCTCGTCCTTCGGCAGCAGCTCTTGCGGCATCTCGTCACGCGCGTCCTGGAACTGCTTGACCACGTCCTGGTTGGCGCGGGTTTCGCCCGGCGGCAGCGGGGTATCAGTCTCGATCAGGCCCAGAGTGGCCTTGGACAGCCAGCCGCGGCCGTCAGACTCGGTCTGCTTGGGCTGGAACTCGCCATCGACCAGGCTTGGGTGGTCCGGGTAGTTGAGCTTGAGGGTTTCCAGGCTGCTGGCGGCCAGTTCGTCCAGGTGCATCTTCTGGTACGACTCGACCATCACCGCCAGGCCGTCGCCGACCGATGGGGTTTCCTGGAAGTTTTCGACCACGTAGCGGCCACGGTTGGCGGCGGCCACATAAGCCTGGCGGCTCAGGTAGTAGTCGGCCACGTGGATTTCATACGAGGCCAGCAGGTTGCGCAGGTAGATCATGCGCTGCTTGGCGTCTGGCGCGTAGCGGCTGTTGGGGAAGCGGCTGGTCAGCTGGGCAAACTCGTTGTACGAGTCGCGGGCGGCACCCGGGTCACGCTTGGTCATGTCCAGCGGCAGGAAGCGCGCCAGCAGGCCACGGTCCTGGTCGAACGAGGTCAGGCCTTTGAGGTAGTAGGCGTAGTCGACGTTCGGGTGCTGCGGGTGCAGGCGGATGAAGCGCTCGGCCGCCGACTTGGCAGCCTCGGGCTCGGAGTTCTTGTAGTTGGCGTAGATCAGCTCGAGCTGCGCCTGGTCGGCATAGCGGCCGAACGGGTAGCGCGACTCCAGGGCCTTGAGCTTGTTCACGGCGCTGGTGTAGCTGGAGTTGTCCAGGTCAGCTTGCGCCTGCTGGTACAGCTCGGCTTCGCTGAGGTTCTCGTCAATGACCTCTTTATTGGAGGAACAGGCCGCGGTAAGCCCGAGGATGGCGATCAGCAGCAGGTGTTTCACTTGCATGGCGGCTTGCGTCCCTTTGACGGCCGCTGTCTTGGGCGGTGCCGTCCTGTTATGATGAGCGCCCCGGCCAACCCCGGGACAAAAGAAGCCGTATTTAACCACAAGCTCGCAGCCGAAACCAAAGGCTGTGCGCCCGCCGAATCGAGCATGTCCGAGATCATTCAACTTAGCGCAGAGGTACCGTCCGATCTGGGCGGTCAACGCCTCGACCAGGTCGCCGCCCAATTGTTCGCCGAGTACTCGCGTTCGCGGCTTACTACGTGGATCAAAGAAGGCCGCCTGACGGTCGATGGCGCCGTCGTGCGCCCTCGCGATACCGTCTATGGTGGCTCTGTCCTGGCTCTGCAGGCCGAACAGGAAGCCCAGGGCGAGTGGATCGCAGAAGACATCGAGCTGGATATCGTCTTTGAGGACGAGCATATCCTGGTGATCAACAAGCCAGCAGGCCTGGTTGTACACCCGGCCGCCGGCCATGCCAGCGGTACCCTGCTCAATGCGCTGCTGCACCACGTGCCAGACATCATCAACGTACCGCGTGCCGGTATCGTTCATCGCCTGGATAAAGACACCACGGGCCTGATGGTAGTGGCCAAGACCTTGCAGGCGCAGACCAAGCTGGTTGAGCAAATGCAAGCCCGCAAGGTCAGCCGCATCTACGAGTGCATCGTGATTGGCGTGGTGACCTCCGGTGGCAAGATCGATGCACCTATCGGGCGCCACGGCGGCATGCGCCAGCGCATGGCCGTTACCGACGGCGGCAAGCCGGCGGTCAGCCATTACCGCGTCCTCAAGCGCTTCCGCTCGCACACGCACGTGCGGGTCAAGCTGGAAACCGGCCGTACCCACCAGATTCGCGTGCACATGGCCCATGTTGGTTTCCCGCTGGTCGGCGACCAGACGTACGGTGGGCGCTTCCGCATTCCGCCGGCTGCCAGCCCAACCATGGTCGAGGCGGTGAAGACCTTCCCTCGCCAGGCACTGCACGCGCGTTTCCTTGCGTTGGCCCACCCGATTACCGGTGAAGTCATGAAGTGGGAGTCGCCACTGCCGGATGACTTCCTCTGGCTGCTGACGCTGCTGAACGAAGACCGCGAGAGCTTTATCGGATGAGCGGCCTGACGCAGTCGCTGCTGTTCCCCGACTGGCCGGCCCCGGCCTCGGTTCGCGCCTGCGTCACCACCCGTCAGGGCGGCGTCAGCCTGCCGCCCTACCAAACCTTCAACCTTGGCGACCATGTAGGGGATGACCCCGCAGCAGTGGCCGAGAACCGTCTACGACTGAGCAGCGAATTCGACATCCAGCCGGCCTGGCTCAAGCAGGTGCATGGGCTGGTAGTGGCCGATGCCGACCCGGCCGTGGTGGCCGAGGCCGACGCCAGCTGGACCGACCAGCCGGGCATTGCCTGCACTGTGATGACTGCCGATTGCCTGCCTGCGCTGTTCTGCGACCGGGCGGGCACTCGTGTGGCAGCGGCGCATGCCGGCTGGCGCGGGTTGGCCGGTGGCGTGCTGGAAGCCACGCTGGACCGCCTGGCGCTGGCGCCAGAAGAGGTGCTGGTGTGGCTGGGCCCGGCCATCGGCCCGCAGGCTTTCGAAGTAGGGCTGGAGGTGCGTGATGCCTTTACGGCAGTGCACCCTGAAGCGGCACGGGCCTTTGTCGAAGGTGAGCGGCCGGGCAAGCTGATGGCCGACATCTATGAGCTGGCGCGCATTCGCCTGGCGGCCCGTGGGGTGACGGCTGTTTATGGCTGTGGCTTGTGCACGGTCAGCGACGAGCGGTTCTTCTCCTATCGCCGTACCCCGCAGGGTGGGCGGTTTGCTTCCCTGGTGTGGCTGGATCCTCGCTAGCCTGTACCGGCCCTTTCGCGGGCTCGCCCGCTCCCACACGTACTGCATCGCTCTCAGGGCCTGTGACGATCCTGTGGGAGCGGGCATGCCCGCGAACGGCCCCCCGCCAATCCAACAGGTTGACCCCGGTCAACCCCGCTACGCTTGAATCTTCCAGAATCAGCCTTATCTATAAGGTCATCTCAGGCAGGTTTCTTTATAAACAGGCGCTGTCCATCGCTCCGACCTGCCCTTTAAAGGAAGGTACACCATGCGAATAGACCGTTTGACCAGCAAGCTGCAACTTGCAATATCCGATGCTCAATCCCTGGCCGTAGGCATGGACCACCCTGCCATCGAGCCCGTGCACCTGCTACAGGCACTGCTTGAACAGCAGGGCGGTTCGATCAAGCCGCTGCTGATGCAGGTAGGCTTCGACATCAACAGCCTGCGCCAGGCACTGGTGAAAGAACTCGACCAGCTGCCAAAAATCCAGAACCCCACCGGCGACGTGAACATGTCGCAGGACCTGGCGCGCCTGCTTAACCAGGCCGACCGACTGGCCCAGCAGAAGGGCGACCAGTTCATTTCCAGCGAACTGGTAGTGCTGGCCGCCATGGACGAGAACAGCAAGCTCGGCAAACTGCTGCTGAGCCAGGGCGTGACCAAGAAGGCCCTGGAAAACGCCATCAACAACCTGCGTGGCGGTGCGGCAGTGAATGACGCCAATGCAGAAGAGTCGCGCCAGGCCCTGGACAAATACACCGTCGACCTGACCAAGCGTGCCGAAGAAGGCAAGCTGGACCCGGTGATCGGCCGTGACGACGAAATCCGCCGTACCGTGCAGGTGCTGCAACGCCGTACCAAGAACAACCCGGTGCTGATCGGTGAACCTGGCGTGGGTAAAACCGCCATCGCCGAAGGCCTGGCCCAGCGCATCATCAATGGTGAAGTGCCCGATGGCCTCAAAGGCAAGCGCCTGCTGGCGCTGGACATGGGGGCGCTGATTGCCGGTGCCAAGTACCGTGGCGAGTTCGAAGAGCGCCTGAAGTCGCTGCTGAACGAACTGTCCAAGCAGGAAGGCCAGATCATCCTGTTCATCGACGAACTGCACACCATGGTCGGCGCCGGCAAAGGCGAGGGCGCCATGGACGCCGGCAACATGCTCAAGCCGGCCCTGGCTCGCGGTGAGCTGCACTGTGTGGGTGCTACCACGCTGAACGAGTACCGCCAGTTCATCGAGAAGGACGCCGCCCTGGAGCGCCGCTTCCAGAAAGTGCTGGTAGAAGAGCCGAGCGAAGAAGACACCATCGCCATCCTGCGTGGCCTGAAAGAGCGTTATGAAGTGCACCACAAGGTGGCCATCACCGACGGCGCCATTATCGCTGCGGCCAAGCTCAGCCACCGCTACATCACCGACCGCCAGCTGCCGGACAAGGCAATTGACCTGATCGACGAAGCGGCCAGCCGCATCCGCATGGAGATCGACTCCAAGCCCGAGGTGCTGGACCGCCTTGATCGCCGCCTGATCCAGCTGAAGGTGGAGTCGCAGGCGCTGAAGAAAGAAGAAGACGAAGCGGCAAAAAAACGCCTTGAGAAGCTGACCGAGGAAATCGAGCGGCTGGAGCGTGAATATTCCGACCTGGAAGAGATCTGGGCTTCGGAAAAGGCCGAAGTGCAGGGCTCTGCGCAGATCCAGCAAAAGATCGAGCAGGCCCGTCAGGAGCTGGAAGCTGCCCGTCGCAAAGGCGACCTGAGCCGCATGGCCGAGCTGCAGTACGGGGTAATCCCGGACCTGGAGCGCAGCCTGCAGATGGTCGACCAGCACGGCAAGACCGACAACCAGTTGCTGCGCAACAAGGTGACCGAGGAAGAAATTGCCGAAGTGGTGTCGAAGTGGACCGGCATCCCCGTGGCCAAGATGCTTGAAGGCGAGCGCGAAAAACTGCTGAAGATGGAAGAACTGCTGCACCAGCGCGTGATCGGCCAGGGCGAGGCGGTAACCGCCGTAGCCAACGCCGTACGCCGCTCGCGTGCCGGGCTGTCCGACCCGAACCGGCCAAGTGGTTCGTTCCTGTTCCTCGGCCCGACCGGCGTGGGCAAGACCGAGCTGTGCAAGGCGCTGGCCGAGTTCCTGTTCGACACCGAAGAGGCGATGGTGCGCATCGACATGTCCGAGTTCATGGAGAAACACTCCGTGGCTCGCCTGATCGGTGCCCCACCAGGGTATGTAGGGTATGAAGAGGGCGGTTACCTGACCGAGGCCGTACGGCGCAAGCCTTACTCGGTGGTGCTGCTGGACGAGGTGGAGAAGGCCCACCCGGATGTGTTCAACGTGCTGTTGCAGGTGCTGGAAGACGGCCGCCTGACTGACAGCCACGGGCGCACGGTGGACTTCCGCAACACCGTGATCGTGATGACTTCCAACCTGGGGTCGGCGCAGATCCAGGAACTGGTGGGTGACCGCGAGGCGCAACGCGCGGCGGTGATGGATGCGGTGGGTGCGCACTTCCGTCCGGAGTTCATCAACCGTATCGACGAAGTGGTGGTGTTCGAGCCACTGGGCCGCGAGCAGATTGCCGGCATTACCGAAATCCAGCTGGGCCGCCTGCGCAGCCGTTTGCTGGAACGCGAACTGTCGCTGAGCTTGAGCCCTGAGGCGTTGGACAAGCTGATTGCCGTGGGTTACGACCCGGTTTACGGCGCACGGCCGCTGAAACGGGCCATCCAGCGCTGGATTGAAAACCCGCTGGCGCAGCTGATTCTGGCAGGCAAGTTCCTGCCGGGTTCGGCGATCACCGCCAAGGTGGAAGGCGACGAAATCGTCTTTGGCTGATCTGCTTCACCAAGAGCCCCGCATTTGCGGGGCTTTTTTATGCCTGGTTGCCTGCACTGGCTTCTTCGCGGGCATGCCCGCTCCCACAGGGTTTGTGCAAATTTCGAGGGCAACACCGTACCTGTGGGAGCGGGCGAGCCCGCGAAGAGGCCTGCACAGCCCCAGCAATTCCGGGCCTTTGCAGGCTATCTTGATAACTCGCTGAAATTTTTGAAATTTTTGCTTGCATCAAAAAACGAGTGCCCCTAATATACGCCGCGTTGTCAGGCACTAAGCGAATCACCAGCAATATCGGTGACCGCAAAACAACTTACAAATCAGTAAGTTGAATGAAAAAAAGTGGTTGACAAGCAAAACGAAGAATGTAGAATAGCCGGCCTCAGCAGCGACAACGCGAAAGCAGCGAAGCTAAAGAGTCCGAAGCGAACACACTCTTCGGAGTAGCAAATCGGAAAGTAGTACCGAAGTTCAGTTCCGCGATAGCTCAGTCGGTAGAGCAAATGACTGTTAATCATTGGGTCCCTGGTTCGAGTCCAGGTCGCGGAGCCATCTCGGGGTGTAGCGCAGTCCGGTAGCGCGCCTGCTTTGGGAGCAGGATGTCAGGAGTTCGAATCCCCTCACCCCGACCATTTTCCGGGTCGTTAGCTCAGTTGGTAGAGCAGTTGGCTTTTAACCAATTGGTCGTAGGTTCGAATCCTACACGACCCACCATGTAGAAAAGGGCATCTCCAGTTGAGATGCCCTTTTTTTTGAAAGACCCGGGGTGTAGCGCAGTCCGGTAGCGCGCCTGCTTTGGGAGCAGGATGTCAGGAGTTCGAATCCCCTCACCCCGACCATTTTTGGGTCGTTAGCTCAGTTGGTAGAGCAGTTGGCTTTTAACCAATTGGTCGTAGGTTCGAATCCTACACGACCCACCATGAACAAAGGGCATCTCGCATGAGATGCCCTTTTTCTTTGCCTCGGATTTATCCTGGCAGATCCTTGGGCCTGCTTCGCAGGCCTTTCGCGACACAAGGCCGCTCCTACAGGTGTCGGCGCATGGCAAATACTGCGCGGTCTCGTGTAGGAGCGGCCTTGTGTCGCGAAAGGGGCGCAAAGCGCCCCCAGCAATCTTCAGTGCAGCTTCAATCGCGGCTCAGTGCCCCGGCCAATCTTGCTCCCCAGCATCATCAACGCCGTGCGGAAGAACCCGTACAACGCCATCTGGTGCATGCGGTACAGCGACACGTAGAACATCCGCGCCAGCCAGCCTTCCAGCTTAACGCTGCCCATCAAGTTACCCATCAGGTTGCCCACCGCCGAGAAGCGCGACAGCGACACCAGCGAGCCGTAGTCCTTGTACTCGTAAGTTGGCAGCGCCTTGTTCTCCAGGCGCGCCTTCAGGCTTTGCGCCAGCATCGAAGCCTGCTGGTGCGCGGCTTGGGCGCGTGGCGGCACGTTGCGGTCGCTGCCTGGTTGCGGGCAAGCGGCGCAATCGCCAAAGGCAAAGATGTTGTCATCGCGGGTGGTCTGCAGGGTAGGGCGCACGACCAGCTGGTTGATGCGGTTGGTTTCCAGGCCATCGATGTCCTTCAGGAAACCCGGCGCGCGAATACCAGCCGCCCACACTTTCAGGCTGGCCTGGATCACTTCACCATCCTTGGTTTTCAGGCCATCCTCGGTCACTTCACTGACCGCAGCGTTGGTCATCACCTTCACGCCGAGTTTTTCCAGGGTCTTGTGCACCGGCACGCTGATGCGCTCTGGCAGCGCTGGCAGCACGCGAGGGCCCGCCTCGATGATAGTGATGTGCATGTCCTTGGGCTGGATGCGGTCCAGGCCATAGGCTGCCAGCTCGTGTGCGGCGTGGTGCAGTTCGGCCGCCAGTTCCACACCGGTGGCACCGGCGCCGACGATGGCGACGCTGATTTTTTCGCTGGCCACGTCGCCGGCATGGGCGCGCAGGTAGTGGTTCAGCAGCTGCTGGTGGAAACGCTCGGCCTGCTTGCGGGTGTCCAGGAACAGGCAGTGCTGCGCCGCGCCCAGGGTACCGAAGTCGTTGGTGTTGGAGCCCACGGCAATGACCAGGGTGTCGTAACCCAAGGTGCGCGCAGGCAGCAGTTCGCGGCCATCTTCATCGAGGGTGGCGGCCAGCTGGATCTGCTTGCCTTCACGGTCCAGGCCGCTCATGCGCCCCAGCTGGAAATTGAAATGGTTCCACTTGGCCTGGGCCACGTAGTTCAGTTCGTCTTCCGAGGAGTTCAGCGAGCCGGCAGCCACTTCGTGCAGCAGGGGCTTCCAGATGTGCGTGAGGTTGGCGTCGACCAGGGTGATTTCGGCCTGCTTGCGCTTGCCCAGGCTTTTACCCAGGCGGGTCGCCAGTTCCAGGCCGCCGGCGCCGCCGCCGACAATCACGATGCGATGAGTCATGGGGATATCTCATAAGGTTTACGGAATTCGTGGCCCAGGGGGCCGGCCGCAAACTGCACGAGGGGAGGGCGAGCGCAAAGCAGCTCATAGCACCAGTCCACTCAGCAGGCGGCTGATAAGACCCAACCCGATGGTTACGGCCACCACCAGCGCAAGGAGCAGCCACGGCCGGAAGGGCCTGCGCTCGACCTGGTGCTGGGGGGCTCGCAGATACTCATCGACACGACGCTGATCTTCAGGATTCAGGCGGCTGGTCATGGTGGGGCCTCGTCAGGTAGACGTCTGTGACTGCGCAAACGCTACAGCGTTCGCGCAAGGGCTTGAAACAAATGATAATGCTTTCTATCCCCGGCGCCGAGTGTACGCCATCGCAAACACTCGGTGCAGTGGATCAAAGACTGATGCCTACATCAAATACAATGCTGCGCCCCAGGTTGCCGCGCAGAAAATCCGAGGCGTCGGGGTGGGCAAACAGCACCCGGGCAAAGGTCGGCCCCACCAGCGACAACGAGCGCCAGCCCTGGCGCAGGTATTCGGTGGGCGGGGGGAAATGGGTGTTGAGGTCGAGCACTTCGCGCTTCAGGCTGGAAAAGGCGATGATGTCCAGCTCATTCAGCTCCAGGCCGCGTTCCCGGTAATTGTGCGCCTTTTTACGCAAGGTCGGCGCCAGGCGCCCCAGCAGCTCGGTGGCACTGATGCGCCGCGGGCGTGCTTCACGGCGCACCAGTTGCGCCAGGGAAAACGCACTGCGCCGGCGCTGCAACTCTTCGCGCCATTCATCGTTGAGCCGGCGGCCCTCGTCCAGCACAAAAAACACCTCGAACGCTGCGTCGCGGAACAACACGTCTGGCGGCTCTTGCCCGGCCGGGGTGAAGTCTTCGCTGCGATAGGGAATGTTCAACCCCTGCAAAAGGCGCTGGCACACCCAACGCTCCCGTTCCCACTTGCGGGCGTTGGAGAGAAAGGCATTGGCTTGTTCGGCCTGGATGGTAAGCAGGCGCAGGTAGTCTGAGTCATCCATGCCAAGAAGCTTAGCCGCTAATCGATGACGGTAAGATGCTGTTCAAGCGTGGGAATCAGCCAGCACCGGCCATCACTGCTTCCTGCATCGTACGAGGGCGCCAGCCTGACGCAGCCGAAGCAATGGCAGAATGGGTATAGACTTGATTTAACCCACATGGCAGCAAGGGGTATTGTTCAGGTGATCAGCGCGCAGGTGTTGTCCGGCACCACCCTTACCCTTGGCTGGCTGGGTTATGTGCCGCTGTTGGTGTGGGCGGTCAGCCGCGTGCGCTGGGTTGAGCTGTTTACCGACCGCCGCCGCCAGCACCTGTTGTTTGGCACCGTGTTTTGCCTGTTTGCGCTGTGGTTGGTCAGGCGTGATTTCGATACCGGGGTGTCGTACCACTTTATCGGCATGACGGCGGTTACCCTGTTGCTGGACTGGCCGTTGGCGGTGCTGGGTGGGTTCATGGCCCAGCTCGGTTTGCTGGCATTGGGGCGGCAGGACCTGGCGGCGCTAGGGGTGAATGGCTTGTTGCTGGTGGGCTTGCCGGTGCTGGTTACCGAGGTGTGCGCGATAGTGGTCGAACGGGCGCAGCCGCGGAACCTGTTCGTTTATATCTTCTGTTCGGGGTTCTTCCCCGCAGCGCTGACCGTGCTGGTTTGCGTGCCTGCGGCGCTAGGGTTGCTGTGGCTGGATGGGCGCTTTGCCATGCCGGAGTGGCTCAGCGACTTTGTCGGTTACCTGTGGCTGATGATGTTCCCCGAGGCGTTCATCAACGGCATGGTGATCAGTGCGCTGGTGGTGTTTTGCCCGGAGTGGCTGGAAACGTTCAACCGCACGCGGTATTTGCAGGCGCCTTGGAAGGAAGATGAGAGGTAAAGCCCTGCAGGTTACGGGGGCCTTGTAGGAGCGGCCTTGTGTCGCGAAAGGGCTGCGCAGCAGCCCCGGCGATCTCTGCATTGGCGCTAAAATCGGGGGCCGCGTTGCGGCCCATCGCGACACAAGGCCGCTCCTACAGGTACCACGTCAGTCTTGAGGTTTGTGAAGGACATTGCAGGAGCGGTTTTATCCGCGAGGCGGCCAGCACAGCCACTGTGTCAATGGATCAATGCCGCGGTTCCAGGTCCCCCGAATACAGCTCATCCTCAGACTCTTCAGCCCCCGGAATCTTGTGTTCCTCAGCCGCCCAGGCCCCCAGGTCGATCAGCTTGCAACGGTCTGAACAAAACGGCCGGAACGCGCTTTTTTCGCTCCATTCCACAGGTGCGCCACAAGTCGGGCAGTCGACGGTCAATGGCTGGCTCATGGCTGGCCTCCTTTCAATGTCAGGTAAAAGTGGTGCAGGCGATCAATCTGCTCGTGCAGCGCGGCCAGGTCGCCGTCATTGACCACCACATCATCGGCATGACGCAGGCGCTCATCACGGGCCAACTGGGCCTGCAAAATGGCCTGCACCTGCTCGGCACTGGTGTTGTCCCGCGCCAGGGTACGGGCTATTTGCAGCTCCTGCGGCGCATCGATCACCAGCACGCGCTGGGTCTTATGGTATTGCCCCGACTCGATCAGCAACGGCGACACATATACCGCGTATGGCGACTGTGCCTTGGCCAGATAGCTGAAAATCTCCTGCCCGATCAGCGGGTGCAGCAGTTGCTCCAGCCATTTGCGGTGCGCCGGGTCGGCGAAGATCAGCTGGCGCAGGGCGGCGCGGTCGAGCTGGCCGTCCGCCTGCAGCACGCCAGGGCCGAAACGCTCGACGATGCTGGCCAAGGCCGGGCGGCCAGGTTCAACCACCCAACGGGCTGCCTGGTCGGCGTCGACCAGGTGCACGCCAAGCTCGACAAAGCGCTCGGCAGCGGCGCTCTTGCCGCTACCAATGCCGCCGGTGAGGCCGAGAATCCACGGGGTAAAGGCTGCAGTGGCCATCAGTATCCAAGCAGTTGCATGTAAGAGGCGACTATTTCATCACCCCAGAGCACAGCAATCCACCCCGCAATCGCCAGATAAGGCCCGAACGGCATCGCAGTGCCCATGGCATGCCGACGTAAACGCAGCAGGCACAGGCCAACCAGCGCCCCCACCACCGACGACAACAGCAGCGTCAACGGCAACACCTGCCAGCCACCCCAGGCCCCGATCAGCGCCATCAACTTGAAGTCGCCATAGCCCATGCCTTCCTTGCCGGTGACCAGCTTGAACAGCCAGTACACCGACCACAGGCTGAGGTACCCGGCCACCGCGCCCCACAACGCGTCGGTCAACGGCACATAAAGGCCGAAGGCGTTCACGATCAGCCCCAGCCACAGCATCGGCAGCACTAGCACATCCGGTAACAGCTGGTGCTCGGCATCGATCAGGCTCAGCGCCAGCAGGCACCAGGTGAGCGGCAGTGCCAGCAAGGCCTCGGCCGAAGCGCCAAAGCGCCACGCCACCACCAGCGAAAGAAGCGCGCTGGCGACTTCGACCACCGGGTAGCGCGGGCTGATGCGGGTTTTGCAGGATGAACAGCGCCCTCGCAACGCCAGGTAACTAATGACCGGAATATTCTCCCAGGCGCGAATCTGATGCGCACACTGCGGGCAGCGGGAGGCCGGCAGGCACAGGTCGAACCGTTCATGTTGCGCAACCGGCAGCCCCAGTACCTCCTGGGCCTCACGCTGCCATTGCCGTTCCAGCATGATCGGCAGCCGATACACCAACACATTGAGAAAGCTGCCCACCAGCAGGCCCAGCAGCGTGGCCAAGGTGAGGAAGTACGCCGGCTGCTCAGCCAGCAAAGTCCATAAAGTCATGTTCAGATCAAACTACCCAACTGGAAGATCGGCAGGTACATCGCCACCACCAGGCCACCGACCAGCACGCCCAGGATCAGCACGATGGCCGGCTCCAGCAGGCTGGTCAACTGGTCCAGCGCCTGGCTGACCTGTTCCTCGTAATGGCTGGCGGCCTTTTCCAGCATCTGGTCCAGTGTGCCGCTGGATTCACCGATGGCGGTCAGTTGCACCAGCAGCGGCGGAAACAGCGGCTCAGCCGCCATCGCCACGTTCAGCCCCTGCCCATTGGCCATGCCCTGGCGCAAGCGCAACACCGCCTGCTCGTGCAGGTCGCCCCCGGTTACACCAGCCACCGTACCCAGTGCATCAAGCAACGGCACCCCGGCACCGTAGGCGGTTGCCAGGCTGCGCGCGAACCGCGCCAGTGCTGCCTGCCCCAGCAACTTGCCGAACACAGGTAATGCCAGCACGCGTCGAGATACCCACAGCCGTGCTGGCGCATGCTGCCGGTAAAGCTGGCGCACGGCAAAACCTAGCACCACCCCCATCGCCAGCAACAGCGGCGCAAACCGACTCAGCCCTGTGGACAAGTCGATCACCCACTGGGTAAAGGCTGGCAACGCAGCGCCCAGGCCCGAGAACATGCTCTCGAATTTGGGGATAACCTCCAGCAACAAGATCGCCGACACCCCCAACCCGGTAAGCAACAACAGCAGCGGGTAGATCATCGCCTTGCGCACCTTCTTGTGCAGCGCCCGCCGGTTTTCCAGCATGTCCGCCAGTTGCTCCAGCTGCCGATCAAGCGTGCCAGACTGCTCGCCCACCCGCACCTGGTTGCAATACAACGCATCGAACCACGCGGGGTGACGCTGCAACGCATCCGCCAGCCCCAGGCCCGAAGCCACATCCTGTTTCAATCTTTGCAGCAACGCCGCCTGCGCCGCATCGCAGCCACTGCGCCCCATCACCTCGAACGCCTGCAACAGCGGCACCCCGGCCTTGAGCAAGGTCGCCAATTGCCGGCTGAACCCCGCCGGGTCAGCCTTCGCCCGTTGCTTGGGCAGGCTGAGTTTCAGCCCACTGGCCGGGCGCAAACTGGCCACCGTGATGCCCTGGCGAATCAGCCCCGCACGCACATAAGCCGGGCTGCGCCCGGGTGTTTGGCCACTGACCGGCGTGCCGTTGGCGTCAGTGCCGTGCCAGCTGTAAAGGTGTGTGGATGAAGTCATGCAAAGGTCCTTTTTGTGCCCGTACGACAAGCCTGGAAACAGCTTGCCGCGTCCATGCAGGGGCGTACGTCCGTGATGCTCACTAGAGTAGTTCAGCGAAGATGACGCCCAAGCGGGCAGGGGTGACAAAAGGTGTCTGTTCAGGCCTACTGCGCCGCTGCCGCATGGGGCGCGACCGACCTCAATGCGTAAGCGAACACACAAGGGAAATACGTTCATGAAAGGGCAACGCGGTATCACCCTGATCGAACTGATGATCGCCATCGCGATCATCGGCATTCTGACCACCATCGCCTTACCGATGTACACCAACCACCAGGCCCGCGCGAAAGCCGCGGCAGGGTTGCTGGAGATCAGCGCGCTGAAGACGGCGATGGATTTGCGGTTGAATGACGGGAAAGACGTGGCGGATGTGGCAGCGCTGGGTGGCCAGCCGAAGACGACGCATTGTGCGATTACCGCGAGCGGCAAGGCGGCGGATGGCACCGCAAGCATTGCGTGCACGCTGGTGGACGCGCCGGCCAATGTGATGGGCAAGTCACTGACCCTGACGCGCTCGGCCAGCGGGTGGGCGTGTACTACCGATATTGAGGAAGACCTGGCGCCCAAGGGGTGCAAAGGGGCCTGAGGGTAGGGCATTACACTAGTGGAAACAGGGGTTTGCGTTGCGGGTGTGAGCAGTGGTACGTTGCGCTACACGCCGGTGTAGCTCAGTCGGTAGAGCAGCGCACTCGTAACGCGAAGGTCGCAGGTTCGATTCCTGTCTCCGGCACCAGTTCAGGTTCCAGCGAAGGCTACCAAAATCTCTGGAACCCCCGTAAAACCCGCCTTCTGGCGGGTTTTTTCGTTATGGCGTTCCGTCGGATTCCGACAGCTGCCAGCCGATTTAGGGGTAACGTTTGGGATAAAGTCGATTCGATAAAGGGGTTTACCCTTATGGCTCGTACTACTGCTCCCCTGACCGACACCGCATGCCGTTCGGCCAAACCTACTGACCGCCCCTACAAGCTTTTTGACGGTGACGGTCTTTACCTCCTCGTTTACCCCAATGGACGCAAAGGCTGGCGCTTTCGGTATGTGAAACCGGATGGGCGAGAGGGGCTGACCTCGTTTGGCAACTATCCCGTCATTGGTCTCGCAGATGCTCGGCAGAAGCGTCTGGAGACCAAGCGGATGCTGGCTGAGGGCATCGATCCGATTGAATCCAAGCAACAGGCCAAGGCCGAGGCGGTTGTCAGAGGCCACACATTCGAGCGCGTTGCCTTGGACTGGCATAAGGAAATGTCCGTGAAGTGGGCGCCTGGCCATTCCAGGACCGTGCTGAGTCGTTTGAAGACTCACGTATTCCCGCTGCTAGGCGCACGCGCCATCGTTGATCTGGATACCTTCGATCTCATGCAGCCGCTTGAGGCAATCAAGAAGCGCGGCACGATCGATGTGGCGTTAAGGGTACAAAACTACCTTCAGAGCATCATGCGTGAGGCGAAGCGGCTACGGCTGATCACGGTGAACCCAGCATATGACCTTGAAGGCTTCATCAGCGCGCCACGGGTTACGCACCGGCCTGCACTCCCGCTGTCACGTCTGCCTGAGTTGATGGACCGCATCGAGAACTACAAAGGGCGCACGCTCACTCGGCTGACAGTCATGCTGTCGCTGCATGTGTTCGTACGCTCCAGCGAATTGCGCTTCGCACGTTGGAGTGAGTTCGACCTGAAGCGCGGTATCTGGGAAATACCTGACACGCGGCCCGCGTTGGACGGTGTTCCGTATTCGACCAGAGGAACGAAGATGGCAGGCGACATCCATCTGGTTCCCCTATCACCACAAGCGGTGGCGTTGCTCGAACAGATTCATGCGATCACGGGATACTTCGATTTGGTATTCACCAGTGACGCTCGCTCGTGGAAGCCTATGTCCGAGAACACGGTCAACAGCGCTTTGCGGAACATGGGCTACGACACCAAGACCGAAATCTGCGGGCATGGCTTCCGGTCCATGGCTTGCAGTGCCTTGGTTGAATCCGGGCTGTGGTCGGAGACGGCTATCGAGCGGCAGATGAGCCACAGGGAGCGCAACAACGTTCGAGCGGCGTATATCCACAAGGCCGAGTTCCTGGAGGAACGTCGAATGATCATGAGTTGGTGGAGCCGCTACCTCGAAGCGAATCGGCAGGAGCATATCTCGCCGCATGAGTTCGCGAATCAGACCGGGGCAAACGTTTCTAGCCTAAGAGCAAGGCGTGGCGCAGTCGAGTGAGCGCACGGCTTTGAAATTTCGATGATCCGCTTTTCATGCAGGTCCATCCAAACAGGGCTGCAAAGCCGCCCTGTTTGGATGGACCTCACCTAAAAAATCAAAAGCACCCAATTGGCCACTGGAAACCACGTGATTCCGTACACGCCCAATGCCATTTTTAGTCGAAAATTCCAGCGGGCGTGTCGCTTGACCCTCTCGGATTGCGGGCGTAGAAAAGACAGTGCAAAGGCTGTCGTTGACAGCACCCCAGGTGACCCGAACCTTCAAGGTCACGCCGCTCCCGCGGTGGTTCTCCCCAAGGGCGATTCGCATCCGGCAGCTCGCCCGGTCACTACCCATGTGATGGATGCTCTTACACATATGGCGCTCGTGCGCCAGACACAACGTACCTCGCTGCCCTGCAGCAACCTATCCGCTTGGCCGAATCTTGCGCCAAGCTGTGCCCGTCTCTTTTCCTGAAAAGAGACGGGCACTTCTACCACTGCTGCAGCCCTGATAGCACATGGCTTTGCGGCAATCCCCCTCGTGACAATCGGTGCGACAAACGCCGATGTCACCAGCAACAGCGATGCAGATGATGGTGCTGCAGACCACGGAATGGACTGCACCTGACTGACAGTCAGGCATGCCCCAGTCATCGCATTGCTGCTTGCACTTGGCTCAGGATCTTCAGGCGCTGGTCTCGTCAGCTAGTGCTGCCTCCACCCGCCCACCGGTAACGGTGTTCAGGAGGCCAGATCATGAGATGCCCTTGCTCCCGGTTGTAAGGAGCCGCCAGTCCCGCGTAGTGGACATTCCCCACAGGCCGCAGGGGCCTTGATCCCTGATAACACTCAGCATTCTTGGCGGGATGACGTGGGGCAAGGACTGGAGAGCAGTAGGTGAGGTGATCGATATGGCATTGGTGGGTAGACGCGATGGCCGCAATTTCGGCTACGGTAGGCAGTTGAGCTACGCGGGGCCGCAAGCGTTGAAAGTTATGTTTGGCGGCGGTCACTACGGCACGGTCAAGGCGCACAGTGATAGGTGGTTGGCATTCGTGAACTGGTGCCGCTCCAAGTAGGGGCCCGGCATTAATGATGCGCGGCAGATTGATCGGAAGGTGTTGGCCGACTATGCGGCGTATCTGCGCGACGTGGTTGGGCGCGGTGACGTCGCCGTCAGCGCCGTACAAAATCGGCTATCCAGCGTTAACAGGGCCATGGCGGCGCGCCAAAAGATGGCCCAAACTAGAGGCGATTCTTCCCACCATATGACTCTCATCGATGTCACCCAGGTTTGATAGCTACTCTTCGCTTTAGTTTTTTTGAGATCTGCATGCCCAATATACAAAAATCTTACTTTTGTGTTGAGGAGGCACGAGCGGCTCCTTCATGACCTCAGTCGGAGCCGAACGGGCTGATAAATTGCTGTTTTCACGAGTTCCTTCTCGCAGCCCTCTGCAGTTGCTCCGAAGCGAGCATGGAACATGTTGAGTTCTGCGCGATAAACATTTAAATGTCAAGAAAAATACAGAGCACTCTTCACTAGCGACGTCTCAAATTCCGTCAGATAAGGAAGGTCCCCTCCTAAAGCCGTCTTAATTTCTTCCAAGTACTGATCTATGTTCATGCCATCAAAGTCATTGTGCGTTAATATTTTTTTTGTGATCTGATTAGGAATCCCAAACTCTTCCAAAGAACTTACGGGCGCTGGGAAGTAGAAATTTTCTAATGTTGAGGCAAAAGACTTATAGTCGCCAAAAGGATAAGAAAACCGCTTAAATATCAGTTCCTGAACGTCACTAATTGCGTAAATCAATTTTGGCAGGTTGTAGCTTACTAAATTTTTCTTGAAATTAAATACAGACTGTATTGCGTCATCAATGTTGTAGTTGCTTGTACCTTTCCTCCAGAATTCATAATCCTGCAGGATCAGGGCTTTGTCGTCTACCTTGTTTATGACATCAATCAGTTTTCTGTTAAGTTGCTTCTGAGTGCGTACAGTTCCGCCGCCCATTGCAGACACATTGAAGTACTCAAATAGTATCATCGACAAATGCTGCAGTTGATATTGGTCTGGATAAATACCATCCCAGCACATGAGTCTGTTCCAAGCACCGCATTTATCAATCAAGCTGCTGGCAAAGTTAATTAGCTTGCTTGGATTTATTCCTTGATGCTTTAGAAGTAATGGGACTGGAATGACATCCTGTTCATAATATCTTCTAATTTTCTCTCTGTTTGGCTCGTTTACTTCTGCTCCCATGTGGAGCAAGAGGGAGTCAGATGCATTATCACTTTGTGTGACAATAGGCATGTCTATAAAAGGTAATTCAGTTTGTGGTTTGTCACCAAGAATGTATACATTTCCTACGAAATGCTCAAACATCCTGCCGGATCTTCCAGATATGTTGTTGAATGTGAACATGTCAAGCTTGGTTCTTTTTGTTATGCAGTCATCGTATATTATGATATTTTTTGCGTTGGTATTCACACCTTCAATTAGTGTGGATGTGCAGATAAGAATGTTGATTTTTGAATCGTTGAAGTAATCAACTATCAGAGCTGCTACCGCTCTGGGTAATTGAGCATGGTGATAAGCAATGCCATGGTTAAGCCCATCAATCAGCGACCATTCATGATGAAAGTTTTCTGCAAGCCAAGTTGAAAATTCTTTGTTGCTTGGGGTGGGGGCAAATAAGTCGGAATCGAGCAGCTTTACCAACAAAGAACTCGCCCTTTTTGGTGACTTGCAGTAAATTACAGTTTGCTCATTACGCGCTTTTGACTTCAAAATTTTTAAAAGAATTTCGTCTCTTTCTAAGTCTACTTCCGAGTCTTTGCCCTTGGTGTTCAGCGGATAGAAAAACTCGTTGGTTGCTACCGTAGCATACGAGTCAAACTTCAAGAATGTGCATCTAAGCTCCTCTTCAATCCCAGATGCCAGGCCATTTATCCTGGGCCCAAGCATGTAGAAACGCTTGCATCTAGCGTAGAGTTTTTTGAATGCCAAGTTCAAGCGATCACATCTTTCATCATTGCTACTAGTTGGCGCTAGTTTGTAAAATTCGTCTACGATGAAGAAGTCAGTCGAGCTTAAATCGTTATGTTCAAGCACTCGTTCCTGGGTCAGGATATAGATGTTTTTTAAGCTTGCTTCTTGTGCTACTTGAGTAATAATTTTGTAATGGTCGCAGTATTTGTGCAGCTTTTTCTTTAATTCATCCATTAATGCGATGGTAGGTACGACAACTACAATATTGTCGAACTCGTGAGTGGCAACCAAAGCTTCAATGATTAAGCTTTTCCCAAAGCTGGTTGGCGCACTCAGAATAATGTTCTCACCATTGATTATTCTGTGGAAAACCTCGGCCTGACGAATATGAAACGTCTTGCTTTCGTCTTGAGGTGTAGTAAACAGAAGGCGTCGCAGCTTATCTTTGCTAGAATTTTTTTTGTCATCAATGTATGGGTAGAGCCCTAACTCACCTAATAGGTGATCTAGGATGAAGGCATTTTGTATTTCATCCTTTCTTTCTAAAGCTCTGATGACAATGTCTTGAACGAGATGGATATGCTTGTGACCATTATATTCATTTACAAGAGATGCAAGGAAGCTATCCCACTGGTTGTAGTTAGGGTCGTCGATCTTAGATTTTGATTCTTGGTACCAGGTGCTCATGAGTTTAGCTCCTGCAACAGCGCGGAATGCACGATAGAAATATCTGACACAGGAAAATAAAAAATCCTTAAATCTATCAGGTCTATTAAGTTGGGGTTTATGCCGTCCGCAAGAATACTTCTGCAATACTGTATTTTTCTGTTAAATAGTTCGATAAATAAGCTTTTGTCGTATTCTTTTATTATCAAGCTATCATGCATGAGGAAGACCGGTATAATTATTTTATCGAAGCGGTCGTCTAGGCTTAGATTTGAGTTTGCCAGTCTTTTCAGTTTATCAACGTGCGGCCATGAGTCATCAATTTCTGCCGTGAGTGTGTATAATCGGTGCTTTAAAGTTGTTATGTTTGCAATGTATTCTATGTTCTCAATAGCAATCTTTACTGCATCTTCAATATTCGTACTAACTGATGATGCACCGATCCATAGCTCTATGGTGTCAAGGTTTAATACTGCATGCGTGCATGAAAATGTTTTATTGTTGGCGTCAAAAACTTTATTCATGACAGGGATGGTTTTATACGAGTCCCGGATAGCGATATGTAAGAAAAGATCGCCAAGAGCATTTATGTCGTGACTGGGGTAATTGGCTCTGGCATACTTAAATAGGCTTCTCTTGGCTCCAGTGAAGTTGGCTTTCTCTTTGTGTGATAAGCAGTAGTCTATTATCCAATCGTATACTGCTTCTGTAAGGTTATTTATGTTCCAAGTTTTCATAGTAAACCCAATATCAACTCCTTTGATATTTGGCTGTTCTACATTGCAATTTATGCAGTATTTGAATGGGGAGGGAGGGTGCTTAGGAGGCTCATAATTTATGCCATCTTGGATTTTTATGTTGGTTATTGATTTTGTTATTATTTTGTGTGCGGAAGTATCGCTAAGGATATCTTTAAGTGATACTGCGTAAAGCGTGTTGGTACCTTGCTGCACCAACAAAACGCCAATGCATGATCCATCGTATAATACAGGTGATCCCGACATTCCTCGATACGCGCTAATGGTATCGGACTGAGAGACCTCGAAGCTATACTCCCTGCTAGTTATGTTTTCAAATGAATTGGTAATTCTAACTTTTATTGGCGCGTGATAGTGTTCTTTCTCAATTGGGTATCCACAAGATTTGACTTCGGTATCTAAATTAACGCTGGCTGAATATAGGTCGATAAAACTACCTGCAGAGCTCTCTATTTCCAGAATGGCAAAGTCGCTATTCTCATTCCAGTGAATGCATTTTGCGCAAATGTATTGTCCACGAGCATAGTCATCACTTGAGAAGTATATTTTTATCTTGCCTTCGTTGGAGATGACATGGTACGCAGTAAGAAGTAGGCTTGGAGAGATCGAGAAACAAGTTCCTCTCGCCACTTTTCTTGTTTGCTCTTCATCGCTTTCGACAGATTCGATGATATAAATTGAGCTTAAGTTGTATTCGCTAGGAATTCCGGTGCTCATAACTCAATCTCGTAGATGTCCATTTCAAGAGTTATATTTGAATAATTTGCCTTGAGCTGCTCTGTAAACCATGCTGGAATGTTGTCAAGGTTATAGTTGACCATGATTGTTGTGTTTCTTGCTCTATTTTCCTCAGCAATTCTAGCTAACGTTTCTAAATTCGGGTGCCCATGTGATTTACCGTTAGTGCTAATCATATACCTAGGGCTGTCGATTCTTTTTAGTAACGTCCTGCTGGTGTTATTCTTGCTACCATGATGAGATATTTTCACAGCATCTACTTTTATTGTTTCTATCCCGCAACTGTCTAGCCAAGAAATAACAGTCTCTGCATGGCAGTCCCCAAGATATAAAATTCTTTTCCCTTGGTGCTCTATTAAAAACGAAAAGCTACTTCGGTTGGTCGCTGACGTATCCTCTGCAAACGGCTCATTGGCTAATGATTCGATGGTATATAAATCTGTGTTTGATATTTTGCTAATGGGCGCCAAGTCTTTAATGCTGGTAATATACGTTTCAAATGCGTCATAATACACCTTGTTTATTATTTTTGGCTTGATTCGTCTTTCGTTTAGTTTATTCTCCCAGCTTTCTGTGATTTCAGGTAGTGAGGACTTTTCTGGGCCGATGGTGGTGAATTTAATATCCCCTGTTTCGAAGCTTTTCAGGTTCTCTCTGTAAATGGCTTGTCCTCCGACTATATGATTGCACTTTAAGTTCTTAGAGCTAAGCAGATAGGATAGTGATGTTCCTTCAGCATATCCTATTTTCGTCTTATCATCGGATACAGATAATTCACTAGCTAGAGCTTGCAGCTTCCGGTCTATATGAGGGGTCGTGGGGTTGTTAATTTCCAGGCTACCGATCAATTGCTCGGCGCCGTTGAATAAGATGCTTTCAATCTCAGGGCACTGCGCATGCTCGAGAAGTTTGATTACCCCATTTACATGGTCGTTATCTATGTGCGTGACAATTAGCTTTGTTATTTTGGTTGTCTGTCCAATAACTTGATCTTTCCAGTTGTCAAATGATTGTGCAGTACCACCATCAATCAAAATAAATTCAGATTCGGTAATTATAGAGATGCAGTCTCCATTTCCCGCCTTATGCATTCTTAGTTTTAACATTTTCGCCATTCGTGATGCCTTGGTGCCATCATTGTAGCACTACGGGCATTGAATTTGTTGTGATGACGAGCCAGCTCTGGATGCCGCAAGATCTGTGATGATCTCGTTGAGGTTGATCAGAGTCGTGGTCACGACCCGGTGGCGGCGACCTAACAATAGGGTGTCGAGATCACCTAGATTAGAACGTATGAGGCGGGTGTTTGGCTATATTAGATAAGTTGTTAATACGTCATGTTCAATCATAAGTTACAAGCAGCATGGCCATCGATGCATTGCTGAAGCGGTGTAGAGACGCAAGTCGACAGGAGCTAATGGTTCGATTGAAACTTCTGCCAACGCAGCGCTCCTGTTATAAACTTAATAAGAATTCAGTTGGTCATTCCGGTTATTGCTCCTGCCGCCCCCATTTGGTGTGCGGACACATGACCTTATGGAGGCGGGTTAGTTATTTTTTGTCAGATATTGCATTAATTGGGCGGATTTGGAACTTCTTGCTGTAGCGCGGAGACTCGAAGTAACGGCCAGCCTTCACAGCTGTATCGATCAAAGCATCCATTGCTTCCTCTAGGCCCTCTTCCTTGTACGCAATCGACTCTTCGTTAGAGTGAATGCCAATATCGTCGTTGATTGTCCTGCACGGTACAAACGGATGAGCAATCTCTTCTAAATAGCTATAGAACGCACCTTTGGCTATGACCAGCCCGAATCGTCGCCAAGCGTATTTTCGCCCCCAATAATATCCATCGGTTGCCCTATGTCTTACGCGATCGTCATTCTTACCCTTGTTCTCTACCAACTTATCTTGCGAAAAGTGTTTGGCCGCAGAATAGCTAAGTAGCTTGTTCACGGTGTCCGCTCTTCCGAGGGCAGAAGGCTCGATGATATTTCTTCCATCAGTGTCAGTGGTGAATCCAATATTGTAGCGGTCGCCATTGACTAGCTCGACATTACTGCTGTTGGTTTCAAACTGGTAAAGAGTATCTGTCGTCTGAGGCTTGAACTGGTGCAGAAATTTTCCAGTTGGAAGCTGGCTAACCGAATAGTCTCGGACGATCACATCATGGATTGTGTATAGGTTTCTAGATTTCACTATGCTGTCCTTGTTTGAGAAATTCGTGACTGTCTAAGGTAGTGGCAAATTGCCTTTTCCACAAGCCGTACGAAAAACCCTCTTGTCGGCGTCATAGGTGTACGGTCACGGAATTAGATGATGCAGATTCATAGTGATTCGCTCGGAACTTTTCGTTCAGGCCTACAGATAACCTTGACGGGAGTGCTCCATCGCAAGACCCTGAGGTGTCTGGCGAAGTTGGAAGCTGTCATGGAGGCCAGCATGCTCGCCCTCAGCGCAGCGAAGTCAGGATAGTGGACGATTCTTAATCGTGGCGTCCTTGATCGTGCGGTTCAAGCACTCGACCTGGCCAGTGGTGCAAGGGTGGTAGGCTTTGGTCAGTCGATGTGATGGCGTGTTGCGTGGTAAACGCGATCAAAAATGATAGCTACGGGGTAATTTTAGAGATAAAGAATTTTAACCCACTAGATAATATCTAATAAATTCAGTATGTTTTGTTCTGATACGACTCCTGTCTCCGCAACGCTCAAATTGTCAATTTTGGCACCTCAGCATGCACTCCCTTCGACTGTCTTTTGCCTACAGATCTCCACGACCATTCACACAACACGAACCTTGCATCAGAGCTCTCACAGCGATACCTTTCTACAGTCGCGGCCAATTCCGCGACCGGGTTTGGCGACCCGAACGAAAAGGCGCATCGGCGCCCCCGACCACGATTGCAGGCGCTTTTTTTGCGTCCGCAGTTTCGTGTAATGGCGGCTGTGCGTGGGAGACCTTCGGGTCTGCCGAGTTCCTTTTCCTCGGTTCGCCAACCTGCGTACAGCTGCCACCCTAACCGTTTGGCGACGGTCAGCGTGGTGCTTCAATCGAAAAGGACCGCATGCATGCTCACTTCAAGTCTGTTCGGGATCCCCGCATTCGTTCTCCACCGTCGTTTTTCGGCGGCCCTCAGTGACGTCACCATCAGCAACCCGCGCCTTGTCTCCACAAAACCGGAGGCCCGCCATGTCTGACCAAGAACGCCTATCCACGATCCAAAGCTACGCCTGGACCCTAGAACTGCTAGGCGAAGCCCTGGTCCAGCACGATGAAATGCTGGAATGCGAACACAACCCGCGGCTGAGCTTTCGCAACACGGCCGGGATTCATCAGGCGATACGGATCATCAGCCGGTTGGCCAGTGAGCAGTGCGGGAAGGTGATGGAGCGGCACGGTCAAGAGTTGGAGGGGTAGGCGAAGACCGTCGATGGAGGGGCCAGATATCGGAGTTCCGATTGGCCCGTTCCTGTTGAGGGCCGCTAGCGGGTTCTTCCTGCCGGCTCGGAGTACGGGGCTGCTGCGCAGCCCATCGCAGGCAAGCCAGCTCCTACACCAACCGCGTATGTCTGGGCGGGGCGTTACCTGTGGCAGGTCGTTTCCTACGGCGCGGGCAGCCCTTTCATACCTTGAGAAACTTGCGAAAACGGCCACCCAGGAATAAAGTCCCTCCGTCGCCGAAGCATCGGTGATGCGACCTTGGCCGGTCGGAATCGAAAGGCGCATCAGCTCCCCATCTTCATCGCAGGCGCTTTTTTTGTGCCCGCGATGTCGCGTTATGGCGGTGGTGCGCGGGACACCTTCGGGTGTGCCGGGCTCCTTTCGTCCCGGTCGGCCAACCCGCGTACTGCTGCCACCTTAACTTGCTTGGCCGCGAGCGGTGGCAGTTCCATCACGAAAGGAACTCATGCATGACCACCGTAAATCCGTTACAGATCCTCGCATCCGTTCTCCTCCGTCGTTACTCGGCGGTCCCCAGTGGTTTCACTATCAGTGAACCCCACGCTGTCTCCGCCCAACCGGAGGCCCGCCATGTCTGACCAAGAACGCCTATCCACCATCCAAAGCTACGCCTGGACCCTAGAACTGCTAGGCGAGGCCCTGGTCCAGCACGACGAAATGCTGGAATGCGAACACAACCCGCGGCTGAGCTTTCGCAACACGGCTGGTATCCATCAGGCAATCCGGATCATCAGCCGGTTGGCCAGTGAGCAGTGTGGGAAGGTGATGGAGCGCAATGGCCAGGCGACGGAGAGTTAGGCGCTGGTGTTGATGAGCGATGGGCCAGAGAGCACTGTTGCAGCTGGCCCGTTTTGCTGTAGGCCGCTATAGGGGATTTCTGTCAGGGCGGGGAATGGGGCTGCTGCGCAGCCCATCGCGACGCAAGGCCGCTCCCACAGGGACCGTGCAGGTCATCATCAGCGTCCACTTGAAAATGGCCCAAGTGCGTTGATGCATGGCGTATCGAGAGCGGGTGGCCTTTATGGGCGAAGCTTCATGAGCATTTAGGTTGGCTGGCCCAAGGCCCTGTATTGGCGCCTCGCAACCCGCACAACGCCAGGCTGCAATCCTGCACGCTCAAACCGCAACGACCTCGGCAAGGTTGCGGTATTGGCCCTTGAAGTACAGCAATGGCTGCGAATCAGCTGCTTTCTGCAAGTTGAACGCCTTCACCTCACCAATCACGATCAGGTGGTCGCCCGCTTCGTGCTCAGCGTGAATTTCGCAATCGAGCCAGTACAAGCTGCCAGCGATTACCGGATTACCCAAAGGCGATTGCTGCCACTCCACGCCGTGCCACTTGTCCGTGCCTCGCCGGGCGAATTGGTTGGAGACATTGACCTGTTCACCGGACAGGATGTTGACCGCGAACCGACCGGCCTGGCGAATTCGAGGGTAGCTGGCCGAGCTGCGCATGACGCTGAATGACACCAACGGTGGGCTCATCGACACGCTGTAGAACGACTGGCAAGTAAAGCCAATCGGCTCGTCGTCGATGTGCGTTGTAATCACCGTGATGCCAGAGGCGTAGTGCCCAAGCGCTTCGCGGAAGCTCAACGGCTCGATAGCAGTACTGGGGAGTGACATAGTGGGTCCTGGGTATTGATTACCGCTCGAAAGTGCAGGGGTAAGCCAAGTCAGCCCGATCACTCGGGCTGTACTTCATCTGAACCTTCGCTGCTTTAGGCTCAGCGCTTGTTCAGTAGCTCTTGACGGACAATCTCTGCGCCGGCGCTCAGCGCGTTGAGCTTGCCTCTTGCCACGTGACGCGGCAGGGGCGCCATACCGCAGTTGGTGCATGGGTAGAGCTTGTCGGCGTCTACAAATTGCAGGGCCTTGCGAAGTGTGTTTGCCACTTCTTCCGGGGTTTCGATGCCGTGGTTGGCCACATCGATGGCGCCGACCATCACTTTCTTGCCACGGATCAGCTCGATCAGGTCCATGGGCACGTGGGAGTTGTGGCACTCCAGCGAGACGATATCAATGCTGGACTTCTGCAGCTTGGGGAAGGCTTCTTCGTATTGACGCCATTCCGAGCCCAAGGTCTTTTTCCAGTCGGTATTGGCCTTGATGCCGTAGCCGTAGCAGATGTGCACGGCGGTTTCGCACTTGAGGCCTTCGATGGCGCGCTCCAGCGTAGCGACACCCCACTCGTTCACTTCGTCGAAGAAGACGTTAAAGGCAGGTTCGTCGAACTGGATGATGTCGACACCGGCCGCTTCGAGTTCGCGAGCTTCCTGGTTGAGGATCTTGGCGAACTCCCAGGCCAGCTTTTCGCGGCTTTTGTAGTGCGCGTCATACAGCGTGTCGATCATGGTCATGGGACCTGGCAGTGCCCATTTGATCGGTTGCGAGGTTTGCTGCCGCAGGAACTTGGCGTCTTCGACGAACACGGGCTTGCGACGGGCAACGGCGCCCACCACCGTTGGCACGCTGGCATCGTAGCGATCGCGAATCCTGACGGTTTCACGTTTTTCAAAATCCACGCCATTGAGGTGTTCGATGAAGGTGGTGACGAAATGCTGACGTGTTTGCTCGCCATCGCTGACGATGTCGATACCGGCGTGTTGTTGCTCTTGCAAGGCCAAGCGCAGCGCGTCTTGCTTGCCTTCGATCAGTTCATCACCTTGCAGTTTCCACGGTGACCAAAGTTTTTCAGGTTCTGCGAGCCAGGAAGGTTTAGGCAAGCTGCCAGCAGTGGACGTGGGGAGCAATTTTTTCACAATAAAAGACCTTGTACGTGGGCGATTCAGGCGGCGTAACGGGTAGACCACTGCTCAAGGATGGCGTGGTAAGGTTTGATGAAGTGCTCTTCGGCAAACTTCCCCTGCTCAATAGCGAGCCGGCCACGTTCTTCTCGATCATAAACAATTCGCGTCAGCGAATAATCCTGGTGTTGCAAGCTGGGCTGATAGGACTTACCAGCTACGGAGTTCGCATTGTAGATTTCAGGGCGGTAAATTTTCTGGAACGTGTCCATCGTGCTGATGGTGCTGATCAGTTCCAGGTTGGTGTAGTCACCCAGCAAGTCACCGGCAAAGTAGAAGGCCAGGGGGGCAACACTGTTCGGTGGCATGAAGTAACGCACCTTCAGGCCCATCTTCTTGAAATACTCATCCGTCAGGGAGTATTCATCCTGCTGGTATTCAGCACCGAGTACCGGATGCTGGTTCTCCGTGCGCTGATAGGTCTTGGCACTGGAGACACTCAGGCAGATTACAGGCGGCTTGTTGAAGTGCGCCTTGTAAGCGTCCGAGCTGACAAAAGACTTGAACAGCTTGCCGTGCAGGTCGCCAAAGTTATCCGGTGTGCTGAAATCAGCCTGCCCCTTGTTATGGCCCAGCAACAGCACGCTGAAGTCATAGTCCCGTACGTACGATGAGAAGTTGTTACCCACCATTCCGGCGATGCGCTCGTTGGTTTGACGGTCAACCACGGTGGTTTTCAGGATTTCAATCAAGGGTAGGGCATGATCGCTGTGTTCGGCAGCAATATTCATTTCGACAGAGATGATTTCAAGCTCGACCGAGTACCGGTCAGCCTTGGGGTTGTCCCAGTGCGCCAGCGCATTGAAGCGGTTATCAATCATGTTCAATGTGTTGCGCAAATTCTCCTGGCGGCTGGCCCCTCTCGCCAAGTTGGCGAAGTTGGTGGTTATGCGCGTATTGTTCGATGGTTGATAGTTTTCATCGAAACAAATGCTCTTAATGGCAAATGCAAAGTCATTGCTCATTTTGGCCTGTTACCCTGATCTCGTAATGGATTCAGTGCGTCTTGTAGCGCTATTGTTCAGCTAACCAGAACTACACTGCCTATTTGAGATACATTTTAGGAGGCGCTATAGAGCGATAGCTAATGAATTGAATTCAGAGATTTTTTAGCGCTGCTCATGATGAGGCTAGGTTTGATTGAAAAATTCTCACCACCCTGTGCGGGGGGGCCTGAAAGAGCGTTCATTCGTGCTGGAGGCTGGCGCCACCAAGAAATACCGTATCTCGATTGATACCAGCATGAGCATGGATCTCTCGCCTACAGCTATCTAGCCAGTCAGCGCCTTTCGCTGCCTCGCGTCACGAATCCAACCTTGTGCCGGCGGGTGGTTTTTCCTGTCGGGCAGGTTTATCGGGGCTGCTTTGCAGCCCTTCGCGGGCTTGCCTGCTCCCACAGGGACAAGCTTTGGTGGCACCTATGCGGGCAGGCTCAGTCGCAACGCCAGGGCGGCCAGGGTCACAAGCAGGATCGGCAGGGTAAGCAGGGTGCCCACCTTGAAGTAGTAACCCCAGGTGATGCGGATGTTCTTCTGCGCCAGTACGTGCAACCACAGCAAGGTGGCGAGGCTGCCGATGGGCGTGAATTTCGGGCCCAGGTCGCAGCCGATCACGTTGGCGTACACCATCGCGTCATGGATCACGCCTGTGGCATTGCTGCCCTGGATTGAAAGCGCGCCGATAAGCACGCTGGGCAGGTTGTTCATGACCGAGGACAGCAACGCTGCCGTAATACCGGTGCCCAGCGTGGCAGCCCACAGGCCCTGCCCGGCGAAGTAGCTGAACAGTGTGGAAAGGGCATCGGTAAGGCCTGCGTTTCGCAAACCGTACACGACCAGGTACATCCCCAGCGAGAACACCACGATGTGCCAGGGGGCGTGCCTGATGACCTTGCGTGTAGAGATGATGTGGCCCTTGCCAGCGATGACCAGAAGGATGACGGCACACAGCGTCGCGACAACGCTGACGGGTACACCGAGCGGCTCCAGCGCAAACAGGCCGGCCAACAACAGGGCCAGCACCCACCACCCCGCAAGGAATGTGGCCTGGTCCCGAATGGCCCGCTTGGGGGCGGCCAGTTGTTCTGGGTCGTACTGGGCGGGGATGGCCTTGCGGTAGAACAGCCACAGCATCAGCAAGGTGGCGGCCACGCTCACCAGGTTCACTGGCCACATGACAGCGGCGTACGCACCAAAGCCCACCCCGAAGAAGTCGGCAGAGACGATGTTCACCAGGTTGGACACCACCATGGGCAGGCTTGCCGTGTCAGCGATAAAGCCCGCAGCCATGACAAAGGCGAGTGTGGCAGCAGGGCTGAAGCGCAGGGCGGTGAGCATTGCGATAACGATGGGGGTGAGGATCAGCGCCGCGCCGTCGTTGGCGAACAGTGCCGATACCGCAGCGCCCAGCAGCACCATCAGCGCGAACAAGCGCCCGCCGTTGCCCCGGCCCCAGCGGGCCATGTGCAAGGCCGCCCATGCGAAAAACCCGGCCTCGTCCAGCAACAGGCTGATGATGATGATCGCGATGAAGGTGGCCGTGGCATTCCACACCACGTGCCATACCACTGGCACATCACCCAGGCTGACCACACCGGTGAGCAGCGCCAGGGTTGCGCCTGCAGCAGCACTCCAGCCAACGCCAAGGCCTTTGGGTTGCCAGATGACCAGTGTGAGGGTGAACACGAAGATCAGGGCAGCGATGAGCATGTGTGACCCTCAGCAGCACGAAGCCTGGCGGATGGGGCGGTCTTGCGTGCAGGCAAGCCGACCTTGGTCGTTTTAGTCTGCTTTAACCCACAGTGATAGCTGCATTCAACACCAGCACCACAATCAAACCGACCACTGCCACGATGGACTGCACCACCGAAATGGTCTTGGTGGCTTCGCCCATGGTCATGCCGAACGACTCCTTCACCATCCAGAAGCCGGCATGGTTGGCATAGTTGAAGAACAACGAACCGCAACCGATGGCCAGGGCCAGCAATGGCAGGTTGAGGCTGGGGTCTGCACCTGCAAGCGGTGCCAGCAAGCCGGCAGCGCCAACGATACCCACGGTGGCGGACCCGGTAGACACCGAGAGCAACATCGCAATCAGCCACCCCAGGATCAAGGGCGGGAAGGCCGATTGCTGGGTCAGGTGCACAATGGCATCGCCCACCTTGGCGCTGGTCAGCAGCTCCTGGAAGGCGCCGCCGCCGGCGATGATCATGATGATGGAGGCAATAGGCTTGAGGCTTTTGCCCAACGCATCGCGCAGTTGTTCGGCGTCACCGCCACGGGCCAGTACCAGGCTGGCGCCGGCGAACAGCACGCCCAGCAGCATGGCGATCAGCGGGTTACCGAGGAAGCTGGCCAGCTCCAGCAGTGCATTGCCTTTGGGCAGCAGCATTTCGGCCACGGCATGCACCAGCATCAGGATTGCCGGCAGCAACGCGGCCAGCATGCCGATGAACACGCCGGGGCGGGGTTGGTCGCCGGCTTTTTCAGTCAGCGTGAACTGGTCCAGCAAGGCCTGGTCGGGCCGTGTGCTCATACGTTTGGAAATGAACATGCCATACAGCGGGCCACCCAGGATCATTGCCGGGATAGCCGCAAGGAAGCCGTAGAGCATGGTGGGGCCAACCGACGTCTTGAGCACGGCGATGGCGGTGAGGGGGCCAGGGTGCGGCGGGACCATGCCGTGCATGGCGGCCAGCGCCGAAATTACCGGCACACCTACATACACATACGCCGAGCCTTTGAAGCGTGCCTTGCCTTCCAGCTTGCGCGCCACGCTGAAGATCAGCGGCAGCATGATCACCAGGCCCACTTCGAAGAACATGGGGATGCCGATGACAAAGGCAACCAGCATCATGGCCCACGGGATCATGCGGTCTGACGTGCGTTTGAGGATCACATCAGCGACCTGCTCCGTGACGCCTGCGTCAGCCAGGATCTTACCCAGCATCGCGCCAAGCGCGATCACCACCCCGACTGCGCCCAGGGTCTTGCCGGCGCCGGTGATCAGGTGGGCGACGATGCTGCCGGGCTCCATGCGGGTTGCAAAGCCAACGCCGATGGACACCACCAGCAAGGCCAGCAGCGGGTGCATCTTCAGGCGCGACACGATAAGCGCCACCAGTACCAGGACACTGACCAAGGCAGTCAGCAACAGCTGTATATCTAAAGGAGTCATGCAAGGAATCTCGGTTGGGCAGGCGCTCTTGCGGCACTCAGGATTTGAAGGCGAACGGTTCGACGTCGAGAGGAATGGCACTGATGCCTACGGATGGAGGTTCCGCACACGGCAAATGAACATGGTTGGGTGGGGTATGCATGGAGCGATTCACCTTGTTATTTGGTCATCTATATGAATCGTTTCAAAGTATTTCGGTTGCGACCGGGCACTGTCAAGGGCAGGTGGTCGTCTCTGGAGGGGCGCGCGGTTGTCAGCCATCACCTTCGGGTGGCCTTTTAGCCCCGGCGGGCAATACTTCCCTGTATACGCAGGCGTGTTCCTGGTGGCGCGCGCCGCTGGGAGGTGTCAGGTGAACAAACTTTCAATCATAGGTGCCGGCCTGGTCGGCGAAGCGGCGGCGCAGATCATCGCCCGCGATGAGTTGTGCCGTGAGCTGGTATTGATGGATGTGCAGGGTGAGCTGGCGCAGGGCAAGGCGCTGGACGTGTGGCAGGCTGCTGTGGAATCCGGCTCGGATACCCGCGTTTACGGCGGCGCCAAGGCCGAAATGCTGGATGGCTCCGAGCTGGTGGTGATTACCGCAGGCGTGCCGCGCAAGCCCGGCCAGTCGCGCCAGGATGTGTTGAGCATCAACCTGCCGATACTGGATGGCATCATGGCCGACATCAAACACCATGCCCCAACGGCCACGGTGCTGGTGGTGTCCAACCCGGTCGACGTGCTCACCTACCGCGCCTGGAGCCTCAGCGGCCTTGGCCGCGACAAGGTGTTCGGGCAGGCGGGGGTGCTGGATACCGCACGCATGAAGTGTTTCATCGCCGAGCAAACCGGGTTTTCTGCACGGGACATCACGGCACTGGTGCTGGGCGGGCATGGCGACAGCATGGTGCCGTTGATGCGCTATTGCCAGATCGGCTCGGTGCCGTTGTCCCACTTCCTGTCCAGTGACCAGATCGAGCAAATCGTGGAGCGCACGCGCAAAGGCGGCGGCGAGATCCTGGGGTTGAAGAAGATGGGCAGCGCCTGTGATGCACCGGGCGTGGCCATTGCGCAGATGGTGGATGCCATCGCCAATCAACGAAACCGTATCTTGCCAGCGGTGGCGATTCTGGAAGGGGAGTACGGGCGCAAGGACATCGCCATGGGCGTGCCCTGTGTACTGGCGGGCGCGGGGCTTACGCGGGTAATCGAGTTGCCGCTGGATGCGCAGGAGCAGGCGATGTTTGACCATTCTGCCGATCAGGTGGCACGGGATATTGCCGAGATGAAGGCCCTTTGAGCGAAGGGCATGGCTTTATCGCCGGCGTGAGGGCGCCCTGACAGCGCGGATTGCCCCTCGGAATGCATCCAAGCTACCATTGCTAATAATTCCTATTAGCACAATGGCGTCCCCCCATGAATGCCCCTCCCAGTGCTCCAGCCCCTGGTTTCGAACTGGAGGCACTCTACCGTGCCCACCACGGCTGGATCCGCCAGTGGCTGCAGCGCAAGCTCGGCAACGCCCATGATGCGGCGGAGCTGGCGCAGGATGTGTTCGTGCGGTTGCTGACCAAACCCCGTGCCTTCAACGACCACGAGCACGCGCGCGCCTACCTCGGGCGCATGTCGCGCAATGCCTGTGTGGACTTCTGGCGGCGGCGGCGAGTGGAACAGGCCTACCTGGAGGTGCTGGCAGCCCAGCCAGAGCACCTGGTGCCATCGTTGGAGCACCAGGCCGTGATCCTCGAAACACTCGAGCAATTGCAGGCGATGTTCGAGCGCATGCCCAAGCGGGTGGCCGAGGCGTTCTTCATGGCGCAGCTACAGGGCATGAAGCAACGCGAGATCGCCGAGCAGTTGGGCGTGAGCGAGCGCAGCGTTAACACATACCTCGCCCAGGCGATGTACCAGTGCCTGCTGCTGGAAGTGGACCTGGACGACGCGCTGACGTGAGCCGGGTCCAACTCGACCATGCCGTGCTGCAAGCGGCTGCCGGCTGGTTCGCGCGGTTGCACGCAGCGCCGGGCGACCCCGCCACCCAAGCACAGTGGCGTGCCTGGTTGGGCGAAGATGCGCGCCATCGCCTGGCTTGGTCCTATGTGGAAAACATCAACCAACGTTTTGGCAACCTCGACGGCCAGGCCGAGCAGGCGCGGCAAGTGTTCGACAGCGTTCGCCGTGGCCAGCAGTCTCGCCGGGCCGTGCTGGGCAGCTTTTGCGTGGCCGGTGCTGCCGGGTTGTTGGGGTGGGGCAGCTGGCAGCGGGGCTGGGTGGACTCGCCGCGCGCCTGGTTTGCCACCTACCGCACTGGCCTGGGCGAGGTGCGCCCGCTGACACTTGCCGATGGCAGCCAGCTGTGGCTGAACGGCGAAACGGCGCTGGATGTGCAGTTTGATGAGGGCGTGCGGCAGCTGCGCCTGTACCGCGGCGAAATCCTGATCGAAACCGGCAACGACCCTCGGCCCCTTGCCGTCACGACGCGCGCGGGGCGCATGCAACCGCTCGGCACGCGCTTCAGCGTGCGGGATCAGGGGCTCACAACCACCTTGAGTGTGTTCGAAGGCGCCGTGCAGGCCACCTGCTCCGGCAGCGGTGTGCAAACCACGCTGGGCGCCGGGCAAATGCTGGTGTTCGACGCGCATCAGGCGGGTGCGTCGACGGCTGCACAAGCCCTGCGCCAGGACTGGAGCCGTGGTGTGCTGGTGGCAGAAGACATGCCATTGGGCCAGGTAGTCGACGTGCTGCGTGACTACCGCCGTGGCCACCTGGGCATCGACCCCGCGCTGAACAGCTTGCGTGCGGTGGGTACATTCCCGTTGCTGGACACGGACCGCACCCTGGCGATGCTCGAGCGTGCGTTGCCCATTCAGGTGGTGCGCACCTTGCCTTGGTGGGTCTCGATCGAGGCGCGCTGAAAAATTTTCAAAATTCTTTTTCTGGTTTTGCGACGCTCATGCGCTTGGTGGGATGACGCTACTTCATCCTGCTTACGGAAGGACCCCTTCATGCTGCTTCGCGACCCTGCTTACCTGCGCCGCCATCCGCTGGCCCTGGCCATTCTCCTTGCCCTTGGTGGCCACGTTGCCGCCGCCCAGGCCGACAGCAACAGCGTAGCGGCGCAAGGCGTGGTGTTTGACATTCCTGCCGGGCCGCTGGCGCGGCAACTGAACCTGCTGGCCAGTCAGGCCGGGCTTTTGATCGGCGGTGATGCCACACTCACCGCCAACAAGCAGAGCCAGGCAGTCAACGCTACCAGTGTGGAACAGGCGCTGGCGCAGATGCTGGCTGGCAGCGGCGTGGAAGCCGTGCGCACGGGCGAACGGGAATTCCAGCTGGTGCGCCAGGCCGAGGCCGCAGCAGGTGCGCTGACACTGGGCACCACCACCATCTCTGGCCAAGGCCTGGGCGACTTGACCGAGGGCACCGGGGCTTACGCCACGGGGCGTTCGTCCACTGCCACCAAGCTGCCGATGAGCCTGCGCGAAACGCCGCAATCAGTTACCGTGGTCACGCGCCAGCGCATGGATGACCAGAACATGAAAAACCTCGATGACGTGATGCGCAATGCCACCGGCGTCACCATCATCAAGAACGGCAGTGAGCGCTCGCTGTACCAGGCTCGTGGGCAGACAGTGGAAAACCTGCAGATCGATGGCGTGCCGACGAACATTGGCAACCCGTACTCGATGGACACCATCTCCAAGCCCAACACCGACATCTACGACCGCGTGGAAGTGGTACGCGGCGCCACCGGCCTGATGGAAGGCGCGGGTAACCCGTCGGCCTCCATCAACCTGGTCCGCAAGCGGCCCACGGCCGAGCCCCAGGCATTGATCGAAACGTCGGTTGGCTCCTGGGACGACTACAAGACCATGGTCGACCTGTCTGCGCCGCTGAACGACGCGGGTACCCTGCGCGGTCGCTCGGTCATCACCTACAACAACGCCAACAGCTACCTGGACACCGCCCAGAAAGAAAACCAGCTGTTCTACGGCATTGTCGAGGCCGACCTTGATGAGTCCACCCTGGCCACCATCGGGTTTACCTACCAGAAGGACCGCAACTCCGGGTACGACTGGTCGGGCCTGCCCAGCCAGCAGAGCGGCGCCTTCTACCCGATCTCGCGTTCCACCTCGCTGACCGGCGACTGGAACCACCTGGACAAGCGCAACACCACCCTGTTCGCCGACATCCAGCACACCTTTGCCAACGGCTGGAAGGGCGTGGTGGCCGTAAACCAGATGTGGGCCAAGTCGGACTTTCTGGGCAACTACACCTACCCGGGTGGTGGCACCGACCTGTTCACCCTCAACCCGCGCCACTTTCACTTCGACGACACCCAGACCAGCATCGATGGTTATTTCACCGGCCCGTTCCAGCTGCTGGGCCGCCAGCATGAGCTGATCGTGGGCGGCAACTGGAACAAGGACGACTTCGACTACCACGGCGGGCGCGATGCCACCTACCGCTACATTGTCGACATGAACAACCTGGCCGCGTTCGACCCGCCCAAGCCGACCGCACTAAACGTCAACCAGTGGCAATACAACCGTACCCAGGAGCAGAAGGGTGTGTATGCGGCCAGCCGCTTCAGCCTTACCGACAGCACCACGCTCATCCTCGGTAGCCGCTGGAGCTGGTACAGCCACGATTCGCTGGACGACACCAATGGCGTGCGTGAACCCACCGACCACAAGCACTTCTCCGAAAGTGGCGAAGTCACCCCGTATGCGGGCCTTGTGCAGGACCTGAACGAAAACTGGTCGGCCTATGCCAGCTACACCGAAATCTTCAAGCCGCAGAGTTCGCAGGATGTGGATGGCAACACGCTCCTGCCGATGACGGGCAGCAACTACGAGGTCGGCTTGAAGGGTGAGTTCCTGGACAAGCGCTTGCAAACCTCCATCGCGCTGTTCCAGGCCGACCAGACCGGCCGTGCCGAACGGGTGACCTGTGCGCAGACCTTTGCTTGCTACCGTGCCTCCGACAAGGTGCGCAACAAAGGCATCGAGCTGGAGTTGACCGGCGAGGTGCTGCCGGACTGGAACGTGTCGGCGGGGTATACCTATACCCAGTCCAAGTACATTGCTGGTGAGCAGAAAGGCGAAGACTTCAACGGCGCCTCGCCACGCCACCTGTTCAAGGTCGCCACCGACTACCGCCTGCCGGGGGCGCTCAACCAGCTGCGAGTGGGCGGCAGCTTCTACGCCCAGAGCAAGATGACCCAGACCGAGGCCGGCGCAAGCTACAAGATCCAGCAGGACGCCTACCACCTGACCAACCTGCATGCGATCTACGAGATCAACAAGCACCTCGAAGTGCAGTACAACCTGGATAACGTGTTCGACAAGAAGTACTACCAGACCCTGGGCAACCTCAACTACTGGAACTTCTACGGTGAGCCGCGCAATTTCAACCTGGCGTTGCGGGCGAGGTTCTGATGCAGGGTCCTGAACCTGGCGCTGGCCTTGTAGGCGCAACTGTCTTGCTCAAAACCTGAGAGCTGACGCGATCCCTGTGGGAGCGGGTTCACCCGCGAAGAGGCCGGCTCAGGTAGCACAAGGCAGTTGCTCCCACAGGCGAAGAGGGCGCAGTCACGACCGGTTGTAAATGAAAACCCTTATCGTTAAAGTCAGCGCCTTCTTCCCCTGCCCGGGTTGCCCTCACGCATGAAGACCGAAGAGCTGGAACTGGCTTTCAAGGCCCATGCCGGGGAGTTGCGCGCCTTCCTGTACCGGCAGCTGCGCAACACCGACACCGCCGCCGACCTGGTGCAGGAAACCTACCTGCGCATGCTGCGCCAGCCGCCTCGCGGCCCGGTGTTGAACCTGCGCAGCCTGCTGTTTCGCATTGCCCGCAACCTGGTCATCGACCACACCCGCAGCCGCGGCACGCGGGGGCAGCATGACGAGGGCATGGCTTACCTGTACGAAGTCACTGGCGAAAGCCCGGAGCCCTTCGCCGAGGTTGCCGCCCGGCGTGAGCTGGCGTTGATGGCCGAGGCGCTGCAGCGCCTGCCGCCACGCTGCCAGCAGATATTCCTGCTATGCCGCCTGGAGGGTATGGCGCACAAGGCGGTGGCCGAACAGTTGGACGTTTCCGTGAGCACGGTCGAGAAACAGCTGGCCATCGCGCTGGACTTTCTGGGCCAGAGTTTGCAACGTTGACGGTTATGCACAAGCCCTCTGCTCCCCTCGACCCTTCACCTGACGTACGCCGGGCTGCCTATGCCTGGGTGGTGCGTTTGACCTCGGGTGATGTGCAACCAGGCGATGTGGAGGCGGCGCGGGCCTGGTGCGCGCAGGCGCCGGAGCATCAGCAGGCGTTTGTCGAGGCGCGCCAGCTATGGGCGTTGAGTGGGCAACTTCAGGCCCCGGTGCGGCGGCGTGCGCCGGCCCGGCAATGGGCGCTGGCCAGTGCGGCGGTGCTGGTGCTGGGCGTCGGCGTGGCGTTGGCCTGGTACGGGCAGTGGGGGGCGGATTACCGGACCGGGGTAGGGGAGCGCCGGGTTGTCGCGTTGAGCGATGGCTCGCGTATCAGCCTGGATGCCGAGTCGGCGGTGGATGTCGAACTGAGTGAGCGTTCGCGGCGTATCGTCTTGCGCAAGGGCGAAGCGGTGTTCGAAGTGGCGCACGACCCGGCACGGCCGTTTACCGTGCAGGCCGGCGAGGTGCAGGCCACGGCGCTGGGAACCGTGTATGCGGTGAGCCGCGAGGGCTCGGCGGTGGATGTGGTGGTGCAGCGTGGGCGGGTGGCGGTCAGCGATGCGGCGGCCCGGGTTGAGCTTGCTGCCGGCGAGGCGGTTGGCAGTGATGCCGGTCGAATGACCGCCAGATATGGGCTGGACGTGGACAGTGCGCTGGCCTGGCAGCAGGGGCGGCTGGTATTCGAGCAGGCCCCGCTGGCGCAGGTGCTGAAGACGTTGGAGCGCTATCGGCCCGGGTTGCTGGTGATTGGCGATGAGCAACTGCGTGGGCTGAAAGTCAGCGGCACGTTCCAGCTGGACCGGCTGGATGAAGGTTTGGCAACCCTCGAACAGGCGTTTCCACTGAGCATTCGGCGGTACACAGGTTACCTGCTGGTGTTCAAGGCCCGTGACTGAGGGCTGGCGCTATCCCTGTAGGAGCGGCCTTGTGTCGCGAAAGGGCTGCAAAGCAGCCCCAGCAATTTGTGCATCTGCGCTGAAACCCCGGGGCTGCTCTGCAGCCCTT
>NZ_JBNNVS010000032.1:0-64056 GCF_050280665.1 Pseudomonas sp. NPDC089547 | reverse complement strand
CAAGGTGATCAAGCGGATGGCTTACGGCTACCGGGACAGCGAGTTCTTTTTCATGAAGATCAAGAATGACTTTCCCGGCAATCCGTGAAGAACCTGATTTAAGCCCTCATCTACAAGCGGTTAACCTCTGGGGAGCGGATGCTCCCCTTTTTTTATAGAGGGCTATGCATTTTAATGCAGAATTTGAAGAGGCTTTCAGCCTACATCTGCATTAAAGTGCAGAGCAGGAATGGAATTCGTCAAAAATCTGCACTATGCTGCAGATTGACCGGGCCGCTCGGTCAACAGCATGCGGTAAATCGCAGGTGAACCATGTACAGACTCACGCTCCAACTCCATGATCAGGGGCAGTGGCATGATGCTGTTGCCATAGCCTTTGCCGAGCCTGAAAAGAGCCTCTCCAGTCCCTGCGAGTTCGGATATACCTCCGAGTACGTCAAAACCAGTCTGGATGCATACGACAGCCTGTTCTGCCAGGCGGCAAGCGCAAGGTTGCCAGTGGATTTTGGTTCCCATCGTCTGCAGCACGCGCCCGCATTCCTTTACGACATCGCACCCGCCGGTGCCGCAAAGCGCTTCCTGCTGCGGCATATCGGCCGTGAGAAACCAGAAGGCATGGGGGATGACCTGTTTCTGCTGGGGCGTTCCACCCCGGCCCCAATCGGCAACCTGCGCATCAAGGAATCGGCCGAGCTACTGGATCTTGCCGACCCCATCGGGTTTACCCGTCAGGATGTGATCACCCGCGATCAACGGTTTCTCGAATACGCCTATGAGCAAGGTGCGGCCATTGGTGGCGCGACAGGCGCCGGTGGGGAAGCGCCAAAGCTGTTGATGACCGAGGCAGAAAACGGCCAACTGTATCCGGACGCGGTGCTTGCGGATGAACGTGCCCGTCGTCACTGGTTCATCAAGTTCGCCAGGAACCATGCGCTAGCTGATGATCAGCAGATCCTGCGGGCCGAATGCCTCTACTACAAGGCGTTGCAGCAGCTTGGCATCGAAACGGTGGCCAGTGAATACATGGCGCTGGAAGAAGGCAGCAAGCCCAGCCTGTGGATGGAACGCTTCGACCGCCAGGTTTGCGCTGAGGGTGTGCAGCGCTTTGCCGTGGAGTCGGTGTATTCCCTGTGTGGAGTAACCGAGCCTGGCAGCCGAATGGGGCACCTGGAGGTGGTCGAGGCGCTCGCCGGGTTGTGGAAAGCGGCCGGGCAAGGAAAAGAGCTGCCGGACCTGGTTGCCGATTATCTGCGGCGCGACCTGATCAACAAGATCCTGGGTAATGCCGATAACCACGGGCGTAACACCGCGATCATCCGTACCCGCAACACCGTGCGCCTCGCACCGATCTACGACCTTGCACCGATGGTGATGGATCAGGAAGGGATAACTCGAACGACCAAGTGGCCAGCCTCGATAGAGCGAGCAGGCGATATCGACTGGCAGGCTGCCTGCGTTGCACTGGCCAAATTTGTCGACCCGGGCGAGGCTTTTGAGCGTCTGCGGCAGGATGCCCGGCACCTGTTGGCATTGCCGGATATCTTGTCCGGCCTTGGGCTGCCTGATGCTGTGATGCATCACCCGGCAATTGCGCTGGGCAGGCTTGAGCGTCGGATGGCTGAATGGGGGTTGGCATGACGATTTCCATCGATGCCCGCGGGCTACTGATCGACGGAGTACGCGAAGGGATTGCCAACGGCAGCCTTGAGCTGGGCGCTGCCGTGCGGCGGCTGCGCGTGGAGGTGGCGAAGATGCAGCAGACCCAGTTTGCGCGGATGTGCAAGATTTCCGTGCGTACGCTGATCCAGATCGAGCAGGGCGGTGGCAACCCCACGTTGAACTCGTTGAACGCGGTGTTCAAGCCTTTTGGCTTGCAGATGGGGGTGGTCAAGCGCGTGAGCCAGATCAGGTAAGCCACTGCATCGATCACAGGCTCGTGAGCCCGTGATCGGTTGAGCAGATCAGCTCCTGCGGCAGTCCTCAAGCGTTTTTGCCTGCCCTTCCGGGCGTTGGTTCTCGGCGCTCAACCACCGCTCGAACCCCACCGCCACCTGCGGCCACTCATCATCGGTTATCGAGTACCACGCCGTATCACGGTTGTGGTCCTTCACCACCAGGTGCTTGCGGAAGACACCTTCGAAGACGAACCCGAACCGCTCTGCTGCACGCTTGGAGCGGGCATTGGCGTTATTGCACTTCCATTCCAGCCGGCGGTTTCCCAGTTCGAAGCTCAGCTTGCCCAGCAGGTAGACGGCCTCGGTACTCTTGGGTGTGCGCTGCATGGGAGCGCCGAAGGCGATGTGGCCGATCTCGATGCGGCCATGGTCGGGCACGATCGACATCAGGGTGAGGATGCCCTGAGCCTCGCCGCTGGCGCGGTCGATCACGGTGAAATACAGCGGGTCGTGGCCGGCGGCGTTACCTTGCAGCCAGCGGTCGAAGGCAGCGCGTTCGGTAAACGGGCCATAGGGCAGGTAGTCCCACAGCAGCGGGTCGGAATCCGGCCCTTGCAGGGCGGCCCAGAGGTCGTCGCCGTGGCGCGCCGGGTCGAGTTTTTCCAGGCGGATGAAGCGGCCGTCGATGGGCTCGGCCTTGGGCGATGCGGCGGGTTTCCAGTGCAGTGCGTCAGTCATGTGGCCTACAACCCTTTACGGAATTGGATGAAGCCCGGGCGCTCGGCAACCTGTTCGTACAGGCTGATGGCGGTGGCGTTGGTTTCGTGGGTCAGCCAGTGCACCTTGATGCAGCCGTCGGCCTTGGCCCTGGCGTACACGTGCTCGATCAGCTGGCGGCCGATCCCCAGGCCACGTTGGGTGCTGTCGACGTAGAGGTCCTGCAGGTAGCAGGAGTTCTCGATGCTCCAGTTGGAACGATGGTAGATGAAGTTGACCATCCCCACTGCTTTGTCATCGACCCAAGCCAGGGTCGAGTGGGTGGGTTCGTTCGGGTCGAGCAGGCGTTGCCAGGTGCTGAGGCTGACGTCCTCGGCCAGTTCGGTCTGGTAGAAGCGCAAGTAAGCCTGCCACAGGGCGAGCCAGGCGGCGTGGTCCTGGGCGGTGACGGGGCGCAGGGTGACATTGGGCATGGGGCGTTTCCTCAGAGGTGGCGCATCTGCGCCGCCAGTTGGTTGTCCAGGTAGTCGGTGCTGGCGCCCAGCCCTTCGCGCACGCCGGCGATGTCCTCGGCTGAGCGGTTCTGGCTGAGCTTGCGCGCACCTTGCAGGCGGGCGATGGGCAGGCGGATGCCGACAATGGCGCGGAGCATGCCGTCGATGTAGTCAGCCGGGGCGTCGTCCACCTTCCACTGTTCGCTGCGCCCCTGTTCGTGGCGCTCGGTCAGGCGGCTGACGATAGTCAGCAGTTTTGCTGCGTCGTGGATCACCTCAGCCGTGCCATAGGCGTGCACGGCCAGGTAGTTCCAGGTTGGCACTACCTTCGGGTTATCAGCTTTGCTCGGGTAGTAGCTGGGGCTGACATAGGCGTCCGCGCCGGGGAATACCAGCAGGGCCTCGCCGCCTTGCTCCAGGTCCTGCCATTGGCGGTTGGCCCGTGCCAGGTGGGCATAGACGGTGCCGAACTCGCCTTCGCCAGTATCGACCAGCACCGGAAGGTGTGTGGCCAGCAGGCCCTGTTCGCCATGGCTGACCAGCACGGCCAGGCGGGTGTCGAGCATGTGCTGGTGCAGCCGGCCGAGGTCGTGTTCCTGGTGGGGTTTGCTGTTGTACATGCTCGGTATCCTTGTGCAATGGTGCCATCCTAGGCAGGCTATTGGTTCTGTGTAAGAGCCATTACAGCCTGTTTTTATAGGTCCAATACCATGAGCGAACGCCCCCTCGTCTTGCCTTTCGACCCATCCGGCATCGCCCTGGATCGCCGTCGCGGGCTCAGCCAGCAGTTGTACCAGGCGCTGCGTGCGCGGGTGCTGGATGGGCGTTTGAGCAGCGGCACCCGGTTGCCGGCCTCCCGCGAGTTGGCCGCGATGCTGGAGCTGTCACGCAACAGTGTGGTGCGGGCCTATGACCAGTTGTACGCCGAGGGCTACATCGAAAGCCGGGTAGGCGATGGCACCTATGTAAGCCGGCTACCGAAATTATCCACACAAGTATCCACAGGGTTATCCCATAGGTTATCAACAGACTTATCCACATTATCGGGAAAAGACACTGAGGATTTATCCAGCAGCCGGCGTTCCAGCGACACTTTGCAGCGTCTGAAAACTCACCACTTGCCGCCGCCAAGGAGCGGCCAGCCGCGTGCTTTTCGCGTTGGCATTCCAGCATTCGATCTGTTCCCGTTTGACGTCTGGGCCAAGCTGCAGGCGGGTTTCTGGCGTAACCCGAGCCCGGAGCAACTAGGCTATGGCGACCCGGCGGGCGAGCTGATGCTGCGCGAGCTGATCGCTGCCTACTTGCGTCGCTCGCGTGGGCTTGGTTGCTCGGCTGAACAAATTGTGATCACCAGTGGAGCGCAGCAGGCCATCAGCCTTTGTGCACAGTTGCTGTTGCAGCCGGGCGACGGTGTGGCTGTGGAAAACCCGGGCTATCGGGCGGCCGGTCATGCCTTCGCGCTGGCGGGTGGCCGGGTGCTTGGCGTACCGGTGGATGAACAGGGGATGGACTGCGATCGGCTCGCGCAATTGCAGGATTGCCGGCTGGCCTACGTGACGCCTGCTCACCAGTACCCGACCGGCGTGACCATGAGCCTGGCGCGTCGCCTGGAATTACTGGCATGGGCTGACCGTAACGATGGCTGGATCGTCGAGGACGACTATGACGGCGAGTACCGCTACAGCGGCGCGCCCTTGGCCCCGCTTGCAGCGCTCGATCAGCACGGCCGGGTGCTGTATGTAGGCACCTTTGGCAAGATCGCTTTCCCGGCGCTGCGCCTGGGTTACCTGGTGCTGCCGTCACAGTTGGCCCAGGCGTTCAGCCAGGGCAAGGCGTTGGCTGTGAGGCATTCGGAGGTCAGCAGTCAGTGCGTGATGGCGGAGTTCATGGCCCGTGGGCACTTTCAGCGGCATATCCGGCGCATGCGCAAGGCGGCGTTGAGCCGGCGCAATGTGCTCAAGGCCGGCTGGCCTGTGGATATTCCAGGGCTGGGCCCCATGCCTGAAGTGGCGGCAGGGCTGCATGTGAAAGTTGATGTGGATAACTTTGCGCGGGAGCAGGAGCTGGTGGCCAGGGCCGAAGCGGTGGGGGTGGAGGTGACGCCGCTGAGCAATTTCTGGTTGGCGGACAGCGAGGTACCTGTGGATAAGCGCGCGGGGCTGGTGCTGGGGTTTGCGGCAGTGCCGGAGGGGGAGATTGCCGAGGCGCTGATGAAACTGCGCAAGGCGTGGAGAAAGTGAACGGGGCCGCTGTGCGGCCCTTCGCGGGCTTGCCCGCTCCCACAGGGTTCGGCGGTTACACGATCAATGTGGGAGCGGGCGAGCCCGCGAAGAATCCAACTCAGGTGCCGGACTTGATCCGCGTCCAGGCCCTGGTCCGCGCCCGCTCTGCATCCCGCGCCAGCGGCTTGAGCGTGTACAGCTTGGCCATCGCCTCTGCCGTCGGGTACAGGTTGGGGTTGTTGCGAATAGCCGGGTTCACCTTGTCGGTCGCGTCCTTGTTCGGGTTCGGGTAGCCGACAAAGTCGCTGATCGGTGCAATCACCTCAGGCCGCAGCAGGTAATTGATGAACGTGTGGGCATCCTCCGGGTTGGCCGCGTTCTTCGGTATCGCCAGCATGTCGAACCAGATAGGCGCACCTTCCTTGGGCAGGCGCATGTCCACCACCACCCCGTTCTTCGCATCGCGCGCACGGTTTGCGGCCTGCGAGAAGCTGCCGCTGTAGCCCACCGCCACGCAGATATCGCCATTGGCGATGTCTGCCATGTACTTGGACGAATGGAAGTAGGTGATGTACGGGCGAATCTTCAGCAGCAAGGCCTCGGCCTTCTTGTAGTCCTCCGGCTTGCCGCTGTTGGGGTCCAGGCCCAGGTATTTCAGGGCCAGCGGCAGTATCTCCGAAGGCGAGTCGAGCAGGGCCACGCCGCACTGCTTGAGCTTGGCGATGTTCTCTTCCTTGAAGATCAGGTCCCAGCTGTCCACCGGCGCATTCTCGCCGAGCGCGGCCTTGACCTTGGCCGGGTTGAAGCCGATCAGTACGGTGCCGTACATGTAAGGCACGGCATACTTGTTACCCGGGTCGTTGGCCTCGATCAGTTTCATCAGCGCCGGGTCCAGGTGTTGCCAGTTCGGCAGCTTGCTGCGGTCCAGCGGCTGGAACACCCCGGCTTCGATCTGCTTGGCGAGGAACACGTTGGACGGCACTACCACGTCATAGCCGGAGTTGCCGGTGAGCAGCTTGGCTTCCAGCGCTTCGTTGGTGTCGAAGATGTCGTAGATCAGTTTTACGCTGCTGTCCTTCTGGAAGTCGGTCAAGGTCTGCGGGGTGATGTAGTCGAACCAGTTATACACACGCAGGGTGCGCTGCTCGGCTTGAGCGTGCAGGGCACCGGTGAACAGGGTGGCAGCGATGAACGGGGCGAGCAGACGCTTGAGTCGGACCATTACCGGGCTCCTGGCTGGGCGCGCTGGAAGCCTTCCAGCACATTGACCGCGTTGATACCGATTTCTTCCACAGCGTAGCCGCCTTCCATCACGAACAGGGTCGGCTTGCCGAGCTGGCCGATGCGCTCACCCATTGCCAGGTAGTCCGGGCTGTCCAGCTTGAACTGGGAAATCGGGTCGTCCTTGAAGGTATCCACACCCAGCGAAACCACCAGCACATCGGCGTCATAGTGGGCGATGCGCTGGCAGGCGTCTTCCAGGGCGGCGCTCCAGGCGGCCCAATCGCTGCCGGCCGGCAATGGGTAGTTGATGTTGCAGCCCTCGCCAGCACCCTCGCCGGTTTCATCGGCATAGCCGAGGAAGAACGGGAATTCGTCCTGCGGGTCGCCGTGGATCGAAGCGAAGAACACGTCGTTGCGGCTGTAGAAGATGTCCTGGGTACCGTTGCCGTGGTGGTAATCCACGTCGAGGATGGCGACTTTGCGCTTGCCTTGGTCCAGGAAGGCCTGGGCGGCGATGGCGGCGTTGTTCAGGTAGCAATAACCGCCCATGACTTCGCCGGCAGCGTGGTGCCCTGGCGGCCGGCACAGGGCAAAGGCCGAATGGGCGCCTTGCTGGATTGCGGCCTGGGCGGTGAGGGCAACCTGTGCGGCGCTGTAGGCGGCTTGCCAGGTACCCGCGGTAATCGGCGCGCCGGCATCGAAACTGTAATAGCCCAGTTCACCGTGCAGGCCGGTCGGTTTTACCTGGCGCAGTGTGCGTGCCGGCCAGGTGAACGGCAGCAGGTCGCCTTCCTGGCCCATCGCGGCCCAGCGGGCCCAGGCGCCCTCGAAGAAGGCCAGGTAGTCGGCGCTGTGGATGCGTTGCAGCGGGGCGCGGCCAAAGTCGGTGGGGCCCTGGATGTCACCGAGGTTGCGCTTCTTGACCTGGTCCAGCACGTGGTCGGCACGCGAAGGCATCTCGAAGCAGGGCATCAGCTTGCCGTCGATCAGCTCGCAGCGGCCGTGGTGCAGGCGGTGGTCATCGGAATAGATCGTCAGCATTGTTGTTCTCCGGTGGGTACTGGCGTGGGTCCATTGTCATGGGCAGGTCAGTAACGGAGAACGACGCAAACGGCCAAAAGGGGATCGATGTGGCCAAGCTCTTTGGCCTGTGCCGGCCCTTTCGCGGGTGAACCCGCTCCCACAGATACACCACAGGCCTGAAGGCGAGTGGGATACCTGTGGGAGCGGGCAAGCCCGCGAAGAGGCCAGAACAGGTCAACCGCGGAAGTGGCTGGGCGCCACACCACTCCAACGCTGGAAGGCATGCCGGAAACTGGCCGTCTCGCTGAACCCCAGGGTTTCGGCAATCCGGTAGATCGGCATCTGCTCATCAGCCAGCAACTGCTTGGCCCGCTCAAACCGCAATTCGTCCAGCATCTGCTGATAACTGCTGCCAAGCGCCTGCAAATGCCGGCGCAAGGTGCGCGACGAGCAATTCATCTGCCGCGCCAGGCCTTCCAGCCCAGGGGCGGCATCCAGTTGCTGCGCCAGCAACTGGCGAATCCGCCCCAGCCAGGCCTGCCGGCCCGTAAACTCCAGGTTCAGGCGCCGGCAGCGTTCGCTCATGGCTTTGAGGGTAATGGGGTCGGCCAGTGGCAGCGGCATGTCCAGCCAGCGCCGCTCGAAAGCAAAGGCATTGTCCTGGGCATCGAAACCGACCGGGCACTGGAATGCACCGGCATAGAGCGCGTGGTAGCCGGGCCGGTGATGTTCGAAGCGCGCGCCAAGCAGCGGTAGCGGGCGACCAAGCAGGTCATCGCAGATGACTTTCAGCGAAACCATGCAGAACTCGGCATTGAAGGCGCTCAGCGCCGGGCTGTCGTGGTAATCACTGGCGCTGAACCAGACTCGCTGGCCGTCGTCGATCAAACGCAGCTTGAACACTGTTCCCAGCAGTGCCGGATACTCCAGCGCCAGGCGCAAGGCGTCACCCAAAGTGGCACTGGAGAGCAGGGCGTAACCGAGCATGCCGTAGCACGACACATGCATGCGCCGGCCCAGCTCCAGGCCAATATCCTCGCGCCGGGCCACGGCATTGGCGCACACCTGCAGTTCTTGTTGGGTAGTGATGCGTGCATCAGCATGCCCCAGGTCTGCCGGGCCAATGCCGCTGCCGGCCAGCAGGTCCGCAGCGTCACAACCGTCTGCCTGGAAGACGTTGAGAATCAGCGAAACCGCGTTGAGGGTGGTGAGGTGGCTGTGCAGCATTTGGGTAATCCCGTTGGGCTGGGACGTATTATGGAGCAAGTTGTGTGCCGTTATCCGGGGGCCGCTTTGCGGCCCTATCGCGACGCAAGGCCGCTCCCACATTGATCGGTGTACGCAGGCCTTTTGTGGGAGCGGCCTTGTGTCGCGATTGGGCTGCGCAGCAGCCCCAAAATCCATCAGGCAAAAAAAGGCCCGAAGCATTGGCTCGGGCCTTGAAAGGTTGAGAGGTGTCTAGTCCCTTAACCTGGTGAGACTGTTTGCAGCGGTCGGGTTACGCCTTCAGCGGAACCAGACGGGGGGCGATCATGTTTTCCGGGCGCAGGATGTCGTTGAGCATCTCTTCGTCCAGCAGCTTCTCTTCACGCACCAGTTCCAGTACGCCGCGGCCGGTTTCCAGGGCAACGCGGGCGATACGGGTGGCGTTTTCGTAGCCAATGTACGGGTTCAGGGCGGTGACCAGGCCGATCGAGTGCTCGACCAGTTCACGGCAGCGCTGTTCGTTGGCAGTGATGCCGACGATGCAGTGCTCGCGCAGCATGTCCATGGCGCGTTGCAGCAGGCGGATCGAGTCGAAGATCTTGTAGGCGATCAGCGGTTCCATCACGTTCAGCTGCAGCTGGCCACCTTCGGCGGCGACGGTCAGGGCCAGGTCGTTGCCCATGATGGCGAAGGCCACCTGGTTGACGGCTTCCGGGATAACCGGGTTGACCTTGCCTGGCATGATCGAGCTGCCTGGCTGACGCGCTGGCAGGTTGATTTCGTTGATGCCGGTGCGCGGGCCGCTGGACAGCAGGCGCAGGTCGTTGCAGATCTTCGACAGCTTGACTGCGGTACGCTTGAGCATGCCGGAGAACAGCACGAAGGCACCCATGTCGGAAGTGGCTTCGATCAGGTCGGCAGCCGGTACCAGCGGCTGGCCGCTGATAGTGGCCAGGCGCTGAACGGCCAGGGCCTGGTAGCCAGGGTCGGCGTTGATGCCGGTGCCGATGGCGGTACCGCCCAGGTTGATTTCGGTCAGCAGTTCCGGGGCCAGCGAGCGCAGGCGCTGCAGGTCTTCGGTCATGGTGGTGGCGAAGGCGCGGAATTCCTGGCCCAGGGTCATCGGCACGGCGTCCTGCAGCTGGGTACGGCCCATCTTCAGTACGTGGTCGAACTCTTTACCTTTGGCAGCGAAGGCCTGGATCAGGCTGTCGAGGCTGGCCAGCAGGGCGTCGTGACCCAGCAGCAGGCCCAGGCGGATAGCGGTCGGGTAGGCGTCGTTGGTCGACTGCGCCATGTTCACATCGTTGTTCGGGTGCAGGTACTGGTACTCACCCTTCTGGTGGCCCATGGCCTCCAGCGCGATGTTGGCGATGACTTCGTTGGCGTTCATGTTGGTGGAAGTACCAGCACCGCCTTGAATCATGTCCACCACGAACTGCTCGTGGTAGTCGCCTTTGATCAGTCGGCCGCAAGCGGCGCTGATGGCGGCGTGCTTGGCATCGCTCAGGTGCCCCAGCTCACGGTTGGCGTCAGCAGCAGCCTGCTTGACCATCGCCAGGCCGACTACCAGTTTCGGGTAGTGCGACAGCGGAACGCCGGAGAGGTGGAAGTTGTTGGCAGCGCGCAGGGTCTGGATGCCGTAGTAGGCATCAGCAGGAACTTCAAGGGTACCCAACAGATCTTTTTCGACGCGGAACGATGCAGCGGAGGACATGATGTATATCATCTCGATTTTGACCCGGCACATGCCGGAATGGCGCCAATCCTAGGCCTGAAGGTGATTTTGCGGCCAATGCTGTTGCACGCTAACCTATGCACAAACGGCATAGTGTTTCATGTGACGCCAATTGACATTCGAGCGTGTTCCATTTTGGTGCACGCCAGGAGATGTGCTTCGTGAACCTTGAAAGCAAATGGCTGGAAGATTTCAGCGCACTGGCCTCCACCCGCAGTTTTTCCCAGGCGGCAGAGCGGCGGTTCGTTACCCAGCCGGCCTTTAGCCGGCGCATTCGCAGCCTTGAAGCAGCGTTGGGCCTGCAGTTGGTGAATCGTTCCCGCACGCCGATCGAGCTGACCGAGGCTGGCCAGCTTTTTCTTGTCACGGCCCGCACTGTTGTCGACCAGTTGAGCGAAATTCTGCGCCATTTGCATCATCTTGAAGGCGGGCAGGGCGAGGTGGTTCAGGTGGCTGCGGCGCACTCCCTGGCGTCGGGCTTTTTCCCCCGCTGGGTGGCTCAGTTGCGCAATGACGGCTTGAACATCGCCACCCGCCTGGTTGCGACTAACGTCGGAGATGCCGTGCACGCATTACGTGAAGGTGGCTGCGACCTGATGCTGGCCTTCTATGACCCGGACGCGGCCTTGCAGATGGACGCCGAGATTTTCCCGTCGCTTCACATGGGCACCACGGAAATGTTGCCGGTGTGCGCCGTGGATGCCGAAGGCAAGCCGCTGTTCGACCTGGAAGGCGAGGGCAGTGTGCCGCTGCTGGCCTATACCGCAGGCGCTTTCCTTGGGCGCTCGGTCAATTTGCTGCTGCGTCAGCGCAACCTGCGTTATACCACCGTCTATGAAACGGCCATGGCCGACAGTCTCAAGAGCATGGCGCTGGAAGGCATGGGCATTGCCTGGGTACCGCGCCTGTCGATGCGGGGCGAACTGGAACGGGGCGAACTGGCCATCTGTGGCGGCAGCCAGTGGCACGTACCACTGGAGATCCGCCTGTACCGTTGCGCCCTGGTACGCAAGGCCAACGTACGGCTGCTGTGGCGCAAGCTGGAAGGTGCGGCGGCGGTTGACCCAAAAGTCAGCCAAAGCCCCGAAAAATAAGGGGCGACAGTTGGTCGCCGGGGTGCCTTAAACGCACCACCTTACGGTATACTGCGCGGCCTTTCGACCGGATGCGTCCGGTCCTGATCAGCAAACAAGCCACGCCGGTCGTCCCGCGTGGCTTGTTGTTTTTTGACGCGCCCACGGGCGCACAAGCGAAGAGGCTCGACGATGAGTGCACTGGTTGGCGTGATCATGGGCTCCAAGTCCGATTGGTCCACCCTTAGCCACACCGCCGATATGCTGGAAAAACTCGGCATTCCCTACGAAGTGAAGGTGGTTTCCGCCCACCGCACCCCGGATCTGCTGTTCCAGTATGCCGAGGAGGCCGAAGGCCGTGGCATCGAGGTGATCATCGCCGGTGCCGGTGGCGCAGCCCACCTGCCAGGCATGTGCGCCGCCAAGACCCACCTGCCGGTGCTGGGCGTGCCGGTGCAGTCGTCGATGCTGTCGGGCGTCGATTCGCTGCTGTCGATCGTGCAGATGCCAGCCGGCGTGCCGGTTGCCACCCTGGCCATCGGCCGTGCCGGTGCCGTCAACGCTGCGCTGCTGTCGGCCAGTATCCTGGGCGCCAAGTACCCGCAGTTCCACGCGGCGTTGAAGCAGTTCCGCACGGAACAGACCGACACCGTGCTGGACAACCCAGACCCGCGCCAGGCTTGAGGCTCAACCCATGAAGATCGGTGTAATCGGTGGCGGCCAGCTGGGCCGCATGCTGGCTCTGGCGGGCACCCCGCTGGGCATGAACTTCGCCTTCCTCGACCCGGCACCGGACGCCTGCGCCGCGCCATTGGGCGAGCACCTGCGTGCCGACTACGGTGACCAGGGCCACCTGCGCCAGCTGGCCGACGAAGTCGACCTGGTCACCTTCGAGTTCGAAAGCGTCCCGGCCGAGACCGTGGCCTTCCTCTCGCAGTTCGTGCCGGTTTACCCAAGCGCCGAAGCGCTGCGCATCGCCCGCGACCGCCTGTTCGAGAAAAGCATGTTCCGCGACCTGGGTATCCCGACCCCGGCCTTCGCCGACATCCTCTCGCAGGCAGACCTGGACGCCGCGGTAGCCAGCATCGGCCTGCCGGCCGTGCTGAAAACCCGCACCCTGGGCTACGACGGCAAAGGCCAGAAGGTGCTGCGCACTCCAGAAGACGTGGTAGACACCTTCGCCGAGCTGGGCAGCGTGCCATGCCTGCTGGAAGGCTTCGTGCCGTTCACCGGTGAAGTGTCGCTGGTGGCCGTGCGTGCCCGTGATGGCGAAACCCGCTTCTACCCGCTGGTGCACAACACCCACGAAAGCGGCATCCTGCGCCTGTCGGTGGCCAGCCAGGCGCATCCGCTGCAGGCCCTGGCCGAAGACTATGTTGGCCGGGTGCTGCAGAAGCTGGACTATGTAGGCGTGATGGCCTTCGAGTTTTTCGAAGTCGACGGTGGCCTGAAGGCCAACGAAATCGCCCCACGTGTGCACAACTCCGGGCACTGGACCATTGAAGGCGCCGAGTGCAGCCAGTTCGAGAACCACCTGCGCGCTGTCGCCGGCCTGCCGCTGGGTTCCACGGCCAAGGTGGGCGAGAGCGCGATGCTCAACTTCATTGGTGAAGTACCGGCTGTGGACAAGGTTGTCGCCATCGGTGACTGCCACCTGCACCACTACGGCAAGGCCTTCAAGGTAGGCCGCAAGGTTGGCCATGCCACCCTGCGCTGCCATGACATGGCTACCCTCGAGCGCAAGATTGCCGAAGTAGAAGCCCTGATCAGCAACTGATCGAACTTCTGCCACCGGCTTGCCCTCTGAAAATGGCAACAAGCCTGAGCGCTGTCTAGGCTTTGGCTTGTTCCATCTTCGAACTGCAGAGGGATTGCCATGGGCATCATTGGAACCATCTTCATCGGCCTCATCGTCGGCTTGCTGGCCCGCTTCATCAAGCCGGGTGACGACAGCATGGGCTGGATCATGACCATCCTGCTGGGTATTGCCGGCTCCCTGCTGGCCACCTATGGCGGCCAGGCACTGGGTATTTATCAGGCCGGACAGGCGGCGGGCTTCTTTGGCGCGCTGGTCGGTGCCGTGGTCCTTCTGGTGATCTACGGATTCATCAAGAAACGCTGAATAGTGGTTAGAATGCCCGGCAATTCATCCGAGTTGCCGAGCATTTCCATGCGTGCCTTTTTCCTTGTTCCCCTGCTGTTGGCCAGCGCCCTGGCCCATGCCGAACTGCCCGAAACCGACTGGCTGGAGCTGATGCCCAAGTCGGACCAGAAGGCGCTCGAGCAAATGCCTGAAATCGACCACAACTCGCCGGAAGCCATGGGCACCTTTACCGACAAGGGCGGCTTGAAGCAGAGCAAGGGCTTGCCGGCGGTGATGTACTCCACCAAGACCGTGGCGGCCATGAACGGCAAGGACATCCGCCTGGGCGGCTACCCGGTGCCGCTGGAAAGCGATGCCAAGGGCAACAGCACGCTGTTCTTCCTGGTACCGTACCCGGGCGCGTGCATCCACGTACCGCCACCGCCGCCGAACCAGCTGGTGTTGGTGCGCTACCCGAAAGGCCTCAAGATCGATGACATCTACACGCCGCTGTGGGTCAGCGGCACGCTGAAGGTGGAAAAGGTCAGCAATGACCTGGCCGATGCGGCCTATGCCTTGGATGCAGGGAAGGTGAGGGTGGTGGAAGACGCCGACCTCTGATCGCCTTGAAAAGGGGCTGCTTTGCAGCCCATCGCGACACAAGGCCGCTCCTACAAGGGAACGCGATCGCCTGTAGGAGCGGCCTTGTGTCGCGATGGGCCGCGCAGCGGCCCCAAGGGCCTCAGCTCAAACCGCTTCGCTAGTCACCGCTACGCCCAGCGAATGACTGCCCCCAGGCTTCAATACCACCAGGTCATCCCACACATTCGCCGTCTCGATGCACAGCATCCGCTGCCACCCGTCATCGGCCATGTCCGCCAGCTCCTTGGCCCGCTCGGTCCAGGGGTTCCAGATCACCGCCGAGCGTGACCCGCTGCTGGTCAAGGTAATCCGCCGCCCCCAATGCGGGTCGACAATGCTCAGGGTTTGCGGGGTGTCGAGGTAGATCCGGTCAGTCTCCCCGGCAAATTCAAGCGCCCCCTGCTGCTGGCGCTGTTCCCAGTCAGCAAGGGTTTCGATATAGCCCAGCCCCTCGACCCCTTCGACCCGCGCCTGGCGTACATCGCTGACTGCAAAGTAGCTGTGCAGGGCCTGGCTGATGGTCACCGGGGTATTACCCATGTTGCGGCTGGTCAGCTTAAGTACCAGTTCTTCTCCCAGATGCACCATGAGCTTCAGCTCGACGTCATGGGGCCAGTCGGGCAGGTCGCCTTGTGCTTCAGGCAGTTCGAATTCAATGCGCAGGCCGTCGCCTGCTTCTTCGATACCCAGCAACTGCCAGTCTCGCGAGCGCGCCAGACCATGGGCAGGGGCCTGCTCGCCGTGGTACATGGCCTGCACGGCCTGGGGGTTGCGCTGCAAGTTGCCGAACCACGGCCAGCACACCGGTACCCCGGCACGTACCGACTTGCCCTTGCGGAAGATGGCCTGGTCGCTCAGCCACAGCAGCGGTGGCTCGCCCACCCGCTGGTAGCTGAGGATCTGCGCGCCCTGCTGGGCGATCAGGAGTTCGGCGCGGTCGCTGCTGATTCGCCAGCAGTTCAGTTCGCCATGTTTCTCGGTTACGACCTGGTAGGTAGCCATTGCATTCATCTCATTGATAGCCAGTGGGCCTTGGACCCGGGCACATGCAATGAGTTTACCGCTGGCGTTGCTCAGCGACGAGGCACAGAGCGGGTGCGGCCACTGCCGTCGATGGCGACGAAGACGAATACCGCCTCGGTGACCTTGCGCCATTCGCTGGAAAGCGGATCGTCGCTCCACACTTCGACCATCATCCGGATCGAGCTGCGGCCGATTTCCAGGGTCTGGGTGTAGAACGACAATTGCGCGCCCACCGCTACCGGTACCAGGAAGGCCATGCGATCAATGGCCACGGTTGCCACGCGGCCGCCGGCGACACGGCTGGCCATCGCGGTGCCGGCCAGGTCCATCTGGGCGACCAGCCAGCCGCCAAAGATGTCGCCAAACCCGTTGGTCTCGCGTGGGAGTGCAGTAATTTGCAGGGCCAAGTCGCCTTGCGGGATGGGATCTTCTTGTTCGAGCTCAATCATGCGATGGGGCCTCTGACCCGTGACGCTTTTCGTTGGTGTGGCGCAAAGGCCGGGTAAACGATTCAGCTGGAAACATACTACGCCGATTTCGTTTCACTGGACGGCCGTAGGGAAACTCTGCGAAACCGTCTGACATAAAGACCGGCGTTTTCGCACAACATCCCACGCGAGCAGCAACCTTTTCCTACGAACTGCCAGTATATAGAGCATAACGGCCAGCGACGACCGCGCATTCATGAATATCTGTATGGATTTTGTATCGCTTTCGGCGCAGCTCGGCAATTTGCTATCTTCGCCTGTCCCCTAATCCAGAAGCCGCGTGCCAAGCGGCCTGCATGCCCTACAAAGAGAACAACGAGCGATGACTTCCGTGCCCAGCAGTATCGAGCAGCCCTCGCGGCCGCTGACCCGCAGTGACTACAAGACCCTCTCACTGTCCGCCCTGGGCGGCGCGCTGGAGTTCTACGACTTCATCATCTTCGTGTTCTTCGCCACGGTGGTCGGCAAGCTGTTCTTCCCGGCCGACATGCCTGAGTGGCTGCGCCTGATGCAAACCTTCGGCATTTTCGCCGCCGGCTACCTGGCGCGGCCGTTGGGCGGCATCGTCATGGCCCACTTCGGCGACCTGTTGGGGCGCAAGAAGATGTTCACCTTGAGCATCTTCATGATGGCCCTGCCAACCCTGATCATGGGCCTGCTGCCCACTTATGCCCAGATCGGCATGTGGGCGCCGATCCTGCTGCTGCTGATGCGCGTGATACAGGGCGCGGCAATCGGAGGCGAGGTCCCGGGCGCCTGGGTGTTCGTGTCCGAACACGTGCCGGCGCGCAATACCGGCTACGCCTGCGGCACCCTGACCGCGGGGCTGACGGCGGGCATTCTGCTGGGCTCGCTGGTGGCGACCCTCATCAACAGCGTGTACAGCGCCGAAGAAGTGGCTGATTACGCCTGGCGGATCCCGTTCCTGCTTGGCGGTGTGTTCGGGCTGTTCTCGGTGTACCTGCGCCGCTGGCTGCACGAAACCCCGGTGTTCGCCGAGATGCAGCAGCGCAAGGCGCTGGCCGAAGAGCTGCCATTGCGCGCCGTGCTGCGTGACCACCGTGGCCCGATCATCCTGTCGATGCTGCTGACCTGGATGCTGTCGGCCGGCATCGTCGTGGTCATCCTGATGACTCCCGCGCTGCTGCAGAGCTTCTACCACATCAGCCCGATCGACTCGCTCAAGGCCAACAGCATGGCCATCGTACTGCTCAGCTTCGGCTGCATCGGGGCTGGCAGCCTGGCCGACCGCTTTGGTGCGGGCCGGGTGTTCGTGATCGGCAGCCTGCTGCTGCTGGCCAGTTCCTGGACCTTCTATCACAGCTTGCCGACCCACCCTGAGCTGCTGTTCCCGCTGTATGCCGTGACCGGCCTGTGCGTGGGTGTGATCGGTGCGGTGCCTTATGTGATGGTCAAGGCGTTCCCGGCGGTGGTGCGTTTCAGTGGGCTGTCGTTCTCCTACAACGTGGCCTACGCGATCTTCGGCGGTTTGACGCCGATGGTGGTGACCGCGCTGCTGAAAGTGAGCCCGATGGCGCCTGCCTATTATGTGGCGGGGCTGTGTGCTGTTGGTCTGGCTGTGGGGCTGTACCTGCTCGCCAACAAGCGCTGATCTGCGCCGGGGCTGCTGGCCCCTTCGCGGCTAAAGCCGCTCCCACAGGTGCGGCGCTGGGTTTGAGGTCTGTGCAAGTCTCTGTGGGAGCGGCTTTAGCCGCGAAGAGGCCAGACCTGCTTGCAGTGATGGCCTTTCATCCAATTGTCACATTCAAGTCATATCGTGTTCATGCGGCCTACCGATACTTGGGCCCGTTCCATCCAACACCCCAATATTCCTGCTAGGAGCAAGGCATGAAACTGAAGCGTTTGATGGCGGCCCTTACCTTCGCCGCCGCGGGCGTTGCAACCGCCAACGCGGTAGCCGCCGTCGATCCGTCGATCCCGACCTACACCAAGACCACCGGTGTATCGGGCAACCTCTCCAGCGTAGGTTCCGACACCCTGGCGAACCTGATGACGCTGTGGGCCGAGGCCTACAAGAAGGAATATCCGAACGTAAACATCCAGATTCAGGCTGCCGGCTCCTCCACCGCGCCACCCGCGCTGACCGAAGGCACCGCCAACCTCGGCCCGATGAGCCGCAAGATGAAAGACGTCGAGCTGCAGGCCTTCGAGCAGAAGTACGGCTACAAGCCGACTGCCATCCCGGTCGCTGTCGACGCCCTGGCTGTGTTCGTGCACAAGGACAACCCGATCAAAGGCCTGACCATGGCTCAGGTTGACGCCATCTTCTCCTCCACTCGCCTGTGCGGTGGCAAGGCCGAGATCAAGACCTGGGGCGACGTGGGTGTGACCGGCGACCTGGCCAACAAGCCAATCCAGCTGTTCGGCCGCAACTCGGTATCGGGCACCTACGGCTACTTCAAGGAAGAAGCCCTGTGCAAAGGCGACTTCAAGCCTAACGTCAACGAACAGCCTGGCTCGGCTTCGGTCGTGCAGTCGATCAGCTCTTCGCTGAACGGCATCGGCTACTCGGGCATCGGTTACAAGACCGCAAGCGTCAAGACCGTAGCCCTGGCCAAGAAAGAAGGCGGCGAGTTCGTTGAAGACAACGAAGCCAACGCCCTGAACGGCAGCTACCCGCTGTCGCGCTTCCTGTACGTGTACGTCAACAAGGCCCCGAACAAGCCTCTGGCCCCGCTGGAAGCCGAGTTCGTCAAGCTGGTGCTGTCGCAAGCTGGCCAGCAGGTCGTGGTGAAGGATGGCTACATCCCGCTGCCGGCCAAAGTCGTCGACAAGACCCTGGCTGACCTGGGTCTGTCGCACGCCGGTAACGTTGCAAAGAAGTAAGTAACTGAAGAAGAGGCCGGTGCCACTGCCCGGCCTCTTCCACGAATTCCAAGTCCGAAGCCAGGTATCCTGTGCGGCGGGCTTTCGCGCGTCACCACTTTGTAATGTTTTTGTCACACGGGACCGCTAGGGTGTGCGCATGAATGATCTGGCCAATTCCAACATGACCCAAAACTCCCAGCCCGTGCGCATTGATTTCAATACGCCCGAGTTGCAACGCAAGCGCCGCATGCGTGCGCTCAAGGACCGCCTGACCCGCTGGTATGTACTGGTGGGCGGGCTTGCCGTATTGGCGGCCATCACCCTGATCTTCTTCTACCTGGCCTATGTGGTGCTGCCACTGTTCCAGGGTGCCCACCTGACCAGCAAGCAGGCCCTGGCGCCGACCTGGCTGCAGCAGGATGCCGGCAAGCCGCTGATGATCGCGCTTGAAGAGCAGAACCTGGTGGGCATGCGGGTTTCGGACAAGGGCCAGGCATTGTTCTTCGATACCAAGACCGGTAACGAGCTCAAACGTGTCGACCTGCCCGTGCCGGCAGGCACCCAGGTCACGTCGATCAGTGCTGATCAGCCGGGCAGTCCGCTGGTGGTGCTGGGCTTGTCCAATGGCCAGGCGCTGGTGTTCCACCACACCTACAAGATCACCTACCCGGACAACAAGAAGACCATCACCCCCAACATCGACTACCCGTATGGCGAGCAGCCGTTCGTGCTCGACGAACAAGGCCGTGCGCTGGATCACGTCAGCGTCAACGTCAATGGCGACACGTTGGTACTGGCCGGCTCCACCGGCGCGCAACTGCAGGTGCTGGAGCTGACCCGCAGCGAAAACATGATGACCGAAGAGGTCACCACCGAGCAGAACCGCATCGTCCTGCCGCAGATGACCGAGGTAGTGAAGAACATCTTCATCGACCCGCGTCAGCAATGGCTGTACGTGATCAACGGCCGCGCCACGGCCGATGTGTTCAGCCTGCGCGACAAGAGCCTCAATGGCCGCTATAAACTGTCCGAAAGTGCCGACACCGAAGTGACCGCCACTGGCCAGTTGGTCGGTGGCATCTCGCTGATCATCGGTGACTCCAAGGGCGGCCTGGCCCAATGGTTCATGGCCCGCGATCCGGATGGCGAATCGCGCTTCAAGCAAATTCGTACTTTCCAGATGGGCAAGGCGCCTATCGTGCAGATCGACGCCGAAGAGCGCCGCAAAGGCTTTATCGCGCTGGACGCCGAAGGCAAGTTGGGCGTATTCCACAGCACCGCGCACCGTACCCTGCTGGTCGAGCCGGCTGCCGAAGGCCCAGGCATCCTGGCCCTGTCGCCACGCGCCAACCGCATCATCATTGAACAAGGTGGCAAGCTGCTGCCGCTGAGCCTGCGCAACCCGCACCCGGAAATCTCCTTCAGCGCGCTGTGGGGCAAGGTGTGGTACGAGAACTACGACGAGCCGAAATACGTCTGGCAATCGACCGCCTCGAACACTGACTTCGAGCCCAAGCTGAGCCTGTCGCCGCTCACCTTCGGTACCTTGAAGGCCGCGTTCTACGCGATGATCCTGGCCGCCCCGCTGGCCATTGCCGCCGCCATCTACACCGCCTACTTCATGGCCCCGGGCATGCGCCGCAAGGTCAAGCCGGTGATCGAGCTGATGGAGGCCATGCCGACGGTGATCCTCGGCTTCTTCGCCGGCCTGTTCCTGGCCCCGTACCTGGAAGGCCACCTGCCGGGTGTGTTCAGCCTGTTCCTGCTGATGCCGTTCGGCATCCTGCTGGCCGGTTTCACCTGGACGCGCCTGCCAGAGTCGATCCGCCTGCGGGTGCCGGATGGCTGGGAAGCGGCGATCCTGATCCCGGTCATCCTGTTCACCGGCTGGTTTGCCCTGACCATGAGCCCGCACCTGGAAAGCTGGTTCTTCGGCGGTGACATGCGCCTGTGGATCACCAATGACCTTGGTATCACCTACGATCAGCGCAACGCCCTTGTCGTCGGTATCGCCATGGGCTTCGCGGTTATCCCGAACATCTACTCCATTGCCGAAGACGCCGTGTTCAGCGTGCCACGCAGCCTGACCCTGGGCTCCCTGGCCCTGGGGGCGACGCCCTGGCAGACCCTGACCCGCGTGGTCATCCTCACCGCCAGCCCGGGTATCTTCTCGGCGCTGATGATCGGCATGGGCCGTGCGGTGGGCGAAACGATGATCGTGCTGATGGCCACCGGCAACACCCCGGTGATGGAGATGAACCTGTTCGAGGGCATGCGCACCCTGGCCGCCAACGTGGCCGTGGAAATGCCGGAATCGGAAGTCGGCGGCAGCCACTATCGCGTGCTGTTCCTGGCCGCCCTGGTGCTGCTGATGTTCACGTTCGTGATGAACACCTTGGCCGAGCTGATTCGCCAGCGTCTGCGCAAGAAATACTCGTCGCTTTGATAGAAAGGTAGCGATCCGTGAAAAAGGATTCCCTCAAAGGCTGGTTCAAGAGCGGTGCCCCAGGCGTCTGGATGAGCGGCGGTGCGGTGGCCATGGCGGTGATCATGACCGTCGGCTTGCTGGCAGTGATTGCTGTGCGCGGCCTGGGCCACTTCTGGCCGGCTGATCTGGTGCAGGCCACCTACAAGGTGCCGGGCCAGGCTGACCACGTTGTCATTGGCGAAGTGGTGCAAAAGGAAGAAGTACCCCGAGCCCGCCTGAAAGGCGCCGGCCTGCCGGTACCGGACCAAGGCCCGGAGTTCATGACCCGCGAGCTTATCAAGGTCGGTAACCGCGACCTCAACGGCAGCGACTTCACCTGGGTGGTCGGTGACTGGCTGGTTGACGAAAAACGCCCGGCCGAGCTGATTGCCCTGGAGCGCCGCGAGTGGGGCAACTTCTACGGTTACCTGGTCAGCGTCAAGGAAGAAGGCCGCGTGGTTGCCGAAGGCCAGGCTGCCTGGCACGAACTGCAAGCCCGCCTCAAGCGTGCCAACCAGCTCAACGGTGAGTTGCAGCAGCTGGAGAAGAAAGACATCGGTGCCATCAACCATGGCCTTGAGCGCCTGCGTCTGCAGGCCCGCAAGCTGGAGCTGGACGGCAAGCTGGACGCCGCCGCCCAGGCCGACATGGACGCCGACCGCGCCGAATTGAACAGCCGTTACAAGGCCATCGAAGACCGTTTGAGCGGCCTGCACCAGGCCTTCGCCCGCGACAGCCTGGTGGCCCGCGATGGCAATGGCCGTGAAGTGGAAATCAACCTGAGCAAGGTGGTGCACGCCATCCAGCCGAACGGCATGTCCGGCTTCACCAAGTTGGGCACCTACTTTGCCAAGGTCTGGGAGTTCCTCAGCGACGACCCACGTGAAGCCAACACCGAAGGGGGTATTTTCCCGGCCATCTTCGGCACCGTGATGATGACCCTGATCATGGCCGTGATCGTCACCCCGTTCGGCGTGCTGGCGGCTGTCTACCTGCGTGAGTACGCCAGGCAAGGCCCGGTCACACGCCTGATCCGCATTGCGGTGAACAACCTGGCCGGCGTGCCCGCGATCGTCTACGGCGTGTTCGGCCTGGGCTTCTTCGTCTACGTGCTGGGTGGCTCGATCGACCGCCTGTTCTTCCCCGAAGCATTGCCGGCGCCGACGTTGGGTACCCCGGGCCTGCTGTGGGCATCGCTGACCCTGGCGCTGCTGGCCGTACCGGTGGTGATCGTGGCCACCGAAGAAGGCCTGGCGCGCATTCCGCGTACCGTGCGCGAGGGCTCGCTGGCCCTGGGCGCAACCAAGGCCGAGACGCTGTGGAAGATCGTCTTGCCCATGGCCAGCCCGGCCATGATGACCGGCATGATCCTCGCCGTGGCCCGTGCCGCCGGTGAAGTGGCGCCGCTGATGCTGGTGGGTGTAGTGAAGCTGGCGCCGTCGCTGCCGGTGGACGGCAACTACCCGTACCTGCACCTGGACCAGAAGATCATGCACCTGGGCTTCCACATCTATGACGTCGGCTTCCAGAGCCCGAACGTCGAAGCCGCACGGCCGCTGGTGTACGCGACCGCGCTGTTGCTGGTGCTGGTGATTGCTGCCCTCAACCTGTCGGCGGTGTGGATCCGTAACCACCTGCGCGAGAAGTACAAGGCGCTGGACAGCTGAGCCTGATTGCAAGCGTGCCGCCGGTGAGCCGTGCGGCCCTTTGAAACGAATTGATAGCGTATGGAGTTGACCATGCAGCAAGATTCCCATACCCACGGCATCGACATGTCTGCCTTGGGTCGCAACAAGCAGAGCCTGCAACTGGCCGAAGAAACCGTGGCCATCGAAGTGCCGGGCCTGAGCCTGTTCTACGGCGACAAACAAGCGCTGTTCGACGTCAGCATGAACATTCCCAAGCAGCGCGTGACCGCCTTCATCGGCCCGTCCGGCTGTGGCAAGTCGACCTTGCTGCGCACCTTCAACCGCATGAACGACCTGGTTGACGGCTGCCGCGTAGAAGGCGCCATCAACCTGTACGGCAACAACATCTACCGCAAGGGCGAAGACGTGGCCGAGCTGCGCCGCCGTGTGGGCATGGTGTTCCAGAAGCCCAACCCGTTCCCCAAGACCATTTACGAGAACGTGGTCTACGGCCTGCGTATCCAGGGCATCAACAAGAAGCGCGTGCTGGACGAAGCGGTGGAGTGGGCGCTGAAGGGTGCGGCACTGTGGGACGAGGTCAAGGACCGCCTGCACGAATCGGCGCTGGGCTTGTCCGGTGGCCAGCAGCAGCGTCTGGTCATTGCCCGCACCATCGCCGTCGAGCCGGAAGTGCTGCTGCTCGATGAACCGTGCTCGGCACTGGACCCGATCTCGACCCTGAAGGTCGAAGAACTGATCTACGAATTGAAATCCAAGTACACCATCGTCATCGTGACCCACAACATGCAACAGGCGGCCCGTGTTTCGGACTACACCGCGTTCATGTACATGGGCAAACTGGTCGAATTCGGGGATACCGACACCCTGTTCACCAACCCGGCCAAGAAGCAGACCGAAGACTACATCACCGGTCGCTACGGTTAACAGCCACAGTCTTCAGGCTGTCCCCGCCCCATGTGGGAGCGGGCATGCCCGCGAAGCAGGCGACGCCGAAAGCAGGGAATGACACGAACAATTTGAAGCTTGCAGCTTCTTCGCGGAGCGAACGATGATCAACAAAGAAAGCCTTACCCACCACATTTCCCAGCAGTTCAACGCCGAGCTCGAAGAGGTACGCAGCCACCTGCTGGCCATGGGTGGCCTGGTGGAGAAGCAGGTCAACGATGCGGTCACCGCGCTGATCGAGGCCGACTCGGGCCTGGCCCAGCAAGTGCGCGAAGTCGACGAGCAGATCAACCAGATGGAGCGCAACATCGACGAGGAATGCCTGCGCATCCTCGCCCGTCGCCAGCCGGCAGCCTCCGACCTGCGCCTGATCATCAGCATTTCCAAGTCGGTAATCGACCTGGAGCGCATCGGCGACGAGGCCACCAAGATTGCCCGCCGCGCCATCCAGTTGTGCGAAGAAGGCGAGTCGCCGCGCGGCTACGTCGAGGTGCGCCACATTGGCGACCAGGTACGCAACATGGTTCGCGATGCGCTGGACGCCTTTGCCCGCTTCGACGCCGACCTGGCATTGTCGGTGGCCCAGTACGACAAGACCATCGACCGCGAGTACAAGACCGCCCTGCGCGAGCTGGTGACTTACATGATGGAAGACCCGCGCTCGATCTCGCGGGTACTGAGCGTGATCTGGGTGCTGCGCTCGCTGGAGCGTATCGGTGACCACGCACGCAACATCTCCGAGCTGGTGATCTACCTGGTTCGCGGTACCGATGTGCGCCACATGGGCCTCAAGCGCATGACGGCAGAGGTGCAGGGTACCGCTGTCGCCGACGCCGAAAAGGCTAATGTTCCGGGCGAATCTGACGATAAATAAGGTTGCTCCCGAGCATCCACGCCCGGCCTAGGCCGGGCGTTTTCGTTTGCGGTCGAGGAGCCGGCAGGCACCCGCGAACGATGCGAAGAAGTCCCGGCGTGACCAGGTTGTAGCAAGTGGCCACTATTTGGCAGTAGGCTAGTCGGGATCAAAAGGAGTATCGATGAGTAAAGTGAATGTGCTGGTCGTGGATGACGCCCCGTTTATCCGTGACCTGGTCCGCAAGTGCCTGCGCAATGCCTTCCCGGGCATGGCCATCGACGACGCCGTCAACGGTCGCAAGGCCATGGCGATGCTGGACAAGGAAGCATTCGACCTGGTCCTGTGCGACTGGGAAATGCCGGAAATGTCTGGGTTGGAACTGCTCACCTGGTGCCGTCAGCAGCCTGCGCTGAAAAACCTGCAGTTCATCATGGTGACCAGCCGTGGCGACAAGGAAAACGTCATCCAGGCGATACAGGCGGGCGTTTCCGACTTTGTCGGCAAGCCGTTCACCAACGAGCAGCTGCTGACCAAGGTGAAAAAGGCACTGGCCAAGATCGGCAAGCTCGAGAGCCTGACGGCCATCGGCCCGGCGCGGGTCAACTCGGCATTCGCCAACGATTCGCTCAGTGCGCTGACAGGTGGCAAGCCAGAGGCGGCCAAGGTGGCGGCACCGGCACCAGTGCCCGCTGCGGCCAAGCCATTGGTCAGCGCACCCACACCGCCAGCGCCTGCACCGACCGGCCGTGGTCAAGGCCAGTTGCGCCTGGCCAGCGGCACGCAACCTTGCGTAATCAAGGCGCTGAGCCTGAAAGAAGCCCTGCTGGTAGTGCGCCGCAGCGCGGCGTTGCCGCAGGTGCTGGAAGGGGCTGTGCTGGACCTGGAACAAGGTGAGAGCGCCGAAGTCGCGCGTTTGAACGGTTACCTGCATGCCGTCGCCGCATTGGAGCCCAAACCTGACAGCGACTGGCTGCAGTTGACCTTCAAGTTCGTCGATCAGGATGCCCAGAAGCTCGATTACCTGTCGCGGCTGATTGCCCGCGGGACAGCGCAGAAGCACTTCACCCCAGGCGCCTGACGGCTTTGCAGGGGTAGCACAGGGCTGCTCCTGCACCATCCGACCAACTGCAATACCCACCACAGAACCCGCTGCTAGGCTTCGACAAATCAAAACTGTCAAAAAGCCACTATCATGCCCACGCGCCTGCTGCTGTTCTGTGCATTGCTCATGGTCTCGGCGTCGAGCCTGGGTGTGACCCTCTACAAGATCACCGACGATTACGGTGTGGTCTCCTATTCCGACCGGCCAGGCCCTGGCGCCAAGCCCTTGGTGCTGCGCGACCCTATGGTCGAAACGTTGGAGGGCCAGGTGCTGCTGAACGCCAAGGTCTTCGATGGTGGCGTGAGTTTTTCGGCACGCAACGAGCTGCATGTACCCGTTGAAGTCGAGTTGCGATTGGACAACCTGGTGAACGCACAAGGCGGCGATGCCCCGCGTATCGTGCGTAGGTTGCTGCCGCCGCGTACCACGCAAATGCTCAGCGTGCTCCGGGGGCGGCCGGGGCTGCTGCTGAATTACCGTTCGACCTTGCTGCAGGCCATGGGTGACCCGGGTATGCGCCCCCAAGGCTTCCGTTATGCGTTCCCTTGGGTTGGTGGGCCGTTTCGCGTCACCCAGGGGCCTAACGGGCGGGTCAGCCACTTCGGGCCCAAAGGGCGCTACGCCATGGATATCGCCATGCCCGAAGGCACCACCATCATTGCTGCGCGCGAGGGCGTGGTGGTGAAGACAGAGAACAGCCAGAGCGGGCGGGCGCCCAACCCTTCGGGCAACTTTGTCAGGATTCTGCACCCCGATGGCACCATGGGCGTGTACCTGCACCTGATGCGCGGTTCGGTGGTGGTAGCGGAGGGGCAGCGGGTGCGCCAGGGGCAGGTGCTGGCCAAGTCGGGCAATACCGGCAACAGCACCGGGCCGCACCTTCATTTTGTGGTACAGCGCAATGTGGGGTTGGCGCTGGAGTCGATACCTTACCGGTTCGACAAGCCGATCAGCGGGTTGCCGGATTTTACTGCGGGAAACCCTTGAGATTTTTGGGGCCGCTCTGCGGCCCTTTCGCGACACAAGGCCGCTCCTACACAGGAATTGCGCCTTCCTGTAGGAGCGGCCTTGTGTCGCGATGGGCTGCACAGCAGCCCCATGGCCCTCAATCCAGCTTCAGCACCTTGGCCAGCACGATCTTCGGCCCTTTCATCTTCTTGATGATGATGCGCAGCCCTTCGACCTCCAGCACTTCCTCTTCTTCAGGTACGCGCTTGAGTGTCTCGTAGACCAACCCTGCCAGGGTTTCTGCCTCGATGTGGTCGAGGTCGATGCCCAGCAGGCGCTCAACCTTGAACAGCGGCGTATCACCGCGTACCAGCAGTTTGCCCGGCTGGTAGGCGAGGATGCCGCGCTCGGTCTTGCGGTGCTCGTCCTGGATATCGCCCACCAGCACTTCCAGCACGTCTTCCATGGTCAGGTAGCCGATTACCTTGCCGTCGGCCTCTTCCACCAGCACGAAGTGCGCACCCCCTTTGCGGAACTGCTCCAACAGTTGCGACAGCGGCATGTGCCGCGATACGCGCTCCAGCGGCCGGGCGAGGTCGTCCAGGTCGATGGTCTCGGGCAAGTGCTCCAGCTCGGCCAGCTCCAGCAGCAGGTCCTTGATGTGCAGCAAACCGGTGAATTCTTCACGCTCTGCGTCATACACCGGGTAGCGGCTGAACTTGTGGCGGCGCACCAGGGCCAGGATCTGCTTCAGCGGTGCATGGGCGTCGATGCTGACCATGTCCTCACGCGAGTTGGCCCAGTCGACCACTTCCAGCTCGCCCATTTCCACGGCCGACGCCAGCACGCGCATGCCTTGGTCGCTTGGGTCCTGGCCACGGCTGGAGTGCAGGATCAGCTTGAGTTCCTCACGGCTGTAGTGGTGCTCGTGGTGCGGGCCTGGCTCGCCCTGGCCGGCTATGCGCAGGATGGTGTTGGCGCTGGCATTGAGCAGGTAGATGGCCGGGTACATCGCCCAGTAGAACAGGTACAGCGGTACTGCCGTCCACAGCGACAGCAGCTCGGGTTTGCGGATGGCCCAGGATTTGGGTGCCAGCTCACCGACCACGATGTGCAGGTAGGAGATGACGAAGAAGGCGATGAAGAACGAGATGGCCTTGATCAGCTCGGGCGAGTCGACGCCAAAGTAGGCGAGCAGCGGCTCCAGCAGGTGGGCAAACGCCGGTTCGCCAACCCAGCCCAGGCCCAGGGAGGCGAGGGTGATACCCAGCTGGCAGGCCGACAGGTAGGCGTCGAGCTGGTTGTGTACCTTGCGCAGGATATTGCCGCGCCAGCCATGCTGTTCGGCAATGGACTCTACGCGGGTGGCGCGCAGCTTGACCATGGCGAACTCGGCGGCAACGAAGAAGCCGTTGAGCAGCACCAGCAGCAAGGCAAAGATGATCATGCCGAAGTCGGCGAATAACGAGGTGAGGCTGATACCAGGGGAAGGGTCCATGATGGAGTTTTTACGGGGTCCGTCTTTGAGATAAGGAGAAAAAAAGTGCCAGCTTTTGCTGGCACAGGGGATCCAATGTAGCGGCTGGGGCCGCAAAAGCAAAGGGCAGCGAATTCTTTGGTCCCCAAAGGGATGCGCGATCCCTTGTAGGAGCGGCCTTGTGTCGCGATGGGCTGCAAAGCAGCCCCGAGGCCCTCAAGCCTTGCCGTTGGCCAATTGTGCCGGCAAAAAATGACAGGTAAAGGTACTGCCATGCCCCGGCACACTGCTGATTTCCAGCTTGCCGCGGTGACGCATCAGCACATGCTTGACGATCGCCAGCCCCAGCCCGGTCCCGCCGGTATTCGACGCCCGGCTGGAATCAACGCGGTAGAAGCGTTCGGTCAGGCGCGGCAAGTGCTTGGCGTCGATGCCCACCCCCGAGTCCTGTACCGACAAGTGTGCACCCTGGGCATCTGCCCACCAGCGGATACGGATGTTGCCTTCGTCCTGGGTGTACTTGACCGCGTTGAACACCAGGTTGGAAAAGGCACTGCGCAGTTCAGACTCGCTACCCTTCAGCTTCACGCCAGGCGCCGCTTCCAGCGTGATGCGCTGGTTGCGTGGCCCGGACAGCGCCTGGGCGTCGTTCTTGATGGCGGTGAGCAAGGCATCGACTGCCACCGGCTGGTTATCCGACGGGTAGTCGGTGGCTTCCAGCTTGGCCAGCAGCAGCAGGTCGTTGAGCAGCGTCTGCATGCGCGAGCCTTGCTGGCTCATCTGCTGCAACGCGCGCTTCCAGCGCGGGTTCACGTCTTCGACGTTATCCAGCAGGGTTTCCAGGTAGCCGGTGATCACGGTAAGCGGCGTACGCAGCTCGTGCGAGACGTTGGCGACGAAGTCCTTGCGCATCTGCTCCAGCTGGTGGATGCGCGTGACATCGCGCACCAGCATCAAGTGCTCGTTGTTGCCATAACGGGTGATGTGCAGTTGCACACGCATGCGGTCGTTGATCGGCGAGGGAATTTCCAGCGGCTCGAGGTAGTTCTCCGCTTCGAAGTACTCCTTGAAGCGTGGGTGGCGCACCAGGTTGGTGACCTGCTGGCCACCGTCCTGTGGGGTCTTGAAGCCCAGCAGGGTTTCGGCGGCACGGTTCCACCACTCCAGGTTGCCGTCGCTGTCGAGCATGATCACGGCGTCACGCAGCGCGGCGGTGGACTCCTGCACCCGGTCGATCACCGCCTGCAGGCGGCCACGCACTCGCTGGTCGCGGCGTTGCAGGTGGTAGATGCTGTCGAACACCTCACCCCACAGGCCGTAGCCATCGGGCGGTGCTTCATCGGGTTGATGATTGCGCAGCCAGTCGTGCAGGCGCAGCAGTTGCTTGAGGGTCCAACCCAGGTAGAGCGCCAGGCCGATGGCCAGGCTCCAGCCATAGTAACCACTGACCAGCCCACCGATCAGGCAGACAGTAATCAGCAACAGCAGGTGGCGAATCAGGGTCGCGTGCCAGTTCTGGTTCAATTGACGGTCCTTGTACAACAACGTGCAGCGTGGCGCTTTTAAACTCGATCAGCTCTTGGTCGAGAAGCGGTAGCCAGTGCCCCGGACGGTTTGTACCAGATTTTCATAAGCTTCACCCAGCGCCTTGCGCAGGCGGCGGATGTGCACGTCAACCGTGCGTTCCTCGACATACACGTTGCCACCCCACACCTGGTCCAGCAGCTGGCCACGGGTGTAGGCGCGCTCCTGGTGGGTCATGAAGAACTGCAGCAGGCGGTATTCGGTGGGTCCCATCTCGGCCGGCTTGCCGTCGATGGTGACGCGGTGGCTGATCGGGTCGAGCAGCAGGCCGCCGACTTCGATCGGGGCTTCGCTGTCGCTCGGGCCGGTGCGGCGCAGCACGGCTTTCAGGCGCGCTACCAGCTCACGCGGCGAGAACGGCTTGGTGATGTAGTCGTCAGCGCCCACTTCCAGGCCCTGGATCTTGTTGTCTTCTTCACCCTTGGCGGTGAGCATGATGATCGGAATGTCACCGGTCAGCTCGTCGCGCTTGAGGCGGCGGGCCAGCTCGATGCCGGAGGTGCCTGGCAGCATCCAGTCGAGCAGGATCAGGTCCGGTTTGCGGTCGACGATGATCGCGTGGGCCTGTTGGGAGTTTTCCGCTTCCAGGCAGTCATAGCCGGCCATTTCCAGGGCAACGGCGATCATCTCGCGAATGGGCGCTTCGTCGTCGACGATCAGAATGTTTCTGCCAACCATGCTCAAAACCTCTCCTGGATTCGGTGTCTTGGCCCGCATTAGATAACGGAATTATTGCAGCTGTGTGACAGGGTGTTGGCCGTTCTGGCGACATTCCGTGACTGGACTAGGCTTGAAAGGGCCGCAGCGGCGGCAACCCGAACCTAATTCCCCCCGAAACAATGGTGAATCCAATGACACGACAAACGCTGAGCTGGATGGCCCTTTTCGCTGCGCTGGCGCTCCCGGGGGTGGCGTCGGCCCACCATGCCATGGAGAAGGACGGCATGTGGGTCGATCATGCCGGCATGACGTTGTACACCTTTGACAAGGATGCGGGTGGTAAGTCGATGTGCAATGGTGATTGCGCTACCAACTGGCCGCCGTTGATGGTCATGGATGGTGAAAAGCCTGACGGCAAGTGGACGCAGATCAAGCGTGATGACGGTTCGATGCAGTGGGCTTACGACGGCAAGCCGCTATATACCTTCATCAAGGACAAGAAGGCCGGGGACAAGACCGGTGATGGCGTGAAGGACGTCTGGCATATCGCCAAGCCCTGAGATTGCCGGGGCCGCTGTGCGGCCCATCGCGACACAAGGCCGCTCCTACAGGGGATCGCATACTCCTGTAGGAGCGGCCTTGTGTCGCGAAAGGGCTGCAAAGCAGCCCCAAAATATTCAGCTTAACGCGTAATCCAGCACCACCCCGATAAATACCAGCAACCCCGCCCAGTGATTGTGCAGAAACGCCTTGAAGCACGACTCCCGGTCCAGCTTGCGGGTCGACCAGTACTCCCAGGCAAAGCACGCCGCAGCGCCCAGCAGCCCCAGGTGGAACCAGCCCCCGAGCTCGAAGCGGCTGCCCGCCAACAGCAGGCAGCCCAGTGACAGCAGCTGCAAGGTCAGGATGATGGTGCGGTCGGCCTCGCCGAACAGGATCGCGGTCGATTTCACACCAATCTTCAGGTCGTCGTCACGGTCGACCATGGCGTAATAGGTGTCGTAACCCACCGTCCACAGCAAGTTGGCGATGTACAGCAGCCAGGCGCTGGCCGGCAGTTCGCCACCCGCCGCCGTGAAGGCCATGGGAATGCCCCAGGAATACGCAGCACCCAGCACCACCTGTGGGTAATAGGTATAGCGCTTCATGAACGGGTAGCAGAACGCCAACGCCACCGCGCCAAACGACAGCCACACCGTGCGGCTATTGGTGCATAGCACCAGCAGGAAGCTGACCCCGACCAGGATGGCGAACAGTGCCAGTGCCTCGCGCGGCCGGACCCGGCCACTGGCCAAGGGCCGGTCGGCGGTGCGCTTGACGTGGCCGTCCACCTTGCGGTCGGCAAAATCGTTGATGCAGCAGCCTGCAGCACGCATCAGCACCACGCCAAGGCCGAAGATCAGCACATTGGCCAGGGTCGGTGAACCGTTGCCGGCGATCCACACCGCCGACAGGGTTGGCCACAGCAGCAGGTAGATACCGATCGGCCGGTCCATGCGGCTGAGCTGGACGAAGTCCCAGGCCCGCGGGTGCAGGCGGTTGAGCGACTTGAGCAGTTGCAGGTACATCAGCGGTTCTCCTCCTTGGCCGCTTGCCACAGTGCCGGCAGGAACACTTCTGCCACCAGCAGCTCCAGGCCGCCACGCTCGAAGCGCGAGCGGCGCCCCCACAGTGCGTCATGAGCGGCCTCGGTTGGCAGCCAGGCCTGTGGGTAACTGCACACTTCAATCGGGTGGCGAATGAACGCCTGGTCGCAGAACAGCAACTCGCCCAGCGAGCGGCTGCCGAGGGTTTCAAGGTCCAGCCCGCCGCGCTCCAGGGCGCTGCGGCTGGCGACGCTGCGGGCGAATACCCAAGGTTGGCCATGGCCGCGCAGGTACACCTCACGCACCCAGCCTTCGGCGCCGGTGGCAATGCCCAGCGCCTGGCATTCATCATCGCGCAGCGGCTGCCAGCCCTCGAACAGCGGGGTAACAGAGAAGTGATCAAAGGACAGGCGGGTCAGCCGGCGGGTCAGCGAGCCCTCGTCGAACAGCCAGTCAAGGGTGGGCTGGTCGATGTCGGTCGCCAGCTGTGAATACGGCAGCCACGCCACAGCGGCTGCTTGCGGGGATTCGTACGACACGTCGGTCTGCTTGTTACAACCAGAGAGGCGGCGAGCTTAGCATGATTGCCCCGACTGCTTGCATAATGCCTATAACAGGGCCGTAGGCCCATAAAACAAAGCCTGAGTTCCACCGAGGAAAAGACCTGATGAAAAAGTGGCAGTGTATTGTCTGCGGCCTGATCTACGACGAAGCCGAAGGCTGGCCAGACGACGGCATCGCCCCGGGCACGCGTTGGGAAGACGTGCCTGAAGACTGGCTGTGCCCCGACTGCGGTGTCGGCAAAAGCGACTTTGAAATGATCTCCATCGGCTAATCGAGGAAAGCACGACATGACGTCCCCTGTGGTAATCATCGGTACCGGCCTTGCGGGCTACAACCTGGCCCGTGAATTTCGCAAACTCGATGCGCAGACGCCGCTGCTGCTGATCACTGCCGACGACGGTCGTTCCTATTCCAAGCCCATGCTCTCCATGGGCTTTGCCAAGCAGAAAGGCGCCGATGGCCTGGTCATGGCCGAACCCGGCGCAATGGCCGTGCAGTTGAACGCCGAGATCCGCACCCACACCCGCATCAGCGGCATCGACCCGGGCCACAAACGCCTGTGGATCGGCGAAGAGGCCGTTGAATACCGCGACCTGGTGCTGGCCTGGGGCGCCCAGACCGTGCAGGTGCCGATTGAAGGCGATGCGGGTGAGTGGGTATTCCCGATCAACGATCTGGAAGACTATGCCCGCTTCCGTGCCGCCGCCGCTGGCAAACAACGCGTGCTGATTCTTGGCGCGGGTCTTATCGGTTGCGAATTTGCCAATGACATGAGCGTGGGTGGCTTCCAGGTGGACGTGGTCGCGCCGTGCGAACAGGTGATGCCGACCCTGCTGCACCCAGCCGCTGCGGCGGCCGTGCAAGCCGGGCTGGAAGGCCTGGGTGTGCGTTTCCACCTGGGCCCGGTGCTGAACCGTGTACAACAAGTAGCCAACGGCCTGGAGGCACACCTGTCCGATGGCAGCGTCATCGCCTGCGACCTGGTTGTTTCGGCCATCGGTCTGCGCCCTCGCATCGACCTGGCTGCCGCAGCCGGCTTGCAGACCAACCGTGGCGTCAGCGTGGACCGCGAGCTGCGTACGTCCCACGCCAACATCTTCGCCCTCGGCGATTGTGCCGAAGTCGATGGCATCAACCTGCTCTACGTGATGCCGCTGATGAGCTGTGCCCGGGCGCTGGCGCAAACCTTGGCCGGCAAGCCGACCGCGGTCGCCTACGGGCCAATGCCGATCACCGTGAAAACACCGGCCTGCCCGTTGGTGGTCTCGCCGCCACCCTTGGGCCAGGAAGGCCATTGGCAAGTGGAGGGGCAGGGCAGTGACCTCAAGGTGCTCTGCCATGGCGCTGACGGCCAGTTGCTCGGCTACGCCCTGACCGGGGCCGCTGTCATGGAGAAGCTGGCGCTGAATCGCCAGTTACCTGCGGTAATGGCTTAAATAGAGGGCGTTCTGTCGGATTTATCCTGTTGTTGCCCGCACAATGGCCGCCCAGATACTGGCGCGGCCCCGGAGCACGTGCCATTCTCACTTCCGTCTGCCGCAGATTAGAGCCTGCGGTGCCTTGAGCGCTGCTCCCAAAGGCAGCACGGCATAACAACAAGAATTCCGTCAAAGAGGCTTCACTATGCGCAAACCAGAACTCGCCGCCGTCATCGCCGATAAGGCCGATCTGACCAAGGAAAAGGCCAATCAGGTTTTGAACGCGATTCTCGACAGCATCACCGGCGCCCTGGACAAGGACACCGTGACCCTGGTCGGTTTCGGCACCTTCGAAAAGCGTCATCGCGGCGCGCGTACCGGCAAGAACCCGCAAACCGGTGAGCCGGTCAAGATCAAAGCCAGCAATACCGTGGCGTTCAAGCCAGGCAAGAACCTGCGCGACAGCGTCAACGCCCCGGTCAAGCCAGCCAAGAAAGGCAAGTGATCGCCTTCTGACAACCCCAGTGTCAGCCAAGCGGGCGCCCCAGGGCGCCCGTTGTGCTTTGTGCAGGCAAAATGTTTCGAACTTGCATAAATAGTTCTTGAAAAGTATAGACTGCGCGGCTTAGTCACTTTTTATTCGAGGCGCGTTGATGAAGTTTCGCTTTCTTCTCTGGGCCATGGGGCTGTTGATGGCCAGGGCCAGCCGTAACAATCCGGCGTTCCAGCAACAGCTCAAGGGCAAGGACCTGGTGTTCCAGATGCAGACCCTGGACGGTAATGTCGCCCGGCACTTCATCGTCAATAACGAGCGCATCAGCAGCAAGGGCGGCGCGCACCCGCAGCCGGCCTTCGCCATTGCCTTCAAGGACGCAGCCTATGGCTTTGCCACGATGCAGGCGGGCAACAAGCAGTTGGCGTTCATGCAGGGCATTCAGGACAAGAACATCCAGATCAAGGGCAATCCGGCGTTGGTGATGTGGTTCCAGGGGTTGATGAAGTACCTGAAGCCGAAGAAGAAGTAGGGCTGAAAACCAGCAAAGGTGCTGGTGCTTAACCTGTGGGAGCGGGCGAGCCCGCGAATCAAGCGACGCGGTGCTTGGCACCGGCTGCGCCGGTGTTCGCGGGCTTGCCCGCTCCCACAGGTTATGCGTTGATGCTTAATGCGGTGCGTGGAACTGCGAAGCCAGTTCACGCAACAGGTTCTCGGCCTCGAGCACCTTGTTCACCACATCCTCCGCCTTGTCCCGGGTAATCCCCAGGCGCTCCAGCAGCTCGTCAGGAATCTCCTCCAGCGGCCCCGAACCAATCCCCCGCGAACGCAGCAAACGGGTGGCCAGGCACACCAGGTTGGGGAACGCCGAATACTCGCCGTCGTAGGCCGGGTCGTGCTGGAAGCGCAGTGCGGTCGAGAGCTCTTCCGGCATGTCCCACAGCTTCATCAGCCAGGCGCCGATCTGTTCGCGGCTGATGCCCAGCAGGTGCTGTTCCACGTAGGTGTGGTTCAGGTGCGGGTTGACCTCCAGGTGGCGGCAAATCAGCGAGAAGTGTGGCGGGAACACGTGCGCCAGCAGCAGGTAGCCGAAGTTGTGCAGCAGCCCGGCCAGGTAGGTCAGGCCGGCCTCGGGGCGTTCTGCCCGAGGTATGGCGCGGGTCAGGCCTTCGATGATCGCTGCGGTGTAGATCGACTGCTGCCAGTATGGCGTGGCTTGTTGCGGGTGGTCTTTCGGCAGGCTCAACGTCTTGCCCAGCGCCAGGCCCAGGGCCAGGTTGATCACCAGGTCGAAGCCCAGCACGCGCACGATGGCATCCTCTACCGAGCGGATCTTGCCCGGCGAAGCGTAGTAGGGCGATGCCGCCCAGCTCACCACCTGTGCCGCCAGCGCCGGGTCGGTTTCGACCACGCCGGTGATGTCATCGATACTGGCGTTGGGGTCTACCCGCAGCTTGATGATCTTTTGCGCGGTGTCGGCCAGTGGAGGGATCTCGATGGTTTCTTCCAGGCGCTTCTGGATGCGCCGGGCCGTGAAGGCCTGCACGGCGGTGGTGATTTCCCGGGTATCGTCATCGGGGCGGTTGAGGTTGGGGCGGATTTCCCGGACCGGTTGGCCGAAACTGCCAGCGCTGGCTTTTTTCAGCATGCGCTTGAAGTCTTCCTGCTCGATTTCCAGCAACAGCCCGGCTTCGCCAGACTGGATATACAATTTTTCGGCAGCCAGCAGCTTGTCTTCGTAGAGGCAAGGTGAGCTGGTCAGTGCCGGAATACCCGGCAAGTTCTTCAGCTGGTGCTTGTCGAGCATCTGTTTCAAGCGCGCCAGTGGCACCGCCTTGAGCTTGCGGCCGGTCAGTTCTTCCAGCCGGTTGAGGTCCAGCATCTTGCTCTGCGGGAACAGCACCATCAATGCGCCGATCTCATCGTCAAGCAGGATTGCCTGCACCCGCGAGGCGGCCGGCAGCTCCGAGTGTTCGACCACCTCTCGGTAGGCGACGCCAACCTTATCCAGCAGCTGCCTGATAACAGAGGGGGCGTGTGGGGTTGCGGTGTCCAGGGCAACTTCAGTCATGGTCCGTATCCACTGATTCTTTTAAACGCGAAGTATAACCAGCCTGCGAGCAAATCTGGATCCATTCTGGGACTGGCGTCACACTTGCCCGTATTGTTGGCCATGACGCAGCCAGCGGTCGAGCAACGGGCTGACGTGCTCCGGCCAGCGCGCGATCAGGGCCTGGGCGGCGTCGCGCACGGCTGGCAGCAGGTCGGCGTCGCGCATCAGGTCGGCGACCTTGAACTGTAGCAGGCCGGTCTGCCGAGTACCCAGCATCTCGCCCGGGCCACGCAGCTCCAGGTCTTTTTCGGCGATGATGAAGCCGTCGTTGGTCTCGCGCATGATCCCCAGGCGCTCGCGGCCGATCTGCGACAGCGGCGGGTGGTACAGCAGCACGCAATGGCTGACGGCACTGCCCCGGCCAACCCGGCCTCGCAGCTGGTGCAACTGGGCCAGGCCCAGGCGCTCGGGGTTTTCGATGATCATCAGGCTGGCGTTGGGTACGTCCACGCCAACTTCGATGACAGTAGTCGCGACCAGCAGTTGCAATTCACCGGCTTTGAACTGCGCCATGATCTCGGCTTTTTCCGCAGGCTTCATGCGGCCGTGGATCAGCCCTACACGCAATTCGCCCAAGGCGCTGCCGAGCTCTTCGTACGTGCTTTCGGCCGCCTGGCAGGTCAGCTCTTCGGACTCTTCGATCAGGGTGCACACCCAGTAAGCCTGACGCCCCTCGGCGCAGGCAGCGCGAACCCGCTCGACCACTTCGAAGCGGCGGCTGTCAGCCACCAGCACGGTGTTGACCGGCGTGCGCCCGGGTGGCAGTTCGTCGAGTACCGAGGTATCCAGGTCGGCGTAGGCGCTCATGGCCAGGGTGCGCGGAATAGGCGTGGCGGTCATGATCAGCTGGTGCGGGCACAGCTCGCCGGCCACGCCCTTCTTGCGCAGGGCCAGGCGTTGCTGCACGCCAAAACGGTGCTGTTCGTCGATGATCGCCAGGGCCAAGTGCTTGAACTTCACCTCTTCCTGGAACAGCGCATGGGTACCGACCACCATCGGCGCACCGTTGGCAATCTGCTCAAGGGAAGCGGCCCGTGCCTTGCCCTTGAGCTTGCCGGCCAGCCAGGCCACTTCGATGCCCAAGGGCTCGAGCCAGCGCTTGAAGGTGATGTAATGCTGTTCGGCGAGGATCTCGGTGGGTGCCATCAGCGCCACCTGATAGCCCGCTTCCAGGGCCTGCAACGCGGCCAGGGCGGCAACCACAGTCTTGCCGGCCCCCACATCGCCCTGCACCAGGCGCATCATCGGCTCGTGCTGGCTGAGGTCGTAGGCAATTTCGTTGGCCACCCGCTGTTGCGCGCCGGTTGGCTGGAAGCCCAGGTTGGCCAGGTACTGTGCCTGCAGGCGCGTGGCCTTGGGTAGCACCGGCGCGCGCAGGCTGCGCAGGCTTTCGCGCAGGCGTTGCTGCGACAGCTGATGGGTCAGCAGCTCTTCGAAGGCCAGGCGGTGCTGGGCCCAGTGCTGGCCTTCGGCAAGCTCGTCGAGGTCGGCGTCGGCCGGCGGGTTGTGCAGGTAGCGGATGGCATCGTCCAGCGGCGCCAGCTGATAGTCCCGGGCCAGTTCGTCAGGCAGCCAGTCGGGCAGGCTGCGCGGGCCGAGCAGGCCCAGGCTCTGTTGGCACAACAGGCGCAGGCGTTGCTGGGTAAGGCCTTCGGTGGACGGGTAGATCGGCGTCAGGGTCTGCTCGACCGGCGGCGGTGGCTCGTCACCATTCAGCGCGCGGTATTCCGGGTGGTAGATTTCCAGGCCCGAGGCGCCGGGGCGGGCTTCGCCGTAGCAGCGCAGATGGGTGCCACGTTTAAGGCCTTCTTTCTGTGCGTTGCTGAAGTGATAGAAGCGCAGGCTCAGCACACCTGTGCCGTCACCCAGGCGTACCACCAGGCTGCGGCGCTTGCCCATGGTCACATCGGCACCGCTGACCACACCCTCGATCACGGCATCCTGGCCTGGGCGCAATTGGCCAATCGGCACCACGCGGGTGCGGTCCTGGTAGCGCAAGGGCAGGTGGAACAGCACGTCCTGCAGGTTCTCCAGGCCCACCTTGGCGAGCTTCTCCGCCATGGCTTCGCCAACGCCCTTGAGTACCGTGACCGGGACCTTCGACAGCTCACTCATGACTCAGGCCGGTTGTTCCGCAGGGGCTTTGGCGACCGAGCACAGGCGTATCGAGTCGGCGAGGATCTCGATGGCCTTCGGCCGCGGGAAGCTGGCGCGCCAGGCAATGGCCACGGTGCGGAACGGTGCTGGGGCGGTCAGCGGGCGAACCTCGATGATGCCAGGGGCGTAATGATGGCTGTGCACGGCAGACAGCGGCAGGATCGACACGCCAAGGCCGGAGGCCACCATATGGCGGATGGTTTCCAGCGAACTGGACTCGACCGTGGTGTGCCTGGAGCCTTCGCCACCCTTGTTCAGGGTCGGGCAGGCTTCCAGTACCTGGTCGCGGAAGCAGTGGCCTTCACCCAGCAACAGCAGGCTCTTGTCGTTGAGCATGGCGGTATCGATGGTCTTTTTTGCCGTCCACGGGTGGTCGGCCGGCATCAGGGCGCAGAACGGCTCATCGTACAGCGGCAGGGTCAGCACATCGGCTTCGTTGAACGGCAGGGCGATGATCACCGCGTCCAGCTCACCATTGCGCAATTTTTCGCGCAGTACATGGGTGAAGTTTTCTTCGATGTACAGCGGCATCTGCGGCGCCACGCGGTGCAGTTGCGGGATCAGGTGCGGGAACAGGTACGGGCCGACGGTATAGATGGCGCCAACCTTGAGCGGGGCAGTGAGCTGGTTCTTGCCGGCCTGGGCCAGTTCGCGAATGCCTTGGGCCTGCTCCAGTACCTTCTGCGCCTGGGCGACGATGCTTTCGCCGACCGGGGTCAGGCGCACCGCGCTCTTGCTGCGTTCGAAGATCAGAACGCCAAGCTCATCCTCGAGCTTCTTCACACCGACCGACAGGGTCGGCTGGCTCACGTGGCAGCGTTCGGCGGCATGGCCGAAATGCTGTTCCTGGGCGAGTGTGACGATGTAGCGTAATTCTGTGAGGGTCATAACGTGCGTCCATGAAGTTGCGGGCCCAGCATAGCGGCTGCAATCGATAGACGCACGTTATCAGACTTGCCGATTTGTGACAGAAACAAAAGTCTCAGCGGCGGTCCAGCGAGTAGACGAACGGTGCCACGACTTCGATCGTGCCATTGTTCAGCAACTCAGGTGGCGGCTTGGGTACCGTGCCGGCCCGACGGATCATTTCCAGGGTCGCCCGGTCCAGTGCAGCACTGCCCGAACCACCGGCCATGGCGTACGACACGACCTTGCCTTCGGCGTCGACCACGAAGCGCAGGCGGTTGATGCCTTGCAGGCCGCGACGGCGCGCGTCTTCCGGGTAACGCTTGTACTTGGCCAGGTGGCGCAGCAGGTCGCTCTGCCAGGTTGGCAAGGCGTTGCTGTTGGACGCAATGCTCGGCGCCGGTGCCGCGGACTTCTGCGGTGGCGTGTTGCTAGGCGGTGCGTCTACCGTTTGCTCGGTTGGAGGTGCTTCCGTCGGCGGCTCAGGCTTTTTCTCCGGCTTTGGCGGCTGGGGTTTGGCCTTCGGCTTAGGCGGCTTGTGCACGGCGATCTTGGGCTTGGGCGCTTCCACCAGCTTTGGCAGCGGCAGTTCTTCGACCGGTGCCGGTGGCTGTGGAGCCGCTTTCGGTGGCGGTGGTGGCGCAGGCTCCGGCAACGGTGCCAGCTCGACCATCATCGCTGCCGGGGGCAGCTCGATGGCCTGGGGCACCGACCAGTTGAGCGTCAGCAGCACAGCGACCACGTGCACGCCCAGCACGATCAGCAGGCTGCCACCGTAGCGCGCCATGTTTGAGCGCGTTTTCGTCATTTCTTGGCTGCCGTCTCGAGACCTACCAGACCGACCTTGAGGTAGCCGGCCGCGCGCATGTTGTTCATCACTTCCATCAGGTCACCGTAATCCACGCCTTTGTCAGCCTGGAAGAAGATGGTGGTTTCCTTGTCACCCTTGGTCTTGGCGTCGAGCATCGGGCCAAGCTGGTCGGGTGCAGCAACCTGATCGTCGCCGACGTACAGCTTCTGGTCGGCCTTGACGCTGACGAACACCGGTTTCTCGGGCCTCGGCGCCGGTTTGGCGGTGGAGGCCGGCAGGTCGACCTTGATGTCGACCGTGGCCAAGGGGGCTGCCACCATGAAGATGATCAGCAGCACCAGCATTACGTCGATGAACGGCGTAACGTTGATTTCGTGGTTTTCGGCGAGGTCGTCGCCACCTTCGTTGAGATGCAGGCCCATGGCTTACCCCACTTTCACCATGTGCGGGGCGGCGCGATCGCTGCCCTGGTGGTCCAGGTCACGGCTGACCAGCAGCAGTACCTGAGCGGAGGCGTCGGACACCTGAGCCTTGTAGCCAGCGATGGAGCGGGCGAAGACGTTGTAGATGACCACAGCCGGGATTGCAGCGACCAGGCCCAGGGCGGTGGCCAGCAAGGCTTCGGCGATACCAGGGGCAACCACGGCCAGGTTGGTGGTCTGGGTCTTGGCGATGCCGATGAAGCTGTTCATGATGCCCCATACGGTACCGAACAGGCCGACGAAAGGCGCAGTGGAACCGATGGTTGCGAGTACGCCGGTGCCGTTGCTCATGGTGCGACCGCTGGCATGCACCAGGCGCTCCAGGCGGAAGCTGACGCGCTCCTTGATGCCTTCTTTTTCGCGGGCGTTGGCCGACAGGCGCATTTCTTCGAGGGCGTCGTGGACCAGGGTGTGGGCCAGGGTGCCTTCTTTGTTGGAAACTTCGCTGGCTTCTTTCAGGCTGGCGGATTTCTTCAGCTGGGCGATTTCACCACGCAGGCGACGCTTGGCGCCCATCAGCTCGAAGCCTTTGGCAATCCAGATGGTCCAGGTGATGATGGAGGCAATCGCCAGGCCGATCATGACGATCTTCACCACGATGTCGGCGTTCTTGTACATGCCCCATGGGGACAGGTCGTGGGCCATGCCCAGCGAGGTGTCTTCAATCAGTGCGTCGGTGGCGGGATCAACCACTACCTGCGAATCTGCCGGGGCGGCAACCTGTGCTTCGCCAGCAGGTGCCTGGCCTTCCGCGGCCGGTGCCGCTGGGGTAGCCGGAGCAGCCGGCGCGGTAGCAGCGGCTGGCGTGGCCGCCTGGGCGGTTGGCTCATCGGCCATGGCCACCGGGGCCAGCACCAGGCTGAGTGCCAGCGCGGCGATGGCGCGCCAGGCGCGCGACGGGGTTGGCGAAGCGGAAGGTTGAGTACGTGTCATGCTGGCCGGACCTGATGAAGAATAAAGTGAACGTTCTCCAAGGCCTCGAAGTAGGCCGAGAACAAATTGGCAGCCATTATTGCAAGTAATTCTTGTTAACAAAAGTAATCTTGTTGCTTTTTTCGCCTATGGTCTAGCCACCCATCGTGTAGCGTGGTCGGGCTTATCAATTGGTCTAGGGAGTTTTGTGATGTCAGACCTTTCCGTGATGGTGGTGGGATGTGGTGATGTAGGTGGGCGCTTTGCCAAGCAGATGCTGGCCAAAGGCTGGAAGGTAAGCGGCCTGCGCCGGTCGGTCGGGCAACTGCCTGCAGGGGTTACGCCGATTGCCGCCGATCTGGCCGAGCCGTCGATTCCGCAAGCCTGGCCACAGGGTTCGCTGGACTACCTGGTGTACTGCGTGGCGGCCAGCCAGCACGACGAGGCGGGCTACCAGGCCGCCTATGTCGAAGGGCTGCGCCATGTGCTGGCCTGGCTCGCCGAGCGTGGCCAGCGCCCCCGTCGCCTGTTGTTCGTTTCCAGCAGCAGCGTGTATGCCCAAAAAGATGGTGAATGGATCGAAGAAGGTGCAGCCACCGAGCCCGAGGGCTATTCCGGGCGGGTGATGCTGGAGGCTGAACAGCTGGCGCTGGGCAGCGGCATCCCGGCAAGCGTGGTGCGCCTGACCGGTATCTATGGCCCTGGTCGTGAATGGCTGCTGAGCCAGGTGCGCCAAGGTTACCGCGTGGCCGAGGAGCCGCCGCTGTACGGCAACCGCATTCATGCCGAGGATGCCGCCAGCCTGCTGGCGCACCTGCTGCAGGCCGATGCCGATGGCAAGGTGCTGGACGACTACTACATTGGCGTTGATGACGACCCGGCGCCGCTGGCCGACGTGGTGGCCTGGCTACGCGAGTACATAGGGGTTACCGAGTGGTCTGATGAGCAGCGGGTGCGGCGTACTGGCAGCAAACGCTGCAGCAATGCCCGGGCCCGGGCTTTGGGCTGGGTGCCGGAGTATCCGAGTTACAAGGAAGGGTATGCCGCGATTCTGGAGGGTAAAAACCAGCCTCAGGCTTGATGCGGTCCCTGTAGGAGCGGCCTTGCGTCGCGATAGGGCTGCGAAGCAGCCCCAGCATTCCTTGCGGCGACGCTGAAATTTTGGGGCCGCTGCGCGCCCCATCGCGACACAAGGCCGCTCCTACAGGGTGCGCGTGGGTTTTCAGTTGAGCTCCAGCACCCACTGACGCTTGCCCGCCGCCAGCTCCGGCATTTCATCTGGCTGTGCACGGTTCACAGCCTGGAAAATCTCCAGTTTGTCGCCATCGCGCTTGATGATGAATGGTGCACCCCGCTGGTTTCGCTCCAGCCACAGGCTGTCATTGCTGCCGCCCATGGTCGCGCAGTCGCCTGCCAGGCACAGGGCGAAGCGGTCCGGGCCGGGCAGGCCGGTGACGTTGCCGGTGTCGCTGAAGCGCACGCTGGCACCTTTGCCTTGGCCTTCGGTGATCTTCCAGTTGCCACCCAGGTAGGCCTGGTACAACGCCTTCTCGAAGTTGCTACCCAGCGGGGCATTGGCAGCCGCAGGCGTCTTGGCGCGTACGAAGGCCTGCTTGGCACCACGTTGATCGACGGTTAGCAGCTCGTCACCATCAAGCGACAGCTGTTCGGTCTGGCCGCCTTCGAAACTGGCTTGCCATTGCTTTTCATTGGCGCTCAGCTGGCCGTCGGCGGCCTCGAAGCCATTGCTGTAGCTGGCCTGCTGGTTGGCGACGTCGAGCTTCCACTCGAACACCGGGCCATGCTCATTCAGCGCCTGGCGCAAGCTGCCGCCTTTGACAGCCGCAGTGATGGCGTCCTGGTTGATCCAGGTGCCGTTGAAATCTTCAGGTTTGTGGCTGGCGCAGCCGCCCAGTAGCAGGGCTGCCAGCGCGAGGGGCAATGCTTGACGCATGACGGGTAACCTTGCAGAGGAGGGGTGACGGGCAGGGCGCCCGTCACCGGGGCATCATTCGATGACCAGGATGGCGTCCATTTCGACTTGGGCGCCTTTCGGCAGCGCGGCAACGCCGATGGCGGCACGGGCTGGGTATGGCTGCTCGAAGTAGCGGCCCATTACTTCGTTGACCTTGGCGAAGTGGCTCAGGTCGGTGAGGAAGATGTTCAGCTTGACGATGTCCTTGAACGAACCACCAGCGGCTTCAGCCACGGCCTTGAGGTTTTCGAACACCTGCACGGTCTGGGCTTCGAAGCCTTCGACCAGTTCCATGGTCTTCGGGTCCAGTGGGATCTGGCCCGACATGTACACGGTGTTGCCGGCCTTGATCGCCTGCGAGTAGGTACCGATAGCGGCTGGGGCCTTGTCGCTGTTGATGACGGTCTTGCTCATGATGACTCCTTGCGGTTGGCGGACTACGTACGCATGCGGGTGATGCGGACCACACCGGTCAGGGTACGCAGCTTCTTGATCACACGCGCCAGGTGCACGCGGTCGTGCACGCTGACCACCAGTTGGACCACGCTGATACGGCCGTCGCGTTCGTCCATGCTGATCTTCTCGATGTTGCCGTCGGCGGCGTTGACGCTGCTGGCCAGCAGCGCGATCAGGCCGCGCTGGTGCTCCAGTTCGACACGCAATTCGACATTGAACTCGCCCGTGATGTCCTTGGCCCAGGAGAGCTGCACGCACTTCTCCGGGTTGTGGCGGATTTCACTGATATTGCGGCAGTTCTCAAGGTGCACGACCATGCCTTTGCCAGCCGACAGGTGGCCGACGATCGGGTCACCCGGGATGGGCGTACAGCACTTGGCGTAGCTCAGCACCAGGCCTTCGGTACCACGGATCGCCAGCGGGCCTTCCGGCGCGGGCAACTGCTCGCCGTCGGCCGACAGCAGGCGGCGTGCGACCACGTAGGCCATGCGGTTGCCCAGGCCGATGTCTTCGAGCAGGTCTTCGATCAGTTCCTGGCGGTACTCGGCAAGGATCGCCTGGATACGTTCCTGCGGGATTTTCTCCAGGCTGCTGTCGAAACCGGTGAGCACCTTGTTCAGCAGGCGTTCACCCAGGCTGATGGACTCGGAGCGACGCTGCTGCTTGAGTGCGTGGCGGATGTGCGTGCGTGCCTTGCCGGTCACCACGAAGTTCAGCCAGGCCGGGTTTGGCCGTGCGCCCGGGGCGCTGACGATTTCCACCGTCGAGCCGCTTTGCAGCGGTTCGGACAGCGGCGCCAGGCGGCGGTTGATGCGGCAGGCGATGCAGCTGTTGCCCACGTCGGTGTGCACCGCATAGGCAAAATCGACGGCCGTGGAGCCTTTGGGCAGCTCCATGATGCGGCCCTTGGGCGTGAACACGTAGACCTCGTCCGGGAACAGGTCGATTTTCACGCTTTCGATGAATTCCAGCGAGTTGCCGGCACGTTGCTGCAGTTCAAGGATGCCCTTGACCCACTGGCGGGCGCGGGCGTGGCTGCCCTTGGGCTGCTCGTCATCATTGGACTTGTACAGCCAGTGCGCGGCGATGCCGTTGTTGGCCATCTCTTCCATCTCGCGGGTGCGGATCTGGATTTCGATGGGCACGCCGTGCATGCCGAACAGCGTGGTGTGCAACGACTGATAGCCGTTGGCCTTGGGGATTGCGATGTAGTCCTTGAAGCGACCTGGCAGCGGTTTGTACAGGTTGTGCACGGCGCCGAGCACGCGGTAGCAGGTGTCGACCTTGTCGACGATGATGCGGAAGGCGTACACGTCCATGATCTCGTTGAAGGCACGGCGCTTGCCGCGCATCTTCTTGTAGATGCCATAGAGGTGTTTCTGTCGGCCGCTGACCTCGCCCTGGATACCGTCGACCGCCAGGCAGTTCGCCAGCGACTGCTCGATCTTGGCGACGATCTCCTTGCGGTTGCCGCGTGCGCTTTTCACCGCCCGGTGAATCAGCGACGAGCGCATCGGGTGCATGGCCTTGAAGCCGAGGTCTTCGAACTCCACGCGCACGGTGTGCATGCCCAGGCGGTTGGCGATGGGCGCGTAGATTTCCAGGGTTTCCTTGGCGATGCGCCGGCGTTTTTCGCCAGACAGCACTTCCAGGGTACGCATGTTGTGCAGGCGGTCGGCCAGCTTGACCAGGATCACGCGGATATCGCGGGCCATGGCCATGGCCATCTTCTGGAAGTTTTCGGCTTGCGCCTCGGCCTTGGTCTCGAAGTTCATCTGAGTCAGCTTGCTGACCCCATCGACCAGTTCGGCCACGGTCTCGCCAAATTGCTGGCTGAGGGCTTCCTTGGCGATGCCGGTGTCTTCGATCACGTCGTGCAGCATGGCCGCCATCAGGCTCTGATGGTCCATGTGCATGTCGGCGAGGATGCTGGCCACGGCCAGCGGATGGGTCACGTAGGGCTCGCCGCTGCGGCGGCGCTGCCCGTCGTGGGCCTGTTCGGCGTAGAAATAGGCGCGCCGGACCAGGTTGACCTGTTCGGGGCCAAGGTAGGTCGACAGCCGTTCGGCCAAGGCTTCTATACCCGGCATGGGTTCACCTCCTGCGGAGGAAGAGGGCCTTGCGCCGTGCGACGTCGACCTGGCATCAATCAGACAGCCTCGTTGGACTCGTCCTCGAACGCGGCGAAGACCGGATCCTCGGTGACGATCTCTTCAGCAGCGATGAACTCGTTGGTGACGATGCCTTCGGCGATTTCACGCAGGGCAACAACGGTTGGCTTGTCGTTTTCCCACGCTACGCGTGGCTCTTTGCCGCCGGTCGCCAGCTGGCGAGCGCGCTTGGTCGAGAGCATGACCAGCTCAAAGCGGTTATCCACGTGTTCCAGGCAGTCTTCAACAGTTACGCGGGCCATGGTCTTCCTCAGTAGCAAATGCGGTGGGCGTGCAGCCCAGTAATGGGCAGGCGGACTCGATAGTTTAAAAAATCACCAGCCAATAGGGAAGCGCTGTTTTGTCGGCCTGCTGTATACCTAGGCCTGTCGCCGCACCCCGTGGGAGCGGCTTTAGCCGCGAAAGGGCCGGAACAGACACCCTCACTGCATGAACCTGACGATAACCTCAGAGCATCGCGCCGCGCAACCGCGGGGTCAGCTCTTCGAACAATGTCTGCACCGAGCGCAGCGCCCGGCAATCCGGCCGGGTCAGCAGCCACAGCTGGGTGTCGCAGCCGGCCAGCGGCCCGCTCAGCGCATCCACACCGGGCAGCGCATGCACCATGTAGTCCGGCAGCGCCGCCACGCCCAGCCCGGCAGTCACCAGCTGGGCGATGGTCGACATGCTGCTGCACTGGTACCGAGGGCTCAGCCCTGGGTACTGTTGGTTGCGCCAGACCACCGTGGGGTGGTCCTGCATCGAGTCGTCGGGGGCGATCCACGGTGTGCTGACGGGCGACTCGGCCAGGCGATCGCGCCACTGCGGCTGGCCGCAGACAACGTAAGAGGTAGAGCCCAGGTTGCGCCCCACCAGATGTTCCGGTGGCGTGTTGGTCAGGCGCAGGGCAATGTCGGCGTCACGGCGACTGAGGTTGGCGAAGGTGTTGGAGGTGCCCATCTCCAGCGACAGGGCCGGGTAGTTGGGCATGAACTCGGCCAGCGCCGGCAGCAGCAGGCTGTGCATCACCGCTTCGGTACAGGTCAGCCGCACAGTGCCGCTTACCACCTGCTCGCCGCTGGTCATGGCGATGCGCGCCGCCTCCAGCGCCTGCTCGGCGCGCTCGGCCTGTTCGGCCAGGGCCTGGGCGGTGTCGGTGGGCAGGTAGCCCTTGCGGCTCTTGACGAACAAGGCTGTGCCCAGCGCTGACTCGAGCCGGCGGATCGAGCGGAATACGGTCGAAACGTCGACTTTCAGAAGCTCGGCGGCCTTGGCCAGTGAGCGGCCACGCTCCAGTGCCAGGACCAGGGAGAGGTCGGCGTGGGTAATCTGATATTGCATTGGTGCACGCTCTGCTTGCCGAATTGCCAATGTCTGTTGCGTCAGGGCCATTTTATAGTGAAACGGCCCCCCGGAATCAATGCGCCCGGTCGGGTAACCAATCCCCACGATGGGAAAGTGAAAAGAACAACAGCTGCAACCATCGTCGCCCGTGAGGCGCCAGCCGTATCCCCACATCGCCGCAGCAAATCAAAGGATGTACAGCCATGACGTCGGTAACCCCGTGCGCCAGTTCTTCCAGCGAGATGAATGACTTCCTCCAGGCCCATCCGGACACGCAGTACGTCGACCTGCTGATCTCCGACATGAACGGCGTGGTACGTGGCAAGCGCATCGAGCGGGCCAGCCTGCACAAGGTGTACGAGAAAGGCATCAACCTGCCGGCTTCGCTGTTCGCCCTGGACATCAACGGTTCCACTGTCGAAAGCACCGGCCTTGGCCTGGACATCGGCGATGCCGACCGCATCTGTTTCCCTATCCCTGGCACGCTGTCGGACGAGCCGTGGCAGAAACGCCCCACCGCCCAGCTGCTGATGACCATGCACGAGATCGAAGGCGCGCCGTTCTTCGCCGACCCTCGTGAAGTGCTGCGTCAGGTGGTGAGCAAGTTCGACGACCTGGGCCTGACCATCTGTGCTGCGTTCGAGCTGGAGTTCTACCTGATCGACCAGGACAACCTCAACGGCCGCCCGCAGCCACCGCGTTCGCCCATTTCCGGCAAACGCCCGCAGTCGACCCAGGTGTACCTGATCGACGACCTCGACGAATACGCCGACTGCCTGCAAGACATGCTCGAAGCGGCCAAGGAGCAGGGCCTGCCTGCCGACGCCATCGTCAAGGAAAGCGCCCCGGCGCAGTTCGAGGTCAACCTGCACCACGTGGCAGACCCGCTGAAGGCCTGCGACTACGCGATCCTGCTCAAGCGGCTGATCAAGAACGTGGCCTACGACCATGAAATGGACACCACCTTCATGGCCAAGCCCTACCCGGGCCAGGCAGGCAACGGCCTGCACGTGCACATTTCGTTGCTGGACAAGAAAACCGGCAAGAACATTTTCGCCAGTGACGACCCGCTGCAAAGCGACACGCTGCGCCACGCCATCGGTGGCGTGCTGGAGACCATGCCGGCGTCGATGGCTTTCCTGTGCCCGAACATCAACTCCTATCGCCGCTTCGGCGCGCAGTTCTACGTGCCCAACGCACCGAGCTGGGGCCTGGACAACCGCACCGTTGCCGTACGTGTGCCGACCGACAGCAGCGACAACGTGCGCCTGGAACACCGTGTGGCCGGCGCCGATGCCAACCCGTACCTGATGCTGGCGGCCATCCTGGCCGGCGTGCATCACGGGCTGACCAACAAGGTCGAGCCGGATGCGCCTATCGAAGGCAACTCCTACGAACAACTGGAGCAAAGCCTGCCGAACAACCTGCGCGATGCCCTGCGCGCGCTGGATGACAGCGAAGTGCTCAACCAATACATCAGCCCGGACTACATCGATATCTTCGTGGCTTGCAAGGAAAGCGAACTGGCCGAGTTCGAAGTGTCGATCTCCGACCTTGAGTACAACTGGTACCTGCACACGGTGTAAGCCCATGAGCGCAACTGCGGTCCCCTTGATCGGTGTCAGCGCCTGCCGTCAGCAGGTTGGGAAGAACTCGTCGCACACGGTAGGCGACAAGTATGTCGAGGCGGCCGGCTTTGCCGGCTTGCCGCTGATCTTGCCGGCCCGTGACGGGGGCAGCGATACGCAAGCGCTGCTGGCCCGTCTGCACGGCATTGTTTTTACCGGCTCGCCTTCTAATATCGAACCGCATCATTACAATGGCGCCCCCAGTGCGGCCGGTACCCGGCATGACCTGGCGCGTGACCGGCTGACCCTGCCGCTGCTGCAGGCGGCCATTGCCGCCGGTGTGCCGGTGTTCTGCATCTGCCGTGGCTACCAGGAACTGAACGTGGCCCTTGGCGGCAGCCTGCATCAGCGTGTGCAGGAATTGCCCGGCTATCTCGACCACCGCGAACCTGAGGACGCACCCCTGGAGGTGCAATACGGCCCTCGTCACCCTGTCGGCATTGAGCCTGGTGGGTTGTTCGAGCGCCTGGGCCTGGCGGCGCAGTTCGAGGTCAACTCGCTGCACAGCCAGGGCATCGACCGCCTGGCCCCTGGCCTGCGCGTCGAGGCACGGGCCCCGGATGGCCTGATCGAAGCGGTGTCCATGCCCGATGCGCCGGGCTTTGTGCTCGGTGTGCAGTGGCACCCGGAGTGGCGCTTTAGCGAAAACCCGGTCTCGCTGTGCCTGTTCCAGGCGTTTCGCGAGGCCTGCATTGCTTACGCAGCGCGGGAGGGCGCACGGCAGAAGGCATTCTGACGTCAGCCGAAGGTCTTGGATGACGTGTTCCCGGCAGCAAGCTTTCAATGAGTGAAAGCAGGCCTTGTGCGCAAGGCCTGCGAAAACAATTCCAAAATTTACGGCAAATACTCATGAGCAATTACACAGAAGCCGGCCGCCCACCCGACGTGGTGGCCGACGCGGGTAACACCCAGAGCAGCAAGGGTCTGGCCAAAGGCCGGCTGGGCTTGCTGGCTACCGTGGTACTGGGCATTTCCACCATCGCTCCGGTCTACACTCTGACCGGCGCCCTTGGCCCGACCGTGCGCGAGGTGGGTGCCCACCTGCCGGCCGTGTTCATCGTCGGCTTCCTGCCGATGCTGCTGGTGGCCCTGGGCTACCGTGAGCTGAACTCGGCAGAGCCGGACAGCGGCACCTCGTTTACCTGGTCTGCGCGGGCCTTCGGCCCGATGATCGGCTGGATTGGCGGCTGGGGGTTGGTGGTGGCCACCACCATCGTGCTGTCGAACCTGGCGGGGGTGGCGGTCGACTTCTTCTACCTGTTCCTGGGCCAGATCACCGGCCAGCATGAGCTGGCGGCATTGGCCGATAACCTGCTGATCAACATTACCACCTGTTGCGTGTTCATTGCGCTGGCGGTGTGGATCTGCTGTCGCGGCATTGCCACCACCATGACCGTGCAGTACGGCCTGGTGGCCTTGCAGTTGGTGGTGTTGATCGGCTTTGCCGTCGCCGCATTCGGCGGCACCGCCGCGACGCCGCCACTGGAGTTCGACTTCGCCTGGTTCAACCCGTTCGGTGTCGAGTCGTTTTCGGCCTTTGCCGCGGGGCTGTCGCTGTCGATCTTCATCTTCTGGGGTTGGGACACGTGCCTGACCGTGAGCGAAGAGTCGGTGGGCAGCGAAGAGGTGCCCGGCAAGGCCGCCACCTGGACCGTAATGCTGATCCTCGGCCTGTACCTGTTTACCGCCATCGCCACCCTGCAGTTTGCCGGTATCAGCGAAACGGGCCTGGGCCTGAACAACCCGCGCATCCAGGAGAACGTCTTTGCCCACCTCGCCGGCCCGGTGATGGGGCCGTTGGCGATCCTGATGTCCATCGCCGTGCTGGCCAGCACGGCGGCATCGCTGCAGTCGACCTTCGTGGCGCCGGCGCGTACCTTGTTGGCCATGGGGTACTACGGTGCCGTACCGCAGAAGTTCGCCACTGTCTGCCCGCGTTCGCAAACCCCGCGCTATGCCACCATCTGTGCGGGTGTGGCAGCGGGCCTGTTCTACGTGACCATGCGTAGCCTGAGCGAGAACGTGCTGGCCGATACCATCACCGCGCTGGGCATGATGATCTGCTTCTACTATTCGCTGACTGCGTTTGCTTGCGTCTGGTACTTCCGCGGCAGCCTGTTCGACAGCGTGCGCCACTTCATCATGCGTGGCCTGTGCCCGCTGGTAGGGGGGGTGATCTTGTCGGTGATCTTCTTGCGCACCGCCATCGACAGCGCCTCGCCGGACTTCGGCAGTGGCTCGCATGTGGGCGGGCTGGGGCTGGTATTCGTGATTGCCGCGATCATCTCGGTGCTGGGCATCGGGCTGATGATGCTATCGCGCATGCGCGCGCCGGCTTACTTCCTGGGGGCTACCCTGCGTCAGCAGGCTACCTTGCCTTTGCAGGAATAAAGCTGGGGGCGCTTTGCGCCCCTATCGCGACACAAGGCCGCTCCCACAAAAGATCGCGTCAGTCAGTCTTGCGCGATCCCCTGTAGGAGCGGCCTTGTGTCGCGAAAGGGCTGCAAAGCAGCCCCATGCGGTCCCTCAGGAGAGCAGTTCTTTGAGCAACTCGCTGTTGCGCTGCTGCTGCTTCTTCAACACCAGGCGATTCGAGCGGAACACCGCCTTCAAGTCTTCCAGCGCTACGTCGAAGTCATCGTTGATGATGACGTACTCATACTCGTCGTAATGCTCCATCTCGCTGACCGCTTCCTTCATGCGCCCGGCGATGATCTCTTCGCTGTCCTGGCCACGGCCGTCCAGACGCTCGCGCAGGGCCTTCTGGCTCGGTGGCAGGATGAACACCGAACGCGCCTCGGGCATCAGCTTGCGCACTTGCTGGGCGCCTTGCCAGTCGATTTCCAGGATCAGGTCGTAGCCCTGATCCAGCGTCTGCTGCAGCGCGCTGCGCGAGGTGCCGTAGAAGTTGCCGAACACTTCGGCATGCTCCAGGAAGTCGCCCTGCGCGATCAGCGCCTTGAATTCTTCGTGGACGACGAAGTGGTAGTTCACCCCGTGTTCCTCGCCCGGGCGCATGGCGCGGGTGGTGTGCGAGACCGAAACGCGGATCTGCCGGTCGTCCTTGGTCAGGGCCGTTACCAGGCTGGTCTTGCCGGCGCCCGAAGGGGCCGAAACGATGTAGAGGGTGCCGCTGCTGTGGTTCATGGTCGGGGTGGCCTTACTCGATGTTCTGTACTTGTTCACGCATCTGTTCGATCAATACCTTCAGGTTGACCGCCGCTTGCGTGCTGCGTGGGTCGAAGGCCTTGGAGCCGAGGGTGTTGGCTTCGCGGTTGAGTTCCTGCATCAGGAAGTCCAGGCGACGCCCTGCGGCGCCGCCGCCCTTGAGTACCCGGCGCACTTCGGTAACGTGGGTGCTGAGGCGGTCGAGCTCCTCGGCCACGTCGCTCTTTTGTGCCAGCAGCACCATCTCTTGTTCCAGGCGCTGTGGGTCGAGTTCGGCCTGCATGTCGCCGAAGCGGTCGAGAATCTTCTGCCGCTGCGCGGCCAGCATCTGCGGCACCAGGGCGCGCAGGGTGGTGACTTCGCTGGTCATGTTGTCCAGGCGATCGTTGATCAGCCGGGCCAGTTCCTGGCCTTCGCGCTGGCGCCCGGCCTTGAGTTCGGCCAGTGCTTCGTCGAAGAGTGCCATGGCTTCGGCGTTTAGCGCCTGCGGGTCACTGGTGTCGGCCACCAGCACGCCTGGCCACGACAGCACCTCCAGCGGGTTGAGTGGTGCCGGCTGCTTGATCAGCCCGGCCACTTCCTCGGCGGCTGCGACCAGTTGTGCGGCGCGCTCGCGGTCTACCTTCAGCGGCTTGCCGTTGCTGTCTTCGTTGAGGCGCAAGGTGCATTCCACCTTGCCCCGCGACAGGCCCTGGCGCAGGCCTTCACGAACGCCGCCTTCAAGGTCGCGCAGGGCCTCGGGCAAACGCAGGTGGGGTTCCAGGTAGCGGTGGTTGACCGAGCGCAGTTCCCAGACCAGGGTGCCTTGGCTGCCGGCGCGCTCGACACGAGCAAAAGCGGTCATGCTGTGCACCATGGGGAGTACCTCGCGTAGTTGAATGAACGTTGGGAGCCTCTCGGCTTCAAGGCGCAGGATTGTAGCGCAGTGGCGCCGTGGCGCCCAATCCACCTATGTTACAGAGGGGGGAACGCCGGGGTAGGAAAAGGCGACGGGCTGTGGAGGGCGCGACAATAGGCATGTCTTCCCTGCGCTGCGGGCTCTATAATGCTCGGCAGATTCAAAGTCCCAGTACAGGTATCCCAGATGAAACGTCCAAGTGGTCGCGCCGCCGATCAGCTCCGCTCGATCCGCATCACCCGCAACTACACCAAGCACGCCGAAGGGTCGGTACTGGTCGAGTTCGGTGACACCAAGGTCATCTGCACGGTCAGTGTGGAAAACGGTGTGCCGCGCTTCCTCAAAGGCCAGGGCCAAGGCTGGCTGACTGCCGAGTACGGCATGCTGCCGCGTTCTACCGGTGAGCGTAACCAGCGCGAAGCCAGCCGTGGCAAGCAGGGTGGCCGCACCCTGGAAATCCAGCGCCTGATTGGCCGCTCGCTGCGCGCTGCGCTGGACATGAGCAAGCTGGGCGACATCACCCTGTACGTCGACTGCGACGTGATCCAGGCCGATGGCGGCACCCGTACCGCATCCATCACCGGTGCCATGGTCGCCCTGTGCGACGCCCTGGCGGTGATCAAGAAGCGCGGCGGCCTGAAGGGCGGCAACCCGCTAAAGCACATGATCGCTGCCGTGTCGGTGGGCATGTACCAGGGCGAAGCTGTGCTCGACCTGGACTACCTCGAAGACTCCGCCGCCGAAACCGACCTGAACGTGGTCATGACCAGCGCCGGTGGCTTCATCGAAGTGCAGGGCACTGCCGAAGGTGCGCCGTTCCAGCCGGAAGACTTCAACGCCATGCTGGCGCTGGCGCAGAAAGGCATGACTGAGATCTTCGAACTGCAGCAGGCCGCACTGGCCGACTGATCCAGCCAGGAAGGAGCGGGGCATGAGCGATTCGAACCTGTCGATCACCCCGCCCAATGCCGAGATCCGGCAATGGGCAATGTTCTGCCACCTCTCCGCGCTGCTGGGCCTGGTGGTGCCGCTCGGGCACCTGCTGGGCCCGCTGGTGCTGTGGCACCTCAAGCGCGAGCAAGACCCTTTCATCGACGCCCAGGGCAAAGAGGCGCTGAACTTTCAGATCAGCGTGACCATTGCCGGGTTCATCTGCTTCTTGCTGATGTTCGTGGTCATCGGGCTGGTGCTGTTCGCCATGCTGACGGTGGCGGTGCTGATCCTGATCATCATTGCCGCGGTGCGGGCCAATGAGGGCAAGCCGTATCGCTACCCGATGATCTGGCGGCCGATCAAATAAAGCTGGGGCTGCTTTGCAGCCCTATCGCGACACAAGGCCGCTCCTACAGGGGAATGCATAACCCTTGTAGGAGCGGCCTTGTGTCGCGATAGGGGCGCGAAGCGGCCCCATGCTTTTAGATGGTCAACGTCCAGTCATAGTCCACGATCAGCGGCGCATGCTGCGAGAAGCGCGGCTGACGCGGCAGGCGGGCGTTACGCACGAAGCGGCGCAGGCCCGGGGTGAGGATCTGGTAGTCGAACCGGTAGCCCAGGTTGAGCATTTCGGCCTGCTCGTTGTCCGGCCACCAGCTGTACTGGTCACCTTCACGGCTGACTTCGCGCAGGGCATCCACGTAACCCATCTCGCCCGTGATCGCATCCATCCAGGCGCGTTCCGGCGCCAGGAAGCCCGGCGACTGCTGGCTGTCACGCCAGTTCTTGATGTCGAGCTTCTGCTGCGCCACGTAGAACGAGCCGCAATAGATGTATTCGCGACGCTTGCGACGCTGTTTGTCCAGGTACTTGGCGAAGTCGTCCATCAACTTGAACTTCTGGTTCAAGTCTTCGTCGCCGTTCATGCCCGAAGGCAGCAGCAGGGTGGCAATACTGACTTTGTCGAAATCTGCTTGCAGGTAACGCCCGTAACGGTCGGCTGTCTCGAAGCCCAGGCCGGTGATGACTGCCTTGGGCTGCATGCGCGAGTAAAGGGCCACACCACCTTGGGCAGGCACCTCCGCGTCGCAGGCATAAAGGAAATAGCCATCGAGCTGGAAAGCTGGGTCATCGAGTTCAAAGGCCGAGGCGCGGGTATCCTGAAGGCAGATGACGTCGGCATTCTGGGCTTGTAGCCAGCTGAGCAAACCACGCTCGGCCGCAGCCTGAATGCCATTAACGTTCACACTGATGATCCGCATAAATGGCCCCAAAAATCTCGTGCGTGTATGATACCCGAGCTCAACCCATTTAGCTAAATCCGTGGTGTCCGGGACTATTCATGCAGCCGTATCAGCGCGACTTTATCCGTTTTGCCATCGATCGCGGGGTACTGCGTTTCGGTGAATTCACCCTGAAATCGGGGCGTACCAGCCCGTATTTCTTCAATGCCGGCCTGTTCAACACCGGTTCCGCACTGGCCGAGCTGGGGCGTTGCTACGCTGCAGCCATCGTCGACAGCAAGATCCCGTTCGACGTGCTGTTTGGCCCGGCCTACAAGGGTATCCCTTTGGCGGCGACTACTGCCGTGGCCTTGGCGGACCAGCATCAGCTCGACGTGCCATGGTGCTTCAACCGCAAAGAAGCCAAGGACCACGGCGAAGGCGGCAGCCTGGTTGGCGCACCGCTGGTCGGTGAGGTGCTGATCATCGACGACGTGATCACTGCCGGTACTGCCATTCGTGAGGTCATGCAGATCATCAATGCCCAGCAGGCCAAGGCTGCTGGCGTGCTGATCGCGCTGAACCGCGAAGAGCGTGGCAATGGCGAGCTGTCGGCAATCCAGGAAGTGGAACGTGACTTTGGTATCCCGGTGGTCAGCATCGTTTCGCTGACCCAGGTGCTGGAGTTCCTGGCCGATGACCCGCAGCTGAAGCAGCATCTGCCGGCTGTCGAGGCTTACCGGGCGCAGTACGGGATCTGATCCTGGCCTGGAAATGAAAAAGGCGACCTTCGTGTGAAGGTCGCCTTTTTTTGTGTCGCCTGTTTGGGCCTCTTCGCGGGCATGCCCGCTCCCACAGGTTTGGCGCCATCCCTGTGGGAGCGGGCGCGCCCGCGAAGAGGCCGGTGCAGGCTGGCGGATGACTCAGCGCGGCTTGCGGTTGGTAATCAGGGTACCCACGCCGCTGTCGGTGAAGATTTCCAGCAGCACGGCATTCGGCACGCGGCCGTCGATGATGTGGGAGCTGTTCACGCCGCCCTGCACCGCATCCAGCGCGCATTTGATCTTCGGCAGCATGCCGCCGTAGATGGTGCCATCGGCGATCAGCTCGTTGACCTGCTCGGTGGTCAGGCCGGTCAGGACCTGGCCCTGCTTGTCCATCAGGCCGGCGATGTTGGTCAGCAGCATCAGCTTCTCGGCCTTCAGCGCTTCGGCCACCTTGCCGGCTACCAGGTCGGCGTTGATGTTGTACGACTCACCGTTGGCACCCACGCCGATCGGCGCGATAACCGGAATGAAGTCGCCTTTCACCAGCATGTTCAGCAGGTCGGTGTTCACGCTAACCACTTCGCCCACGTGGCCGATGTCGATGATTTCCGGGGTGGTCATCTCGGGCGTCTGGCGGCTGACGGTCAGCTTGCGGGCGCGGATCAGCTCTGCGTCCTTGCCGGTCAGGCCGATGGCGCTGCCGCCGTGGCGGTTGATCAGGTTGACGATGTCCTTGTTGACCTGGCCACCCAGCACCATCTCTACCACGTCCATTGTCGCCGAGTCGGTGACGCGCATGCCGTCGATGAAGTGGCTTTCGATCGACAGGCGCTTGAGCAGGTCGCCGATCTGCGGGCCACCACCGTGGACCACCACCGGGTTGATGCCCACAGCCTTCATCAGCACGATGTCACGGGCGAAGCCGGTTTTCAGCTCCTCGCTTTCCATCGCGTTGCCGCCGTACTTGATCACCAGGGTCTTGCCGACAAAGCGGCGGATGTAAGGCAGTGCTTCGGACAAAACCTCGGCTACATGGGAAGCGGCATCGCGATCGAGGGTCATGCAGGGCTCCTGTAAGGAACAGATAGTCGGTCAGAACGGCAGTTGCAGCTCAGGCTCAACCCGCAGCAACTGGGTACGGAAAACATCCTTGATTCGTTGCAATTCGGCATCGCTGTCGGCTTCGAAGCGCAGCACCAGCACCGGGGTGGTGTTGGAGGCGCGGACCAGGCCCCAGCCGTGGGGATAGTCGACCCGCACACCGTCGATGGTGGTCAGGTTGGCTTCGCCCCAGTCGGCGTCGCGTTGCAGTGCATCAATGATGCTGAATTTACCCTCGTCGGTCACATCAATATTGATTTCCGGCGTGGAAATATCGTTCGGGAAGGCAGCAAACAGGTTTTCGGCGCTCTGCCCGGCCTTGCTGAGGATCTCCAGGAGGCGCGCGGCGCTGTAGATGCCATCGTCAAAACCGTACCAGCGTTCCTTGATGAAGATATGACCGCTCATCTCGCCGGCCAGCAGCGAACCCGTCTGTTTCATCTTCTTCTTGATCAATGAATGACCGGTCTTCCACATCAGTGCGCGGCCACCATGCTGTTCGATCAGCGGGGTCAGGCGGCGGGTGCACTTGACGTCGAAGATGATCTCGGCGCCCGGGTTGCGTGCCAGTACGTCCTGGGCAAACAGCATCAGCAGGCGGTCGGGGTAGACGATGCTGCCGGTGTTGGTCACTACGCCGACACGGTCGCCGTCACCGTCGAAGGCCAGGCCGATGTCGGCACCGGTTTCCTTGACCTTGGCGATCAGGTCTTCGAGGTTTTCCGGCTTGCCCGGGTCCGGGTGGTGGTTGGGGAAGTTGCCGTCGACTTCACAGAACAGCGGGATCACTTCGCAGCCCAGGGCTTCGATCAGTTGCGGTGCGATCACACCCGCAGCGCCGTTGCCGCAGTCAACGACCACCTTGAGCTTCTTGGCCAGCTTCACGTCGCTGACGATCTGCTGGAAGTAGCGGTCCAGGATCCCGACTTTTTCCACACGGCCTTCGGCCAGGGTCAGGTCGTTGGTTTTCAGGCGGGTCAGCAGGGCCTGGATCTGTTCGTTGGCCAGGGTGTCGCCCGCGATGACGATCTTGAAACCGTTGTAGTCCGATGGGTTGTGGCTGCCAGTCAGCATCACGCCCGACTTGCCGGCCAGTACGTTGGCCGCGTAATACAGTGCAGGGGTGGGCACCAGGCCGACGTCGCTGACGTGGCAGCCGGCATCGACCAGGCCCTTGATCAGCTGTTCGACCAGCATCGGGCCGGACAGGCGGCCATCACGGCCTACCGAAACCTGCGGTTCGCCCTGGGCCAGGCTCTGGGCGCCGATGGCGCGGCCGATCCAGTAGGCGGTTTCGGCGTGAAGGGTTTTGCCGACCACGCCGCGGATGTCATACGCGCGGAAAATGCTGTCTGGCAATGCGGCGGGGACCAGGTGGGCCATGTCGTTCATCTCTGGAAGCTCCATTAGTCAAAGGCTTTCTGGGCAGGCGCAAACTGAACGCTTGGACGGTGGTTTCGCCAGAGAGTTCGCCATCCTTGGCCTGAACGGTCATTTGCCGGCTCAGTGGTTGCCGGAGTGACCGAAGCCGCCAGCGCCACGCTGGCTTTCATCGAAAGCTTCGACAATGTCGAAATGGGCCTGTACCACCGGTACCAGCACCAGTTGGGCGATACGCTCGCCAACGGCGATGGTGAACGGGGTGCTGCCGCGGTTCCAGCACGACACCATCAGTTCGCCCTGGTAGTCCGAGTCGATCAGGCCGACCAGGTTGCCCAGCACGATGCCGTGCTTATGGCCCAGGCCCGAGCGGGGCAGGATGACTGCGGCAAGGCCCGGGTCGCCGATGTAGATCGACAGGCCGGTAGGGATCAGCAGGGTCTGGCCTGGCTCAAGGACAGTGTCCTCCTTGAGCAGGGCGCGCAGGTCGAGGCCGGCGGAGCCGGGGGTGGCGTACGTTGGCAGCGGGAATTCGCTGCCCAGGCGTGGGTCGAGGATCTTGGCTTGAAGAGCGTGCATGTAACTTATTGAACCTGGTTGAGCCGTTCGGCGATGAAGGCGACCAGTTGCCGGGCAATCTTGCCCTTGCTGGTCTGCGCGAAGAGAGTCTGGTGCTGCTGGCGGTCGATCACGGTCAAGGCGTTTTCTTCGCTGTTGAAGCCGATGCTGGGGTTGGCCACATCATTGGCGACGATCAGGTCGAGGTTCTTGTCCTTGAGCTTGCGCGTGGCGTAATCGAGCAGGTGTTCGGTTTCGGCGGCAAAGCCGACGCTGAACGGGCGGTCGGCGCGGCCAGCGATGGTGGCAAGGATATCGGGATTGCGCACCATCTGCAGCAGCATGCCGTCGCCGGTCGTAGGATCTTTCTTCAGTTTTTGTGCGGCAACCACTTCCGGGCGGTAGTCCGCAACCGCCGCCGAGGCGATAAACAGGTCGCATGGCATGGCGGCTTCACAGGCCGCGAGCATGTCCCGCGCGCTGACCACGTCGATGCGGCTGACTCGGTCGGGGGTTGGCAGGTGCACAGGGCCGGTGACGAGGGTTACCCGAGCCCCGGCTTCGGCGGCCGCTTCGGCCAGCGCAAAGCCCATCTTGCCGGAGCTATGATTGGTGATGTAGCGCACCGGGTCGATGTTTTCCTGGGTCGGGCCGGCGGTGATCAGCACATGCTTGCCGGTCAGTGCCTGGCGCTTGAAGCTTTCTGCGGCGCACCAGGCCAGGTCGGTGGCCTCGAGCATGCGGCCCAGGCCGACGTCGCCACAGGCCTGGCTGCCGGAGGCCGGGCCGAACACCTGGATGCCACGGCTCTTGAGCAGTTCGAGGTTGGCCTGGGTGGCCGGGTCGCGCCACATGGCCTGGTTCATGGCCGGGGCCACGGCGACGGTGGCGTCGGTGGCCAGCACCAGGGTGGTCAGCAGGTCGTCGGCCATGCCTTGTGCCATGCGCGCCATCAGGTCGGCGGTAGCCGGGGCAATCAGCACCAGGTCGGCCCACTTGGCCAGTTCGATATGGCCCATGGCCGCTTCGGCGGCCGGGTCCAGCAGGTCCATGTGCACCGGGTGGCCCGACAGCGCCTGCAGGGTCAGCGGGGTGATGAACTCGGCACCACCACGGGTCATGACGACGCGCACCTGCGCGCCGTGCTCCAGGAGTCGGCGAATCAGCTCGGCGCTTTTGTAGGCGGCAATGCCGCCCCCTACGCCGAGAACGATGCGCTTGCGATACAGCCGCTGCATAGGCTTGCCTTTTTCCAGTGAGAGCGGGCGGCGACGTTCGAAAATGCCTGCGGCAGAACGTCGCATGTACGAGGCGAAATAGATTAACACAGGGTCGAAATAGGCCGCAGCAAGGGCAGGGGGCGGGGATGAATATCAGGGAGTGGCCGGCTGAAGAACGACCGCGGGAGAAGCTGTTGCAGCGAGGCGCCGGGAGCCTGACCGATACGGAGTTACTGGCGGTATTTCTCGGTTCAGGTGTACGAGGGTGCAATGTCGTGGAGCTGTCACGAGGTTTGCTGGTGAAATTCGGTAGCTTGCGCCGGTTGCTGGAGGCCGACCGCGAAGCGTTCATGGGTGAACTGGGTTTGGGGCCGGTAAGGTATGGTCAGTTACAGGCGTTGCTGGAGATCGGGCGTAGGCACCTGGCAACTTCGATTGAACGTGAATCAGTCATGGACACCCCGGAAGCGGTGAGGCGCTATTTGAAAGCGATGCTGCGACATGAGGCCAGTGAGGTATTCGGCTGCCTGTTTCTGGATACCAAACATAGGCCGTTGGCGTTCGAAATCCTGTTCAGGGGCACGATAGACCGGACCAGTGTGTATCCGAGAGAGGTGGTGCGGCGCGCATTGCTGCATAACGCTGCGGCCTTGATCCTGTGTCATAACCATCCTTCGGGAAACAGTGAGCCGAGCCAGGATGATGTGCATCTGACTGTGTCGCTGAAACGAGGGTTGGCGTTGATTGATGTGCGGGTGCTGGATCACATCATCATTGGCGAAGGGGAGCCCTTGTCGATGGTTGAGCAGGGGTGGATTGTGGCTTAGGTCGTTGTGTACCTGTGCTGGCCCTTTCGCGGGTAAACCCGCTCCCACAGGATCTCCACAGCGTCAAAGGCAGTGTTATCCCTGTGGGAGCGGGCGAGCCCGCGAAGAGGCCGGTGCAGGTTTACCTGGTCACCGACACCTTGCTGAAGTCCAGCCGCCCGAACGGGCTTACCTGATACCCTTCGACCCCTTGGCGCAGCAGGGTGGCAGCCGTCGGGTGCGCCAGTGGCACCCACAGCGCCTGCTGCTGGATAAGCGCTTGCGCCTGCTGGTACAGCCGGCTGCGCACGCTCTGGTCGTTGGTAGTGCGCCCGGCGCTGATCAGCTGGTCCAGGCGGTTGTCGCAGAAACGCGCGAAGTTGGTCCCCGACTCTACCGCCGCACAGGAAAACTGCGGGCTCAGGAAGTTATCCGGGTCGCCGTTGTCGCCTGCCCAGCCCATGAACAGCAGGTCATGCTCGCCGGCCTTGGCGCGGCGGATCAGCTCGCCCCATTCGATTACGCGGATCTCGGCCTTTACGCCGATCTTGGCCAGATCGGCTTGCAACATCTGTGCACCAAGGCTGGGGTTGGGGTTGAGCAGGCTGCCCGACGGGCGGGTCCAGATGGTGGTGCTGAAACCCTCTGCCAGACCGGCCTTGGCCAGCAACGCCTTGGCTTTCTTCAAGTCCAGCGGGTAGCCGGGCAGGTCCTTGGCATAGCTCCAGGTATTAGGCGGGTAGGGGCCGTTGGCGGCCACTGCGGAATCTTCGAACACGGCCTTGAGGTAGGCCTGCTTGTCGAAGGCCAGGTTGATGGCCTGGCGCACTTCCGGCTTGTCCAGCGGCGGGTGCTGGCTGTTGATGGCAACGAAGGCGGTCATGAAGGCCGGGGTGGTTGCTACCTTCAGGTTGCCATCCTTGCCCGCTTCGGCAATGTCCAGCGGCTTGGGCGACAGGGCCACCTGGCACTCGCCACGCTTGAGCTTCTGCAGGCGCACGTTGGCATCGGTGGTGATGGCGAAGATCAACGGGTCGACCGCTGGCTTGCCGGCGAAATAGTCAGGGTTGGCGCGATAACGCACCACGGCGTCCTTCTGGAAACGCTGGAACACGAACGGCCCGGTGCCGATCGGCTGGCTGTTGAGCTTCTCGGGCGTGCCGGCCTTCAGCAACTTGTCGGCATATTCGGCGGAATAGATCGAGGCGAAGCCCATGCTCAGGGTGGCCAGGAACGTGGCGTCCGGGTGGCTGAGGGTAAAGCGCACGGTGTTTGGCGCCGGGGCCTCGATTGCCTTGATCAGGCTGCCCAGTTGCAGCGACTGGGCATGCGGGTAGCCGCCCGGTGCTGTCTTATGCCAGGCATGGGCGGGGTAGAGCATGCGCTGGAAGCTGAACAGCACATCGTCAGCGTTCAGCTCGCGGCCTGGCTTGAAGTAGGGGGTGGTGTGGAATTTCACGTCATCGCGCAAGGTGAAGTCATACACCAGGCCGTCGGCCGACACTGTCCAGCTGGCCGCCAGGCTCGGCACCACCTTGCCTTGCGCTGCGTCGAACTCCACCAGGCGGTTCATCAGCACGTCAGCCGTGGCGTTGGTGGTGGTCAGCGAGTTGTACTGCACCACGTCGAAGCCTTCAGGGCTGGCTTCGCTGCAAACGCTCAGCGGCGCCGCCTGGGCAACGCCGGCAGCGAACAAGGCGCCGGCGGCGAACAGAGAGTTGAACAATAAGGAAAGGGCGGCAACACGCATGGTGGCTCCTTGGCTGTCAGTGGCCCATCTGCCAGTGCAGTCTGGAAAAGGCCTACCCTAGTGCGCCCGCCGGCAAATGACCACACCCTTTTTTACAAAACTGGCGACGAGCGGTCGACGGCTGGCGGGGCCTGCCGCTATGCTGGCCCGGCGCGTTCTGGCTTGCGGCAATGTGCATCCGCAGTTGTTGCAGCCAAGTCTTTCTGGTATAAAGCAGCGCTCTTTTCTAGGGGCTCGGCCTGTCGCATAAGCGGATCCGGTCGATAAGACCTCCAGAATCACGGCGCCCAGGCGCCAAAGACTGAGAGATTAAGCGGCCAACCCATGCCGGGTTGGGCATGTGGTTTTAGAGGGCTGAGTCATGTCGAGAGTCTGTCAAGTTACTGGTAAGGGTCCAGTAACCGGGAACAACATTTCCCACGCAAACAACAAAACCCGTCGTCGTTTCCTGCCGAACCTGCAGCACCACCGTTTCTGGGTTGAATCCGAGAAGCGTTTCGTGCGTCTGCGCGTTTCCGCCAAAGGCATGCGTATCATCGACAAGCGCGGCATCGACGCCGTTCTGGTTGACATCCGTAAAGCTGGCGCCAAGGTTTAAGGGAGAACATCATGCGTGAATTGATCCGTCTGGTTTCGAGTGCCGGTACCGGCCACTTCTACACCACCGACAAGAACAAGCGCACCACCCCGGACAAAATCGAGATCAAGAAATATGATCCGGTTGTTCGCAAGCACGTGGTGTACAAGGAAGCCAAGATCAAGTAATTGATCGGCGACCTGAAAAAAACCCGCATCCGAAAGGACGCGGGTTTTTTTATGGTTCTTCACGGATTGCCGGGAAAGTCATTCTTGATCTTCATGAAAAAGAACTCGCTGTCCCGGTAGCCGTAAGCCATCCGCTTGATCACCTTG